>CANPXP010000003.1 GCA_947586255.1 uncultured Lachnospiraceae bacterium | reverse complement strand
ACACCGGAGCTTGGAAATTTCCTTAAGTATCTTGCGGAAGGGATAGCGACGGATGAGTATACGAGAAAGTTGGTGAAGGCAGTGGAGACAGCGAAGAAGGATCCGAGACTGATGGTGGAGTACATGTCATACTATGCAGATCTGGCGGACCACAGGGCGGAATGTGAGGAAAGCCGCGCGGAGGGGCTTGCAGAAGGCATAGAAAAAGGAAGAGAAGAAGGAAGAGAAGAAGGAAGAGAAGAAGGAAGAGAAGAAGGTTTCCGCGCCTCTGTCCGAATGGGGAAGAAATGTGGGATTGCAAGAAAAACTGTCGAGCAAAATCTCGCAGAGGAATACGGGATATCTTCTGAAGAAGCTGCTGAGAAAGTGCGTCTTTATTGGAACTGATAAGAAATAGAATATAGGCGGCTAAAGTATACCGACAATTCAACAACAGATTTTAAAGATTCCGATACAAAGTAAGAAATTGGCTGAAAAGTGCGACGAAAATATACTTTGTATCGGGATTTTTATTTTTGATGGAAAAATACATGATATATTTGCCGCTTGCCGAATCCGCTTTGTAAGTGCTATTATAGTATACAAAAGTATATTATCAATAGCATTTTTGCATATATTGTGAGCGAAAAACAGGATGGTTTTACCTATGACGAAAACAAAAAAGCAGCTGGCAATGAAAAACATAACGGGAATCTTCTTAGCGGTGACATTGGCAGTCTCCTTGCTCTGCGGGCAGACGCCTGAAATAGCAGGCGTGCCGTTTTCCTATTTTTTGCTGCTGATGCTCATTGTTGTATACGCCGGCTGCTGGATCTGGAATATCAGACGAGGCGCAAGCGGGCTATGGCGCTTGGAATACAGGACTGATTTTGTTGTATTGGCGCTGGTCGCATGGAATTTGCTGTCCATCGCAGGCAAGATGTTTCAGGATCCGGACACGGGGGCGATCCATTATGAGTTTCAGGCGGTCTGGATCATATTGGGGCTGCTGTACTTTGTGTTTAAGGAAGCGAGAATGCTGGAGGGATGGTACCTAGATCTGCTCCTGTGTGTCGGACTGCTTATGGCGGGACGGATACTGATGGAAGATTTGGGGCTTGGAGAATTTGGCTGGCGGCCGGAGCTGATGGCGGATTCTGGCACGGCGGCGTCCCTTTTGCTCCTGCCTTGTCTGGTCAGCACATTGCGCTATTGCTTCTGCCGCTCCGTAGGAAGATCACTTTTTTATGCGTTGACTGCCATGGTCAGTTATTTCGCACTGTTTGTCAATTGTAACGTGTCGAGCCTATGGATCATGACGTTTGCCTTTCTGGCGATACCGCTCATGGTACGGCCGACGGCGGAACTGGTCAAGCGGGACATGCAGATGTTTTTCCTCTATGGAGTTCTGCTTAGCGGCACAAGCTTTCTGACCAATTATATGCGGATTCTGTCCGCAGAGCCGGCATTCGGTCCGGAGCACAGCATTTATTTGCTGCTTCTGCTGGCGGTGGGCGGCGTGTTCTTTATTCGGTACTGGAGCAGAATTCCGAAGGGCGTGGACCGAGACAGGCTGGTGCTGCGGAGGATGCGGCGGGGATATCAGTTTGTCTTCGTACTGCTCGGTATCGTTGCGGCGATTCTGCTCCTGGGCGGCAGCGTATGGGCTGGGCTGCCGGAAACTTCCGTCGGGATAGACTTTGTGCAAAGCTTCGCCGGACCGTTGACCAAATCGGTCGGCATGAGTGAAAGCGGCTGGATCCGCTGTCTGCGCAGCAGCCGGGTCAGTACGCTTCTGCTGCTCGTTCTTGCGGTTCTGCTGACTTTGGATATGCAGCGAAAGAGCAGTTTTGCAAGACCGCGGGCCGCGGGCTGCCGACTGATTGCGTACGCTTTTCTGGCGCAAACTTTTTTCTATACGCCGGATCGCAATGTACTGCCGGTTTATCTTCTGTTCTTCGTGTGGGCCGTGTTTTATCGCGAACCGGTGCAGCGTGTCAGCGTAACCAGAATCAATTTTCATTATAATAAGGAGAAGACAGGAAATGCAAAGAAAAATCACAGCAAGTAGGATATTGACGGGAATGATATTGGCAGGCATCATGATGGCGGCGGCGTTTTGGGGCGCGTCGCTGTATGCGGCGGCGGAAGAGGCGGAGCGTCAGGCAGAGGTGGCTGCAGAGCAGTTTATGTCCGTACGGCAGCCGGTTGACGCCAAGACAGAGCCGGACGAGAACGCGGAGACGATATTTTCCTATCAGGCGGGAGATATGGTCTATGTGACCGGACAGACGGAGGACGGATGGTATATTGTCTATTATCAGAATCAGACGGGGTATATCAATATGGAAGCGGCGCAGGAGGCACTGGAGCCGATGACGGTTGATGTGGACATGCTGAACGCGGAGATGGCAGCGGAGGAAGAGACGAGCCGGTTGATCATCGAAGAGACGGAGCGCTATCGCGCCGAAGCGCGCCGTTCCAAGATCTGGGCCGCGGTGATCATTGTTCTTGTCGTCGGTATTTTTGCGATGGGTATCGTCTCTACCGTGCAGGCGGAGAAGAGAAAAGGCTGACAGGCGTAAGAGTCTGGCCCCCGGCGTGACGGCGCGTCGGGGTTTTCTTCTTTTCTTATCTTTTTCTAAACACTTATGAAATTTCTGTGTATTTTATTGACATTAAAAATTTTTTGGTTGATGATAGAAGGTAGCGGAAAATACAGATAAGAGAGAGCAGGGATGATATGATCAAAACTTTGGCGGCGCAGATCAAGGAATTCAAGCGGGAATCCGTTCTGACGCCGGTCTTTATGATTCTGGAGGTTGTCTTCGAGACGCTGATCCCTTTTCTGATGGCGTCTATCATCGACGATGGTGTGGAAGCGGGAAATATGCGGCATATCTACATAGTAGGCGGCCTGATGATTGTGATGGCGCTTATGGGGTTATACAGCGGCATCATGGGCGGCAAGTACGGCGCCAGGGCGTCTACGGGTTTTGCCAGGAATCTCAGGCAGGCGATGTTTGAGAAGATACAGACGTTCTCCTTTTCCAATCTGGATAAATTCAGCACGGCGGGGCTGGTGACGAGGATGACGACGGATGTGACCAACATACAGATGGCGTATCAGATGCTGCTGCGCATGTGCTTCCGCGCGCCGATCAGTATGATCTGCGCGATGGCCATGGCGTTCTTCATCAACGCGCAGCTGGCATCCGTGTACCTGATTGCGGTGCTCCTTCTGGCGGTCGTGCTGTTCTTCCTGATCAGGCGGGCGATGAAGTACTTCCAGATGGCCTTTCCGAAGTACGATGAGCTGAACGCCTCCGTGCAGGAGAACGTCAGCGCGATCCGCGTGGTGAAAGCGTACGTGCGTGAGGATTATGAGACGGATAAGTTTAAGAAGGCCAGTCAGGGTATCTATGACATCTTCCTGAAGGCGGAGAAGAACGTCGTTCTGAATATGCCGGTCATGCAGCTGACGGTGTACAGCTGTATTCTGATGATCAGCTGGATCGGAGCGAAGCTGATCGTGCAGGATATCCTGAAGACGGGCGAGCTGATGAGCCTGCTCGCGTACTGCATGAACATACTGATGAACCTGATGATGATCTCCATGATCTTCGTCATGATGAGCATGAGTATGGCGAGCGCGAGGCGTGTGGGAGAGGTGCTGTGCGAGGAGAGCGATCTGACCAATCCGGAAGAGCCTGTCTATGAGGTGCCAAGCGGCGATATCGAGTTTCGGGATGTGGACTTTTCCTATTACGGGGATCGCAGTAAGGCGGTGCTCCACGGTATCAACTTAAAGATCAAAACCGGCGAGACGATCGGGATCATCGGCGGCACCGGCAGCGCGAAGACCAGTCTGGTCAATCTGATCAGCCGGCTCTACGACGTGACCTCCGGAGCCGTTCTGGTGGGCGGCCGCGACGTGCGGGAATACGATATGGAAAGTCTGCGCAACCAGGTGTCGGTGGTGCTGCAGAAGAACGTGCTCTTTTCCGGCACGATTCTGGAAAACCTCAGATGGGGCGACGGGAATGCCACGGAGGAGGAGTGCCGGCGCGCCTGCCGCCTCGCCTGTGCGGATGAGTTTATCGAGAAGCTGCCGCAGGGCTACAATACCTATATCGAGCAGGGAGGCACGAACGTGTCCGGCGGACAGAAGCAGCGGCTGTGCATCGCGAGGGCGCTCTTGAAGAAGCCGAAGATCCTGATCCTGGACGACAGCACCAGCGCCGTGGACACGGCCACGGACGCCCGCATCAGAAAAGCCTTCGCGGATGAGATTCCCGAGACGACCAAGCTGATTATCGCGCAGCGCATCTCCAGCGTACAGCACGCGGACCGCATCATCGTCATGGAGGACGGCCGCATCGACGGTTTCGGAACGCACGAGGAGCTGCTTGAAAATAATGAGATTTACCGCGAGGTCTATGAGTCCCAGACCGGCGGCAGCGGAGATTTTGATGAAAAGGCAGGTGAAGCGTAATGCCGGGACCGATGGGAAGAAGAATGCCGAGAGGCAAAAGAATAGAGAATCCGGGGGCCGTGTTCAAGCGGCTGATGAAGTATGTGACGAAGAATTACGGCGTACATCTGGTGATCGTCGCGGTGCTGATTCTCGTGAGCGTCCTTGCGAACGTGCAGGGCACCATGTTTATCCAGCGCCTGATCGACGACTATATCGCGCCCATGCTCACGTCGGATACGCCGGACTTCAGGCCGCTGGCGGGAGCGATAGGCCGGGTGGCGTGCTTTTATGCGATCGGCGTGGCTTCGGCTTATATCTACAACCGCATGATGATCAACGTGACACAGGGAACGCTCAGAAATGTGCGTGACGATCTGTTTTCCCATATGCAGACGCTGCCGATCAAGTATTTCGACACGCACTCGCATGGAGATATTATGTCAACCTACACCAACGATACGGATACGCTCAGGCAGATGATCAGCCAGAGCATGCCGCAGATGTTCAACAGCGCCATCACAGTCGTCAGCGTGTTTATCAGTATGCTGGTGCTGAGCATTCCGCTGACCGTCGTGACGCTGGTTATGGTGGCGGTCATGCTGGTGGTCACCAAGAATGTGGCGGGCCTGAGCGGCAGATATTTCCTGCAGCAGCAGAAGGATCTGGGCAAGGTCAACGGCTTCATCGAAGAGATGATGGACGGCCAGAAGGTGGTCAAGGTCTTCTGCCATGAGGAGGAGAATATCCGGCAGTTTAGGGAACTGAATGACGCTCTGTACCACAGTGCGGACAAGGCGAACTATCTGGTCAATATTGTGGGGCCGGTCAACGCGCAGCTGGGCAATGTCAGCTATGTGATCTGCGCCATCGTGGGCGGCGTGCTGGCGCTCTCCGGGATTTCCGGGCTCACGCTGGGCGAGCTGGCAAGCTTCCTGACTTTTAACAAGAGCTTTAACATGCCTATTAACCAAATGAGTCAACAGTTTAACTCCATCGTTATGGCAATGGCGGGCGCGGAGCGTATCTTTAAGATGATGGATGAGATGTCCGAGACGGACAACGGCTATGTGACGCTGGTGCACGTGAAGGAGGAAAACGGCAGACTGGTGGAGAATCCGAAGCGCACGGGGCGCTGGGCGTGGAGGCACGAGCATCAGGCGGATCACTCCGTGGACTACGTGGAGTTAAAGGGAGACGTGGTCTTCGATGGCGTGGACTTCGGCTACAACGATGACAAGATGGTGCTGCATGACGTGCGGCTCTACGCCGAGCCGGGGCAGAAGATCGCTTTCGTCGGGTCCACCGGTGCGGGCAAGACGACGATCACGAACCTGATCAACCGCTTCTATGATATTCAGGACGGTAAGATCCGCTACGACGGCATCAATGTGAACAAGATCAAAAAGGCGGATCTGCGGCGCTCTCTCGGCATCGTGCTGCAGGATACGCATCTTTTCACGGGTACGGTCATGGACAACATCCGCTATGGCAAGCTGGACGCCACGGATGAGGAAGTGGTCGCGGCGGCGAAGCTGGCCAACGCGGACGGATTTATCAGGCTGTTGCCGCAGGGCTATGACACGGTGCTCACCGGCGACGGCGCGAACTTAAGTCAGGGGCAGAGGCAGCTTCTCGCCATCGCGCGGGCCGCCATCGCGGACCCGCCGGTGCTGATCCTGGACGAGGCCACCAGTTCCATCGATACCAGAACCGAGCGCATCGTGCAGGATGGCATGGATAAGCTGATGAAGGGAAGAACGACTTTTGTGATCGCCCACAGACTCTCCACCGTCAAGAATTCCGACTGCATCATGGTCTTGGAACAGGGCCGCATCATCGAGCGCGGCACCCACGAGCAGCTGCTGGAGGAGAAGGGCAAGTACTATCAGCTGTACACGGGCAACGCGATTGCGACGTGAGATTTTACAGGAGAGAAGATGTCTTTCCGGCGAGATAGAGCGGTATGTTGGTGATAAGTCCGTCGGTTGTATAGCCTCTTTTGGAGTAGCGTATGGCGCAAGCGGGACGCTTGTCTGCAATATAGCGCTTAAAAGAGGGGGCGGATTTATTTTCTCCGCTTTTGACTTCTATAGGGATGATCTCTGTGCCATGTTGAAGAATAAAATCGATTTCACTGTTTTTGTCCGCGTAATATCGCGGGGCAATGGGAAATTGTCCCTGCAGCTGCTGTAAAATATAGTTTTCCGTCAAAGGCCCCTTGAATTGGTAATCGCTTTTTAAGAGAATGGCGCTGTTGTCGATGCCGGCCATGTATTTTAACAGCCCGGTGTCAAACATAAAAAGCTTAAAACTGTCGAGCTTGTCAAAGGCTGACAGCGGATGCTCCGGTTTGGATACATTATAGACTCTGTTCAGGATTCCGGCGCTGACCAGCCATTCGATCGCCTCCTCAAAATCTCTTGCGCGGCCGCCTTCACGGACAGCGCCGTACATAAATTTTTCGTTTGGCTTGGCTAACTGCGAGGGAATGCTGCGAAATACCATCAGGATTCTTCCGCTGTTGACTTTGCCGTTGTGTTTGGAAAAATCATTTTCATAGATTTCCACCAATTCCTGCTGGATCTGCGTGATTTTTTCCGGCGCCTTGTATTTGCTCCATGAGGCAACGCATTCCGGCATCCCACCGATAATAAAATAGTGGCTGCAAGCTTCTGCGAGGCGGGTGTGAAAGATTTCTTCGACGGCTCTGCCTTTTGGAATGTCGTGATAATATTCATACAGAGTTTCATCCGTGGCCCGGAGAAATTCGTCAAAAGACAGCGGGTATATGTGCAGCAGATTGACCATGCCGACAGGGTATGATTTGGGCTGTGCCAGAAGCGTGCCGAGCAGACTGCCGGCGGCAATGACATGGTACTCATTTGCCTTTTCCCTGAAATATTTCAGTGTATTTAGAGCCTCAGGACATTCCTGAATCTCGTCGAAGATGATCAGCGTCCGACCCGGAAGAATTTTGCGGCCGGCAATCAGGGACAGAAGTTCCACGATCCTGCGAGGATTCTTGTTTGCCATAAAGACAGATTTCAATTCCGAATCCTCGTCGAAGTTAAAGTATACGAAGTCGTCGTAATAATTTTGGCCAAATTCCTTCATAAGCCATGTCTTACCGACCTGTCTGGCGCCTTTCAGTACCATGGGTTTGCGGTCGGCGTCGGATTTCCAACGGATCAGTTCCTGCATTGCGGTTCGATTCATCCGGAGACCTCCTTTCTCGGCACATTCAAGGTAACACATTTTTCTGAGAAAAACAATCCTGATTTTCACATTTTTCTGAGAATTATAATCAAAAAAATCACATTTTTCTAAAAAATATGACAGATAAAACCACATATTCACAAAATAAAAGAGCGGCGTATCGACAAAGCGATGCGCCGCCCTTTGAGAAATGAAACTATGCGTTAGCTTTCTTATCCTTATCCATCGGCCGCACCAGGAATACGCTCAGGCACAGCGCGATGATGTAGAGAACGATCGTGAAGTACAGAACGTTCTGATAACCTACAGGATTGATGCTGTTGCCGTGCGCGTCCGTGACAAACTCACCCGTGCGGTTTACGATGAAGTTGGCGATCTGGTTGCCCGTCAGACCCGCAAAAGCCCAAGCGGACAGGGTCACGCCGTGCAGGGCGCTGATGCTGCCCATGCCGTAGTGGTCGGAGAGCAGTGTCGGCACGTTCGAGAAACCGCCGCCGTAACCCGCGTTGACTACGAAGATCAGACCCAGAACAAGGATCGTCAGCAGGATGTTGCCCTCGCCGTTCTTGATGCCGCCGGTGATCATAACCAGTCCCGTGAATACGATGGAGAGGATGAAGATCAGCTTATAGATCGTGTTTCTGTCCTTCATCGTGTCAGCCCATGCGGAGAAGCCCAGACGGCCGCCCGCGTTGAAGATCGCGGAGATGGTGGAGATGATGCCTACCACGCCTGCCAGACCGATACACTTTACGATCATCTTCTTCTGGGAGATCAGCGCCAAACCGCAGGTGATATTGATGTAGAACATCACCCAGATGCCGACATAGTTGGTGATCGGCCTTGTCTTGATGACGGAGATAATGCCCTGGCCTTTCTCCTTCGTCTGCGGCTCGTGCCAGCCCTCGGGCTTCTTCAGAAGAAGATGCCCCGCAAACATCATCACGAAGTACACGCACGCGAGAATCCAGAACATCTTGTAGATGCCGCCCTCGCCCAGATTGTCGAGCATCGCCTGCATGATCGGGCTCGCGATTGCCTTGGCGGCGCCGAAGCCAGCTACCGCAAGACCTGTAGCCAGACCCTTCCTGTCCTCAAACCAGAGCATCAGCGTCTTGACGGGGGATAGATAGCCTGTTCCCAGACCGATACCCATGATGAAGCCATAGCTTATGTAGATGCCGACCAAGGCTAGCGGATTGTGCTGGTGCAGACCGCCGTAGTAGATGAAGAAACCGGTGCCAGCCATGCCCAGCGCGAAGCAGATCGCCGCGATCAGGGAGGACTTGTGGATGTCCTTTTCCACCACGTTGCCGAGGAATGCCGCCGACATGCCAAGGAAGAAGATCGCGAAGCTGAACGCCCACTCCGTAGCGCCTTTGGAGAAGCCGATGTAATCCGCTATCTCCTGACTGAAAATCGACCAGCAGTACACCGTACCGATGCTGCAGTGGAGCAAGAGCGCCGGAATGGCGGCGCGCAGCCACTTGTTTTCATTTTTTTTCATTGTGCCCATATCCTTTCTTTCGTTTTTGATAAACCGCCCCGCAGAAGGGCGGCCGCGAATTCAATTTATTTTACTCCTAATAGAAGAAAAATTCAAGATGCGGACGGCGGTTCTGCGCCTTGCCGTCCTGACGACAGGCGGTTTGCGGTTGCTCAATCGCTGATTTGGGCTTATAATCATAAGTGACAGTGAGCGGCGGAGAGATGTGCTGGGCTGCTTACGGGCAGAGGGAGCGCAGCGCGACAGGAGGGAATCCATGAAATACAGAGCTGACCGGTATGGCAATCAGATTTCGCAGCTTGGCTACGGCTGCATGAGATTCAGCAGAAAAGGCAATGCGATCGACTATGAAAAAGCGGAGCGCGAGGTCATGCTCGCGATCGGGCAGGGCGTCAATTACTTTGATACTGCGTATGTCTATCCGGGCAGCGAGGAGTGTCTGGGGAGGATTCTCGAGCAAAACAAGTGCCGCGACAGAGTGTACATCGCGACTAAGCTGCCGCAGTATGTCATACGTTCAGCCGCCGCGATCGACAAGACCTTCGACGAGGAACTCTCCCGTCTGCGCACGGGGTATATCGACTATTATCTGATGCATATGTTCACGGACTATGCAGAGTGGGAACACCTGAAGACGCTGGGGATCGAGGACTGGATCGCGCGGCAGAAGCAGGCGGGGCGTATCCGCAATATTGGCTTCTCCTACCACGGCGAGACGGAGATGTTCCTGAAGATTCTGGACGCCTATGACTGGGATTTCTGTCAGATTCAGTACAATTATCTGGATGAGCACACCCAGGCGGGAAGGCGCGGACTTCAGGCGGCGGCGCAGAAGGGAATCCCCGTCATCATCATGGAACCGCTGCGCGGCGGCAAGCTGGTGAATCTGCCGGACAGGGCGAAGCAGGCGCTGGCGGAGGACAGCAAAGGTTACAGCCCGGCCGAGTTGGGACTGCGCTGGCTGTGGAATCAGCCGGAGGTGACGTGCGTCCTCTCAGGCATGAATTCCGAGGCGATGGTGGAGGAGAATATCAGGATCGCGTCCGAGGCGGAACCGGGCGATCTTGCAGAAGAGGAGCTGGAGATTGTCGAGCGGATCAGGAAGATTATCCGGGAGAGGGAAAAGGTGGGCTGTACGGGCTGTCGATATTGTATGCCCTGCCCGAAGGGCGTGGATATCCCCGGCAATTTCTACTATTATAATCTGATGTACATGGAAAAAAAGTCCTCCGCGCGTTTTGAATTCGCGCAGAACATGGGAATGCGCAAGGAACCGGGTTTTGCATCCCAGTGTGCGGGCTGCGGCCTGTGCGAGAAGCACTGCCCTCAGCATCTGCCTGTCCGCGAGAAACTGAAGGAGGCCGATCGCGCGCTCAGACCGCTGTCCTACAAGGTTGGTATCGACATCGCCCGGAAGATTATTTTGAAATAGCTTTTCGGCAGACCCTTTGCAGCTCCGTGATAAGTACCGCACACAGTGTGGTGACAATGAATGCGATGAAGGGTTTGCACCAGAGAAAGAGCGTGTGTTGCGTAAAACTGAGCTGCTCCCATAAGCCGTGCAGCATTTTAATGACCATAATCTGCAGAATATAGATCCAGAGCCCATAGCGGTCGGCAAAATTTCCCAGATGAATGAGCAGCGGATTTTTCAGCCGGCCCTTTTGAGCGATGGCAAGCAGAAACATGACAATGCATGCAATGATGCTGGAAAGATAAATCGTGCCGTTTGGTACAAACACAGTTTCGGCTATGGCAGCTGGGAACGACAGGATGAGTAAGGCTATAAAAAGCCGGAACACTGCCGGTTTTTTGACGGTACTTACAATATAGGACTCTCCGTGATGAATCAGATAGCCGATGCTCATGAACGGCAGGGCACAAAACAGCCAATTTCGGATATAAGGAATCTGTTTGTTGATTCCACATGCAGTGAGCAGCTCTCCCAGGGTCAGATTCGCAAACAGCAGGAACGCAGAACTGATCTGTAGATAGCGAATGATTCCGATACGTGAACGTATGACGCTCGGGAGCTTTCCGTTTGAATACAGGATAAACAGCAGATAAAGATATCCATACAGCAACGCGCCAAGGAACCAGAGATGACCGCGCAAAGGCGACTCATTGGTCAGCAGCAGGACCAGCAGACGCTTGAAGGAGCAATTTTGCCTCAGCCAGATCATGACCGTATCGGGCCGCAGCGTCGATTCCGCCAGAAGATCCCAGACCAGATAGATAACGTTGGCAAGAACCGCGAGCTTTAAGATGCGGAGTGCCCTTGCCTTTAGGGCGTCTGCCGAACTTCCGCAGGCAAAATAGCCCGATATCATAAAGAACGTGGGGACGCCGAGAGATGCGATCCCGGCGGCCGCAAGCCCGGCTCTACCCGGAAGTTTTTCATGAATCAGAAGAATCAATACGAGCGATATAAATTTAAGAAGATTAATTTCAAGGTTGCGTTGTTTTCCCATATAAAGCGATCCATATAAGTGATTTTGCACATCAAATTTGCTCTGACGGAAATTGAAAATCAGGCCTTTTTCAGAAAGCCGTAGCCAAGCGGATAGGGACCCGTGTGCACGGAAATCGCCGCGCCAATCTGATACAGATGAATGCTGTCCACATCCAGAACGTCTCCGAAGCGCTTTTTCGTCTCGGAGAGAAACTCCTCCGCCTCATGAATGTCATATCCGAATCCGATGTCCACGATATAATCTTTCATGTTTTCCCCTTGCTGCTGCAGCGCCTTGATATGGTTGTCCAGAAGATTCATGACAGCCTCCAGAGATTTCCGGCGGCTTCTCGCAATGCCGGAGGGGAAGATCTCGCCCTCCTTTAGGGTGATCAGAGGCCGGATGCCAAGCAGGGACGCGGCGAGTGAAGAGAGCTTGCCGATCCGGCCGCCGTGCTTGAGATAGTCTACATTTCCCACAGTAAAAAAGATCCGCCCGCTGTCACGAATCGCAAGAAGCCGCTTGATGGTCTCGTCGTAAGGTATGCCCTGCTCTTTCAGCTTGGCCGCCTCCAGCACATAGAGCCCCTGCAGGACAGTGTTGATCCTGGAGTCGATGACTGTGATTCTGGCCTCCGGATAGGTTTCGAGCAGGATATTTTTCGCGTTCATGGCCGCCTGATAAGAGCCGCTGAACTTGGTGGTGATACAGATGCAGATGATCGCAATGCCCTGCTTCACATACTTTTCAAAGGTGTTCTGGTAATCCTCGATCGACGGCAGGGAAGATTTCGGAAAAATCACATTCTCGTGCTCCACCATCTTCTCATAGAATTCCCGTATCGGCATCTCCTCGATTTCCTTGTAGAAAGTCTCGTCGTCGAAAGATACATAAAAGGGGATCACGTCGACATTCTTTTCTCTGGCAAGCTCCTGCGGCAGATCGCAGGAACCGTCGCTGATGATCTGGTACATACAGTTGACCTCCGTAAAATATTTAAAACATCTCTATAGCAATATGGACATTCTGATATGTAGTTTATTATACTACATATAATGGAAAATGGAACCCCTTTTTGCGATTTTCGTTTTGGTACTGAAATTGAAATTTGAGACTACTATTATATTTAGAGAAATTCACTTGTTAATTCTGCGCAGCTTTGCTATAATGCAGAAAATGGTAAAAGCAATACCCGCAATTCTTATATTTCGTATACGGGCTTTATGCCGTACTATGCAGATCAAGCGAACCACAGGGCGGAACTTGAAGAAAGCATAGAAAAAGGTATAAAAAGTATGGAAAACCGTATATCTTCTGTAGAGCCTGCTGCGAAAGTAAGTAAGTGCTGGCACTGTCAAGAAGCGGCAGGCGAACAGTTCCCCGTTTGTAAGTGGTCGTGGTGTGAACAATTAAATAATTGCTTATAAGAATCCTGATAAAAAGTGTAGGTTTGTCTTTATATCAGGGTTCCTATTTTTAAACAGGAGAAAGGCGTGGCAAACCTTTGCTGATCCGCAATGCTATGTCCGTGTTGGACATGCATGAAGTGGAGCTGGAGGAGCATTTCTGGGAGGGAATGAAAGCATGGTGAAAAGCATAATTAAACGATGTTACATTTACTTGATTTTGATTGCTTTGTCAGTTGTAATAATTTGCTGCAAAGAAAATTTTCATGTGGATGAAATTTTTTCTTATGTCTTAGCTAATTCCGTAAAGGGAGGGGGAATGCGGCCAGAAGATGGCCAGATTTATGAACCGGCAGAGGAAGTTTATTTAGAATATATGACGGTACAGCCTGGGGGGGGATTAATATCCGTAATGTCTGGTATAATCAGAGCAAGGATACGCATCCACCGCTCTATTATCTGATTTTGCATATGATCTGTTCACTGTTCCCAGGAACATTCAGTATTTGGTATGCCGGAATCATCAACATTGTTTTTGCCGTATTAACACTGTGGTGTGTTCGAAGAATTGTTGCAGAAATGACCCATAGCGACTGGGCGATTTCGGCTGCCTCAATCATTTTTGTCGGTTCAGCGGGAATACTGTCAAATCTGGCTTTTTTAAGGATGTATGTCATGACATTGTTCTTTGTGACATATGTTACCTATTTGATGCTGAAGATGATAAAAACGGAGAACCCATTAGAGAGCATAGGAATCATAGCGGTCGTTTCGGTATTTGGTGCACTGACACACTATTATTTTATTGTATATTTATTCTTTAGTTGTTTCTTTACAGGAATTTATCTATTGATTAAAAAAAGCTATAAACAGCTGGGAATGTTGGTATTGTCCATGGGAGTGGCAGGCTGTGTTTCTGTGTTGATTTTTCCCTCTATGCTACAGCATATGTTTGAGGAAGGAAGAGGCAAGCAGTCTATCAGTAATCTGACGAATTTCGCAGATTATGCAGAGAGATTAGGAATATTTTATAACATTATCAATAAAGAGTTGTTTGGAAACTTGTTTACTTATTTGGCGGTATTTATCTTAATTTTACTGATTGGGGGCTTCTTTAGACATAAAGCTAAGGGGAGGGGCAATGAATTAGGCAGCTTTATAGAACATTTTGATTGGTTTCTTCTGGTTTTGCCAAGCATTTGTTACTTTTTGATTGTAGCTAAAATGGCAGTTTATAATGTAGACAGATATATTTTCCCTATTTATGCGGTTGTATTGATTTGGACTGTATGTATAGTGTATGAGTTTGGAAAATATTTTTTGGGAAAAAGATATCAATATATAGCAGCCGCCCTTTTGCTAAGTATTGCTATAGTAGACAGTTGGGAGCAGTGCCCTTGGGAATATTTGTATAGCAGTAGCACAACTTTTTTAAATGTTGTGAAACAATACAAGGACATGAATTGCGTCTATATTTATATTTGTGATGATATTTATGATGATGCATGGAAGATACAGCAATCCTATAATGAAATTGCTCAATATAACAGTGTTGTTTTCTGGAATGTCAACAATATGGATGCTATAAACAACAAGGAATATTGTATGGATCAAGAGCTGATTGTTTGTATCCAAAATAATTGTGATCAGCGAACTGTTTTGGATAAAATACTTTCTTTTTGTCCGTTTCTTGATTCGTATGAAAAATTAGGGGGCTTTGGTTATGCAACAACATATCATTTATACGGGAATAGTATAGAACTGCCATCACATGGCATATACAGAGAAACGAGGATGGAACAGTGACCTTTGTCGCAATATAATCTGTGAGGAATTGATAACGGTATAATAAGGCGGCGGAACGTTGAGCCCACGGCTCTGAAAACGGAGGAAAACGTTGTGAAATATGTTATGTCGGATATCCACGGCAATCTGGAGAATTTTGAGGCGATCCTGAAACAGATCGAGCTTAAGCCGGCCGACACTTTGTATATCCTCGGCGATGTGATCGATCGTCACCCGGCGGGGATACAGATTCTGCGGCGCATCATGGAGATGTCGAATGTGCAGATGCTTCTGGGCAACCATGAATGGATGATGCTGCGGGCGCTGGATGAGCCATATCCGGGCGACGAGGTGGGAAAAGAGTCTTTGTACGACCGGATACAGCTTTGGTATGCCAACGGCGGCAGAGTTACCCATACCTCGTGGCTGTTTGGCACGCCGCAGAAGGAGAAGAAAAGGATACTGGACTATCTGCACGCGCTGCCCGTCAATATAGAGGTGGAAGGATACAGGCTGGTGCACGCGGCGCCCATAGAACTGTATGAGAAGTATGGGCAAAACGAGCATGACAGCGCACTGGAATTTGCCCTCTGGGAGCGGGATATTCTGGCCGATCCGCCGGATATCGGACAGACGGTGATCTTCGGACATACGCCGGTCAGTTATCTGACGAGCGCATACGGGGAACTGTCTCCCGTGAGCATCGGCGGTGCTCATCCGTGGATCGGGATCGACTGCGGGTCGGGTTTTCCGACGCATCATCCGCTGTACAGAGGCCGTCTTGCGTGTCTGCGGTTGGAAGACCAAAAGGTGTTTTATTCCTGAAAAACGACTCTTATTGATGATGAAAAACTAAAATTTTCAGAAAATTTTAGCACTCACCTCTTGACAGGGATGTAACGTGCTGAAAAGCCTTGTTTTTAGGGACTTTAAAGATTGTGTGATCGTATTTTACTTCAAATTTACCTCAAATTTATAAAATTTGAAAAGAGTATCGCAAAAAAAATAGAAATTTGTAAGGTGTGGATATATAATAAGTGTTGTAGTATACGAAAGTGAGGAAACAATCTATGAAAGATAAAAACAAAATCGTAACAATAATATTAGCTGTAGTATGTGTTATTTCAATAATTGGTGTAATTTATTTATATACTGCAAATTCTTCTCTTAAATCTGAAAATGCTAATCTGCAATCAGAATTAGAGAATACTCAAAATCAGATTAACGAATTGCAAGACAAAATCACCGAACTTGAGACAACTATTGAATCGTTGAAAATCGCCAAGGCAAATATTGAAATTGCGCAAACAGTTGAAAACGCCCAGAGCGCAACGTCTGGTGTAGAGATGGAGTTATTTCGGATGAAGATATAGCGGCTGGAGCGTACGACGAAGAACTCAACGGTGAGGACACTACCTCCTCTGAAGATACCACTGACTGGGAAGATGTTGATTTGAGTCAAGTGTCAGAGGAAGAGCGGCAAGCTATATTAGATGAAATGAAGAAAAAGTACAGAGAAGACAATGGGTTTAATCCGGATGAAATTTTTAACGGAAGCAGCGAATCAGTACCGGATCATATCGAGGGTAATCCCTTACCTGAAGGTAAGTACACACCATCTACTGGCGAGCTTCCGTATTCAGAGTTCGATCCAAATGCAGACTATGGAGAGGAATTTAAAGGGGCTTTTATTCAATGAAAATAAGAGAGGGTCTTTAGTAAAACACTTGCAGTAATCTAAATATTATGTTACATTAAACATAAAGAAGGGCATCTGCAGTAACAGATGCCCAATGGACTACCGATAGACGGTTAGCCCGATTCATGAAAAACAGCTATAGCCGCTTCCTTTGCACGGGTGGGCGGCTATTTCTGTGTCTTATTACTATCTTTGCCAAAAGAGTATCCGATTCCAAAGCAGGTCAAGCCGAAGCTCAGCACCGCAATCATTCCGAAAATATCCATATGGCTCAGCCCTCCTTTCTTAGATTCCCTTGCGAGTTTCTATGTAATCGGAGGGTCACAGTCCCTCCGGAGAGGGCTAACCGCCTACCGTCTTGTAGTCCTAAGAAAATACTAACATAATTCGACAAATTGTCAAACAAAAACAGAATCATTCTCGCCCCACGCGCGAACAGCCGTAGGCGTCTGGGCGCGGCGGAATGAGCGGCAGCGAATCCGCAAGCGGACGCCGTTACGGCTTGCGCCATGGGCAATATCCCGCAAAGGCTAGGGTTTACTATTACCCCTAGCCTTTCCCTTTTTCCCATTACAAGAAATAGCTTGATTTTACTGGCGTTTTGAGCCCTTCTTTTGGGATTCTTCAAAATCCCATTTCCCAAATCCTATCAGAATTTAAAAAATGACAAAAAAATGTCATACGCTCTCGATTATACTTATCTTACAATCAATAACAACAGGAGGTAAAATGCCATGAAACAACGAATACCAATACCAGAAAAGCTATTATTAACAGTCGAGGAGGCGGCAGAGTACAGCCACATAGGACAAGCTAAAATTCGTGAATTATTAAATGATTCAGAATGTGATTTTGTTATAAGAAAAGGAACATACTCACTGATCAAACGCAAAAAATTTGAAGAATATTTACTTGAAAGAAATGTCTTATAGTTTCAGATTTTGAGCGGTTGTTCTATTGATAAGGGGCATCGTATATGATATGCTGTCTTTGCGATACTCTTTTCGATAAGAAAGGAGTCAGTATGGTTAGAAGAAAAGATAAGAACGGTAGAGTATTGGAAAAGGGGGAAAGTCAACGTAAAGAAGGAAAATATGTATTTCAGTATAATATTTGCGGGCAGAGAAAATGTGTATATGCCAATAGCCTTTCTGAACTGCGGGAGCGTGAAAAACAAATCAATAAAGATATTTCGGATAATATAGATACTTCAAAATCCGTCATAAGCCTGAATGACCAATTTGATAAGTATATGAGTATCAAAATAAAATTAGCTAATTCAACAAAAGAGAATTATCTGGGATTATGGGATAATCATGTACGACATAGCTTTCTGGGGAATAAAAGTATCGGAGATATTAAGAAAACGGATATTCTTAGATTTTATACAATGCTTGCGCAAAAAGGATTAAAATATTCTACTATTAAGGCATATGATTGTATGATTTCTCCATGTTTTGACCTTGCAATAGACGACGATATTATCCGAAAAAATCCAAGTAAAGGCTGTCTGAAAGAATTTTATGCTAAAGATGCTGCAGAGAAGACTGCACTGACATTGCAAGAACAGGAAGAACTGCTGATATTCGTTCAAAAAAGTGCAGTATATCAACAATATTTGCCGCTGATTATATTTATGCTTGGAACAGGCGCACGCTGTGGCGAGACGATAGGGCTGACTTGGAACGATGTAGATTTTGAAAATCGGGAAATAAGTATCGATCATCAGATTATTTATAAAAAATTAAATGGAAAATATGTTTTTTATGCAGAAAGCCCTAAGACAGAAAGCGGAATCAGAAAAATACCGATGACGAACAGCGTATATCATGCCTTGCTGCAGCAAAAGAAACAACAGTTTCAAACTGGTACGAGGACAAAGGTTGTAATAGACGGATATGCTGATTTTGTTTTCTCTACGAAAAATAATAATCCGATGATGCCTGGTGCGGTCAATAGTGTTTTGAAAAACATTGTGAATAAACACAACATAAGTGCTGATATAAAATGCAAACTGCCCCATTTGTCGGCGCACATTCTAAGGCATACAGCCTGCACAAGAATGGCAGAAGTAGGAATGGACGTCAAAGTCCTGCAATACATTATGGGACACAGCCGCATTTCGGTGACTATGGAAGTGTATAATCACATTTCACCAGAGAGAAACCGTAAAGAAATTGATAAATTAGAAAAAATAAGTATGATTGTATGACTGACATATTTTACCTCAAATTTACCTCAAGTTTACCTCAAATTCTAAAAAAGTATGTGAAAAAATGAAACAGTTTGAAACGATATTAAAAAGTATATATTTAAAAAACCCCAGAAAAATAAGGCTTTGAAACGCTTTATAAAAATTTTCTGAAAATTTTAGCACTCACCTCTTGACATTGCTAACAGAAGGCGATATTGTTATAGTGTTCATAGAACAAAAGTGCCTTTGCAGGGCAGAGGAGGCGATATCATGAATCTGACAAAATTTACCCAGAAATCTATGCAAGCCGTGGAGGGTTGTGAGAAGCTGGCTTACGAGTACGGCAACCAGGAGATCGAGCAGGAGCATCTGCTCTACAGTCTGCTCACCATCGACGACAGCCTGATCTTAAAGCTGATCGAGAAGATGGAGATACAGAAGGAATATTTCGTGAACCGCGTGGAGCAGGGGCTGAACAAGCGCGTGAAGGTGCAGGGCGGACAGATCTATATCGGGCAGGACCTGAACAAGGTGCTGATCGGCGCGGAGGACGAGGCGAAGCAGCTCGGCGACGAGTATGTGTCCGTGGAGCATCTTTTCCTTGCCATGATCAAGAGTCCTAACCGGGAGATCAAGGAGATTTTCCGGGAGTTCGGCATCACGAGGGAGCGCTTTCTGCAGGCGCTGTCCACGGTGCGCGGCAACCAGCGCGTGACTTCGGATAACCCGGAGGCGACTTACGACACGCTGGAAAAGTACGGACAGGATCTGGTGGAAAAGGCGCGTAGCCAGAAGCTTGATCCCGTCATTGGCAGAGACAACGAGATCCGCAATGTGATCCGGATTTTGTCCAGAAAAACGAAAAACAACCCGGTGCTGATCGGCGAGCCGGGCGTCGGCAAGACCGCGGTGGCGGAAGGACTGGCGCAGCGTATCGTCCGCGGCGATGTGCCGGAAGGATTGAAGGATAAGAAAATTTTCGCGCTGGATATGGGCGCGCTGGTGGCGGGCGCGAAGTACCGCGGCGAGTTTGAGGAGCGGCTGAAGGCCGTGCTGGACGACGTGAAAAACAGCGACGGGCAGATCATCCTGTTCATCGACGAACTGCACACCATCGTGGGCGCGGGTAAGACCGACGGCGCGATGGACGCCGGCAATATGCTCAAACCCATGCTGGCCCGCGGCGAGCTGCACTGCATCGGCGCGACGACGCTGGATGAGTACCGCCAGTATATTGAGAAGGATGCGGCGCTGGAGCGGCGTTTTCAGCCGGTCATGGTGGATGAGCCTACGGTGGAGGACACCATCTCGATTCTGCGCGGCCTGAAAGAGCGCTACGAAGTCTTCCACGGCGTGAAGATCATGGACAATGCGCTGGTGAGCGCGGCGGTGCTGTCCAACCGCTACATCTCCGACCGCTTCCTGCCGGATAAGGCCATCGATCTGGTGGACGAGGCCTGCGCGCTGATCAAGACGGAGCTGGATTCCATGCCCACGGAGCTGGACGAACTGCAGCGCAGGGTGATGCAGCTGGAAATAGAGGAGACGGCCCTGAAAAAAGAGGACGATCATCTGAGCAGGGAGCGCCTGGCCAACCTGCAGAAGGAGCTGGCGGAGCTGAAGGAAGAGCTGAAGAACCGCATGGCCCAGTGGGAGAACGAGAAGGCGTCCGTGGAGAAGCTGTCTAAGATCCGCGAGGAGATCGACGAAGTGAACGGTCAGATCCAGATCGCGCAGCGCGACGGAGACTACGAGAAGGCGGCGGAACTCAGCTACGGCAGGCTGCCGGCGCTGAAAAAGCAGCTGGAGATTGAGGAGGAAAAGATCAGCAGGGAGGATCTGTCCCTCGTGCACGAGAGTGTGTCCGACGAGGAGATCGCGAAGATCATCTCCCGCTGGACGGGGATTCCTGTCTCCAAGCTGACCGAGAGCGAGCGCAACAAGACCCTGCACCTGGACGACGAGCTGCACAAGCGTGTCATCGGGCAGGACGAGGGCGTGACCAAGGTGACGGAGGCGATCATCCGCTCCAAGGCGGGCATCAAGGATCCCACCAAGCCCATCGGGTCCTTCCTTTTCCTGGGGCCCACCGGCGTCGGCAAGACGGAGCTGGCCAAGGCGCTGGCGGCGTCGCTTTTCGACGACGAGGCGAACATGGTGCGCATCGACATGAGCGAATATATGGAGAAATACTCGGTGTCGAGGCTGATCGGAGCGCCTCCCGGCTATGTGGGCTACGAGGAGGGTGGACAGTTGACTGAGGCGGTCAGAAGAAAACCCTACTCGGTTGTGCTTTTTGATGAGATCGAAAAAGCGCACCCCGATGTGTTTAACGTGCTGTTGCAGGTATTGGACGACGGGCGCATCACGGACTCCCAGGGCAGAACGGTGGATTTCAAGAATACCATTCTGATCATGACCTCGAATATCGGCGCGAGTTACCTGCTGGACGGCATTGACGCGCAGGGCAATATTACGCCCGAGGCGGAGGAACTGGTTATGGGCGATCTGCGAAACCATTTCCGCCCAGAATTCCTCAACCGTCTGGATGAGACGATTCTCTTCAAGCCGCTCACGAAGGACAACATCGGCGGTATCATCCGCCTGATTGTAGCCGACCTGAACAGAAGGCTTGCCGACCGCGAACTTGCGATTGAGCTGACGCCGGAGGCAGAGCGCTTTATCGCGGAGCAGGCTTACGATCCCGTCTACGGCGCGCGTCCGCTGAAGCGCTATATCCAGAAGTATGTGGAGACGCTGTCGGCGCGCCTGATTCTGGCGGATCAGGTGGGCGCAAAGGACACGATCCTGATCACTGTGGAGGACGGAAAACTGACGGCAGGGCGGAAGTAAGGCCGCCCTGCCTGTTTCATCTCGTTATTGCGGCGGTTTTCTGTTATATTGTATTATATATAGAAAAAACAGGTTGAGAAAGGCGGGTACAACCATGCGATATCCTGAATTTTTATCCCCAGGCGGCACCATCGGCTTCGTCGCTCCTTCCTTTGGCTGCGCGACCGAGCCGTACCTCAGCGCCTTCGACAATGCGCAGCGCAAATGGAAAGAAATGGGCTACCGACTGCAGCTGGGCCCAAACTGTTACGCACAGGAGGGCGTCGGCATCAGCAGCACGCCGCCTAAGTGCGGGGCGGAACTGTGGCAGTCCTACTGCAGCGCGGACAACGACGTTCTCATCTCCTGCGGCGGCGGGGAGTTGATGTGCGAGATCTTGGACTACGTGGATTTTGAAAAAATAAGGCAGGCGCGCCCGAAGTGGTATATGGGCTTTTCGGATAACACGAACATGACCTTCCTGCTGACGACGCTGTGCGATACCGCTTCGATCTACGGGCCGTGCGCCGCCGCCTTTGGCATGGAGCCGTGGCATCCGTCGATTCAGGATGCGATGGCGTTGCTCACCGGGCATCGGCTTCGGTTTGCGGGTTATGACAAGTGGGAGCGGGAGTGGCTGAAAGACGAGGAGCATCCGCTGCTGCCCTACAATGTGACTGAGCCGTCGGTCATCCGCTATATACTGCCGGACGGCAGGACGAACGTGGAGAGCCTGGGCGGCGCAGCGGCCGACACTCCGCAGATCGAACTGCGAGGACGTCTGCTGGGCGGTTGCATGGACTGTCTGGTGAATCTGCTGGGAACGAAGTATGACAGAGTGACGGAATTTGCAGAGCGCTATCGGGACGATGGGATTCTCTGGTTTCTGGAGTCCTGCGATCTGAACGTCATGTCCATCCGCCGCGCCATGTGGCAGATGGAGCACGCGGGCTGGTTTGAACACTGCAGCGGCTTTTTGATCGGCAGACCGCTGTGCCACGGGCAGGAGATGATGGGACTCGACCAGTACGGCGCCGTGTACGAGACGATACGCAAGTACAACGTGCCCGTGCTGATGGATCTCGACATCGGCCACCTCTCCCCTATGATGCCTCTGATCTGCGGCAGCATGGCGCGGGCCGAAAGCGACGGCACACACTACAGCGTGGAGATGGCGCTGCGGTGATTCGCAGAGGGCAGGCGGCAATGCCGCACCGATACAGGCGGCCGATTCCGGCAGATTTTGCGGCTGTCTGCCATACAGACTGATACGAAAGGCGGTATATTTATGATTCCACAAGATCCTGCAATGTTACTCAGCTTTCTCAATATGAAGCTTCGCGATGCCTACGGTTCTCTGGACGCTCTCTGTGACGATCTCGATATCGACCGTGCGGAAATAGAGAATAAACTGTCAAAAATTGATTATCATTACGATAAGGAGAAAAATCAGTTTGTCTGAGCAAATTAAAATAACGATCGTATCAGAAAACGATAAATCAGATAACGCGGTGGACGATTTCGACGGAAAATCTGTCGTGCTGACACACGATTCATCTGCGACGCTCCTGTCAACTCTGCTGCAAAATCACCTGATGCGCGGCAGCTTCTGCGGGGGAAGAGGCGACTGCGGCAGATGCCGCGTCCGTTTTCTGAAGGGCGCGACTGTCCCCACACCGCTGGAGCGAAGCGTGATGGAGGCGGAGGAGCTGCGGCTGGGATATCGTCTGGCCTGTCTGGCGAGGCCGAAGGGGGACTGCACGATCGCGCTGGCCTTCCGGGACGCGCCTGAGACGACCGTTATAACGGACATGATAGAGGTGACGGGAAATAATGACCAAATAAGTCAAAAGAATTCAAAAACCAAAAAACAAAAACCGATCGTTACGAAATCGAACGACATAGAAAAACGCTCGTTTGGAAACACGCCGGAAACAGAAAAAAATAACGCGCGAAATAAAATGGCGGAAGCGGAGCGTGAGAATGCCGCCGGTGCGGTTATCGCGGTGGATCTGGGCACCACGACGATTGCGATGCGGCTTGTGGAGGCGGACTCGGGGCGGATTCTGGACACCTGGTGCGGACTGAATCCTCAGCGCTGCTATGGGGCGGACGTGCTTTCCAGGATACAGGCGGCCTGCGAGGGCTCCGGGGAGGAGCTGCGCCGGCTGGCGATGGAAGCGCTGGAGGACGGCGCGGCGCGGTTTCAGGGATATGGAACAACGATACGGTGTATGTGCATTGCGGGAAACACCGCGATGGAGCATCTGCTGATGGGACACGATGTGCACGCGTTGGGGCGCAGCCCTTTTACGCCGGTGGAGAGCGGTCTGCAGACGTATTCCCATGAGGGATGGGATTTCCCGGTTTATATCGCGCCTGTGATCAGCGCTTTTGTGGGCGGCGACATCGTGGCCGGGCTGTACGCCTGCGGGATGCTGCCGGAGCGGCAGCCTGATGACTCGTTCCGGTGTCAGGAAAAGACAGCGGCCGCCGAGCAGAGCGGGCGCTGCGCCGCCGGGAGGAGCGATGCAGCCGGGAACGCACAGCCGGTGCGTCTTCTCATCGACCTGGGGACCAACGGAGAGATGGCGATCACGGACGGCAGGCGCATGATCGTCACGGCGACAGCGGCGGGGCCGGCTTTTGAGGGCGGCGCGGGGGCAGGTATCGCGGGGAGCGATATGATTGCCAGCGTGGCCGCGCTGCTGCAGGCGGGTATCGCGGATGAGAGAGGCCTGCTGGCAGAGCCTTATTTTACGGAAGGAGTGACGCTGCGGCGGGACGGTTCCGCTCCGCTTCTCCACATAACTCAGGCGGATGTCCGCGCGATCCAGATGGCGAAGGCCGCCGTGCGCGCGGGTGTGGAGATCCTCTGGCGGCGCATGGGAGAGCCGGAAGATGTACAGGTGTATCTGGCAGGCGGCTTCGGCTATTATCTCGATGTGGAGGCGGCATTCCGGATCGGTCTGCTGCCGGAGCGTATGCGGGGCAGCGTGCGCGCGGTGGGCAATACGTCCCTCGGGGGCGCATACCTGCTGGGGAGGGATCTTTGGCTTGGCAGAATCGACAAGGCTGTTCTGGAGCAGCGTCTTTCTCCTATAGAGAGTCTCAATCTGGCGGCGCAGGAGGAATTTGAGGCGCTGTATATCCGCTCTATGGATCTGCGTATCTCCTAGGCGGGCAGGGTTATCACTTGAAAAAGCAGAGATATCCACATAAAAAGGGCTGGTTTAATTTCGATTAAACCATGTGGAAAACTGAGGACCGGGGATTGATTGAGACAGGCCGGTCACTGTTTTCTGGCGGCGGACGCTTCTGATATGCGTGCGGCCTGCATATATTTATGCAAAGACCATGATGCGCCGGACGGTATATAAAATCACAGGCGTTATCGATGGGCGGGCAGAGGCGTATCGGTATGCGTAAGAGAATATATGATGGTGTTATGGAACGAAAGACGGCGGTTTTACTGGCTGTCTTTTTTGCTTTATGTGTGCTGGGAATCGCGGAGCGCGAGGGTTGGACGGCCGCGGTGACGGGCCGCGCGGCGGAGGCGAAGAAGATTGCGCTCACCTTCGACGACGGTCCGCACCCGTACTACACCGAACAGCTTCTGGACGGGCTGAAGGAGAGGGGAGCGAAGGCGAGCTTTTTCGTGCTGGGTGAGAACGCGGCGCAGTATCCTGAGCTGATCAGGCGCATGAGCGGGGAGGGGCATCTGGTCGGCAACCACACCTACAGCCATATTCAGCTCAGCCAAAGCAATAGTGAAAAATTTAAACAGGAATTAATAAAAACGAGTCTGCTTCTCGAGGAATTGACCGGGCGGGAGATACAGTATGTGCGCCCGCCCTACGGCACGTGGGACAAGAAATTCGAGCGGGAGCTGAATATGCTTCCGGTGCTGTGGACGATTGATCCGCTGGACTGGAGCACCCAAAACGCGGACAGTATCGTGCGCGCGGTCGAGAGCAGGGCGAAGGAGAACGCGATCATTCTTTTGCACGACGAGTACAAGACGACCGTGACGGCGGCCCTCAGGATCATTGATGATCTGCAGGCGCAGGGCTATGAGTTCGTGACGGTGGAGGAGCTGCTCTTAGACTGAGCGCCGGCCGCAGGGATTGCGCGGAGGGTGTTGGCTTTACATTGCCTTGGCCGGCGTATTATAATATAAAAATAGGGTCAAGGCGGATGAGAAAGAATGGAGGGACCGGTGTGAAAAATATGAAAAAACTGGGCTTTGGGACGATGCGGCTGCCGCTGACGGATCCGGATGATGTGAAGAGCATCGATTACGAACAGCTGTGCCGCATGGTGGATTGCTTTTTGGAGCGTGGGTTCGTCTATTTTGACACGGCTTATCCCTATCATGGGGAGCAGTCGGAGCGGGCGGTCAAACGCTGCCTCACGGACAGATATCCGCGGGAGAAGTATTTGCTGGCGGACAAGATGCCGATTCTGCGGGTGCGGGGGACGGACGAGTATCCGCGCTACTTTGAAGAGCAGCTTGCGCGCTGCGGCGTTTCCTATTTCGATTATTATCTGCTCCACAATATGGGCAGGGAGCGCTATGTCAACACGCTGAAATACGGCGGCTTTGAGTTTTTGTATAAGCTGAAGGAGCAGGGGCTTGCGAGGCAGATCGGTTTTTCCTACCATGACGACGCGCAGCTTCTGGACGAGATCCTGACGCGTTATCCCGAGATAGACTTCGTGCAGCTGCAGATCAATTATCTGGACTGGGACAGCGCGGCGATTCAGTCGGGCGCCTGCTATGAGACGGCCTGCCGGCACGGTAAGCCGGTCGTCGTCATGGAGCCTGTGAAGGGCGGAAGTCTGGCGAAACTCTCCGCGGAGGCGCAGGCGGAGCTGACAAGGTGCGGCGCGGCCGGTTCTCCGGCCTCCTATGCGATCCGATACGCGGCTTCGCTGGAGAACTGCTTTATGGTGCTGAGCGGCATGAGCACTCTGGACCAGGTGATCGACAACACCTCCTGTATGCAGGAATTTCGGCCGCTTGACAAGGCGGAGCGAGGGATGCTTGCGCGCGTCGCCGAAATCATGAACCGCGACGTCGTGCCCTGCACGAACTGCCGTTACTGTATGGAGGAATGTCCGAAGAACATCAATATCCCGGGCTATTTCGGCCTGTACAATATGTACACCGCCACCGGCAAAAAGACCAATATGTACTATGAGCGGTATTCCATGAATCACGGGCGGGCGTCGGACTGCATCAAGTGCGGGAAGTGTGAGGGCATCTGTCCGCAGCACATCGAGATCAGGCGGAATCTGGAGGCGTTTGCGGACCTGTATGAGCGGAAAACGGAAAGGTGATTGCACAATTTTTCAAGAAGTAGTATAATATTTTAGATTACACTTTTAAGGCGGGCGGCAGAAGCGCTCTGGAGGCGGCGCGGCGGAATGGATCTGTTTGAATATATGCGGAATGCAAATCAGGAAAAAGAGGCGCCTCTGGCAGCCAGACTCAGGCCGTCCACGCTGGAAGAGGTTGTCGGGCAGCAGCATATTATCGGCAAGGACAAGCTGCTCTACCGGGCCATCAAGGCGGATAAGCTGAGTTCCGTCATTTTCTATGGGCCGCCTGGAACGGGCAAGACCACGCTGGCAAGGGTGATTGCGAACACGACCAGCGCGGAATTTAAGCAGATTAACGCCACGGCGGCGGGCAAGAAGGATATGGAGGAGGTCGTGGCCGAAGCGCAGGAGCTGCGCGGCATGTACGGCCGCAAGACGATTCTGTTTATCGACGAGATTCATCGTTTTAATAAGGGACAGCAGGACTATCTGCTTCCGTTCGTGGAGGACGGCACGCTGATTCTGATTGGTGCAACCACGGAAAATCCTTATTTTGAAGTGAACGCGGCACTGATCTCGCGCTCCGTCATATTTGAATTACACCCATTATCGAAAGAGGAAATCAGAGAACTGATCCTGCGCGCCGTATATGACAGGGAAAAGGGAATGGGCGCTTTCGACGCCGCCATTGACGACGCGGCGGCGGATTTCCTTGCGGATCTGTCAGGAGGGGACGCCAGACACGCGCTGAATGCCGTGGAGCTGGGCGTTATGACGACGGACAGAAGTGAGGACGGCAAAATCCACATCACGCTGGAAGTGGCGCAGGAATGTATACAAAAACGCATGTTACGTTACGATAAGGCGGGGGACAACCACTATGACACAATCTCTGCTTTTATCAAGAGCATGCGCGGGTCGGATCCTGATGCGGCGGTCTACTATCTGAGCCGTATGCTGTATGCGGGAGAGAGCGTGACTTTTATTGCGAGACGGATCATGATCTGCGCATCGGAGGACGTGGGCAATGCGGACCCGATGGCGTTAAATGTAGCGGTCAGCGCATCGCTGGCGGCGGAGCGCGTCGGTATGCCGGAGGCGCAGATCATCCTGTCGCAGGCGGCGGCCTATGTGGCGTGCGCGCCGAAGAGCAACGCAAGCTGCGCGGCGGTGTCTCTGGCTATGGAGACAGTGCGGCAGACGGGAGAGCTGCCGATCCCCGCACATCTGCAGGACGCGCACTATAAGGGCGCACAGAAGCTGGGGCGCGGCACGGGATATAAGTATGCGCACGATTATCCGAACCATTATGTGGAACAACAGTACCTTCCCTATGAGCTGAGCGGGAAAGAGTTCTATAAGCCTACCGGCAACGGCTATGAGGCGAAGATCAGGGAGCATATGAAGCGTATAAAGGAAGAAGCGGTACATGAAAAAGCGAAGGAAACGCGTGATTGATAAGGAGAAGGTGGCGGCCAACAAGAAGAAGGCCAAGGCCAGGAAGCGCCGTCTCAAACAACAGCTTAAGGAGGACAAGGCGAGACTTCGGGAGCAGAAGCGCAGGGGTACGGTGCTCGAGGAAGCCGTGAAGATGGAGGAATCCGTGACGGTGAACGATCAGGGCAGCGTGGAGCGAACCATCACGGTGGAGGAAACCTATACCATCGAGGAGAGACCCGAGGAGCCGAAGGAGGTCCTCAGACGAAGAAGAAGGAAGCGCAGCGGCATCGCGGCCGCAGCGGCAGCTGCTGCGGTGCTTGTCGGGATAGGAAGCTTTTTGGGCATCCGCGCATATCTGATGAGGCTGACCGCGCAACGGCAGGCAGTGGAGGCCATGGTGCACACGCAGGCGGTGGAGATGACGGAAAATATGCTCCTGCGCAAGCGGAAGGAGCATGTGCGGCAGAACGCCGGCAAGGATACGGCCAAGGCGCTGTCGGACGCCTCGCGTCTGCTCATCGACGGCGTGCATGCCAGACCGCCACAGGTGGAGCTGACAGCCGAGAACGCGGAGGAGTTTGCCACGATCGAGAGCTGCCTGATCGACGGCAAGACGGGCAAGGTGAATGTGGTTATGTCTGCGAGCGGACTTGCCGCCAGCGACGACAATTATTATTATCTCTTTGCGGAGAAGACGTACGAGAAAGGAATTTCCGGCGACGAGTATATTGAAGAGGCGCTGAAGGACGTCGATCTGACTTTTTCGGTGAACCTCAATTACAATTCCGCCGCTTCCAGACTGTTCTCCAAATTCGTCGTCGCAATCAAGAAGGACGGCGAGTTTATGCCGATCAGCAAACCGCGCTACATCACGAATCCGGAGGCGATCGCGAAGTGCAGCCTGCCGATCAACACATCCTCCAAGAAGGGACTGTTAGTTGATCCGGATAAGCTGCGCGGATCGGAGCTGGACGATCTCGGCGTGAAGCACGCCGCGTACAATATTCCGCTGAGCAGGATCATGGGCAACACGAGCGACGCTTATTACCCGACGGTCTACTATACATACAACGGCAGAAGCTATGCGTTCAACGGACAGATCATCGCGGAGTATGACTATGTGTTCTCCACGCTGACGAACAAGGGGATCAGCATTACGGCCATTATTCTGAATGATCTCAATCCCGGCTATATGCAGCTGATTCATCCGAAGGCGCGCTCCGGCGGGCGGGCACCCTACTATGCGTTCAACGCGACGGACGAGGCGGGGACGGAATATCTGGCGGCGATCGGCTCTTTCCTGGCGAACCGCTACAGCGACGGAGTCCACGGCAGAGTATCCAGCTGGGTGATCGGCAATGAGATCAATGCCAGAAACGAGTGGAATTACATAGAATATATGGATACGGCGAGCTATGTGGAGGAGTATGCCAAAGCCTTCCGCGTCTTCTATAACGCCATTGTCAGCGTGAACAGCAACGCTATCGTGTATATCTCCCTGGACCAGCAGTGGGGCAAAAACCTGTACTCGACGGGCGGCTATTCCGCGAAGGAGATTCTGGACGAGTTCAACCGCAATATCAAGGCGGGCGGCAATATCAACTGGGGTGTCGGCTATCACCCGTACAATTATCCGCTTACCAGCGCCAAGGCATGGAGCACCAGCGGCAAGGCGAGTTCCTACGTGCTGGATTCCGAGACGAGCCCGGTGATCACCATCAAAAATATTCATGTGCTGACGGATTACCTGCAGAAGGAAGAACTTTTGACGGATGCCGGACAGGTGCGGCATGTGACGCTGAGTGAGATGGGCTACACGTCCAGCGCCGGACAGGATCTGCAGGCGGCCTCCTTCGTGTATGCCTATAAGGTGATAGAGGCGAATCAGTATATTGACAATATGCTGTTCTCACGCGAGACGGACGCGTCGGAAGAGGTGGCGCAGGGGCTGGCCCTCGGCATCAACACGCAGGGCGGCGGTCGCAAGTCCATCTATGACGCGTTCAAGTATGTGGATACGGCGCAGTCGGCCCAGTACACGGATTTTGCGCTGCGCGTGATTGGGGTTGGCAGCTGGGGTGAAATTATCTCGAAGCATTAGAAGAGCTGTCTGATCAGATATTGATAGATGTCCTGATTTTTCCGCTGCCAGTTCGCGCAGATGGCGGCGGCGGTTTCCTCGTCGGGGACGGACAGAGTGATTCCGAGCACCGTGACGTCCTTTTCCTTGGCGACAAGCTGCGCCTCGTACTCGCCGGACACGGATTTGTAATAGTCGGCCAGAATGGAGACTTCGTTGCGCATTTCTATCTCATTCTCGGAGAAAAAGGCATCGATCTCCTCCTTGATGGAGTCGTTTATGCGGTTCTGAAAATAGGAGAGCGTGGCGCGTCCCTCCTCCGTGATCGCCAGATGCGTGCGGTTGCGGGTGGATTTGGCAGTCACCATCCCCGCGTCTATGAGCTCGGCGATCGCCTGCTGCAGAGTCAGAAAATTCGTGTATTCCCGTTCTAAGATAAAATCTCCCACCTGCGCTTTTGTCAGCGGAAAATCAACCCGATTCAGCATGTAGAGAACAATCAGTTTATATAGGGTCAGCGGATCCTGTGTCATGAGTGAAGCCTTTCTGTGTATAAGCGGCCCTGGTAGGAGCCGCGCGCCTTCATGGTGCGTTGGATCGTATTGAGGACATTTCGCTTGTCCGCGCTCCACAGGGGAGCGAGAAGCAGCTTCTTCGGGCCGTCTCCGGTCAGCCGGTGGACGACGACATCCGGGGACAACCGCTCCAGACAGGCGATGACAAGCTCCGTGTAGGCGTCCAGCGTCAGCGGTTCATAGCGTCCGCTCTCGTAGAGCGTCGCCAGGTCGGTGCCGCGCAGCACATGAAGCAGCTGTAATTTAATTCCCCAGGAACGCACGTTATTGATATGGGCGATAGTAGATAACATATGTTCTTTCGATTCGCCCGGCAGACCCAGAATCATGTGTGTGACGACCGGTATCCGTGCCTGTTGCAGAGATGCGACACAACTGTCATAAACCTCCAGCGGGTATCCGCGCCTGATCAATGCGGCTGTTTCCTCGTGGATTGTCTGCAGGCCCAATTCGATCCAGACAAACTTGTCAGGGAACTGCTCACGCAAATTGACCAGCGTGGTCATTACATTTTCCGGCAGGCAGTCCGGTCGGGTCGCGATGGAGATGCCCGCCACGGAGGGCTCGCACAGCGCCTCTGCATAGAGCTCGCGCAGACGCTGCGGCGGGGCATAAGTGTTTGTGTACGCCTGAAAGTAGGCGATACAGCGCTGTCCCATCGTTTTATTGCCGAACAGCGCCCGCCCGGCGGCAAGCTGCGCCCTGATATCCGGGTGTCCGGAACGGCTGACGGCGTAGTCGCCGCTGCCGCCCGCGCTGCAGAAGATGCAGCCGCCGACGCCCAGCGTCCCGTCCCGGTTGGGACAGGTAAATCCCGCGTCGATGGCGATCTTGTACATTTTTTCGCCGTAAGTGTCCTTCAGGTAATCGCTCAGCGAGTAGAAGCGGGTCATGCCTGTCGTCTGATGTGAGCCTTGACTGCCGCCGCCACGGCGTCGGCAACCTTCGGATCAAAAGCCTCGGGCATGATGTTGTCCTCGTTCAGCTCGCTTTCCGGCACGAGGTCGGCGAGGGCGAGGGCCGCGGCGAGTTTCATCTCCTCCGTGATCTGCGGCGCGCGGCCTTCCAGAGCGCCCCGGAAGATGCCCGGGAAAGCGACCACATTGTTGATCTGGTTCGGGAAGTCCGAGCGGCCCGTCCCGACGATCCTCGCACCGGCGGCCTTCGCCTCGTCCGGCATGATCTCCGGTACGGGGTTGGCCATGGCGAAGAGGATAGCGTCCCGGTTCATGGAAGCTACCATATCACGCGTTACGGTATTGGGGGCGGAGACGCCGATGAAGATGTCGGAACCCTTCATCGCGTCGGCCAGCGTGCCGCTTATCTGCCGGGGATTGGTGCAGTCCGTCATCTTCTGCATGACGGGGTTGAGATCCGTGCGCTGTTTGTTGACGACGCCGCCCCTGTTGCACATGGTGATGTCGGTAAAGCCGTAGTTTAAGAGCAGTTTCGTGATGGCTACGCCGGCCGCGCCCGCGCCGTTCACGACAACTCTGCAGTCCTCCTTCTTCTTGCCGACGATCTTCAGGGCGTTGATCGTGCCTGCCAGGACGACGATGGCGGTGCCGTGCTGATCGTCGTGGAATACGGGAATATCCAGCGTCTCCTTCAGCCGCTCTTCGATCTCGAAGCAGCGGGGCGCGCTGATATCCTCCAGATTGATGCCGCCGAAGCCGGGGGCAAGGTAGGTGACGGCCTTGATGATCTCCTCGGTGTCCTGCGTGTCCAGACAGATCGGCACAGCGTTGACGCCGCCGAACTCTTTGAACAGGACGGCCTTGCCTTCCATGACGGGCATGGCGGCATGGGGGCCGATGTTGCCCAGACCGAGCACGGCGCTGCCGTCGGAGACGACCGCGATCGTGTTGGACTTCCAGGTGTAGGTGTAGGCAGCCTCCTTATCCTGGGCGATCACCTTGCAGGGCTCGGCGACGCCGGGGGTATAGGCGAGGGCGAGAGCTTCTCTTGTCTTGACCGGCGTTTTAGACACCGTTTCCAGCTTTCCCTGCCACTTTTCATGTAGTTCCAGAGCTTTTTCGTTTGTTGTCATGGGACACCTCATTTCCTTTGATTTATTAAATAAAGATTTAATTTATAGTGATTTCCGGGCGCATAAGCATATTTTTATGACCTCGCTCTCCTATCATATAATATTTGGAATTTCTCTGCAATAAATTTCTCGGGGATAAAATGTGACTTCTTCGTGAAAAATGCTTTTCTTTTCAGAGAAGATAGTGTATAATATGCGATAACAAAGCGGATTCATTTCGGATAGCACATCAGGTATTAAATCCCTAGACGAAAGAATGTATACATACAGGTGTTTATGCAGGTATTATCTATAGAAGACAATCCGAAAAAATGCAGGAGGAAAGTATGAGAGAAAAGTATGAGTCATTGGCGCTCGCTGATCTGAAGGCGATTGCGAAGAGCAGAGGTATCAAGGGAACGTCGACCATGAAGAAATCGGAAGTCGTGGAGGCGATGCTCAAGGAGGACGAGAAGGACAGGGCGGAGGGCAAGGAGGTCGCCGTGAAGTCTCTGGTGCCGCCTCCGAAGAGAGAGAACGCCGAGGAAGAGCGGTTTCCCGCAGAGCTGGACAGCGGCATAACGGCCAGCGGCATTCTGGAGGTCATGAGCGACGGCTTCGGTTTTATCCGCTGCGAGAATTATCTGCCGGGCGAGAACGACGTCTATGTGGCGCCCAGCCAGATACGCCGTTTTGGTTTGAAAACAGGTGATATTTTAGAGGGAAATACGAGGGTGAAGACACAGAATGAGAAGTTCAGCGCCCTCCTCTATGTCAAGTCGATCAATGGGTATCCGCCGGAGATTGCCATGCGCAGGCCGAATTTCGAGGACCTGACGCCGATCTTTCCGAACGAGCGCCTGAAGCTGGAGGTGCCGGGAGCGTCGGCGGCCATGCGTATCATGGATCTGATGAGTCCGGTCGGCAAGGGACAGAGAGGTATGATCGTGTCCCCGCCGAAGGCAGGTAAGACAACGCTGTTAAAGGAAGTCGCGAAGTCCATCACGAAGACGGCGCGGGACGCCCATCTGATCATTCTGCTGATCGATGAGCGGCCGGAGGAGGTGACGGACATCAAGGAAGCGATTGAGGGGCCGAACGTGGAAGTTATCTACTCTACCTTCGACGAGCTGCCGGAGCACCACAAGAGGGTGTCCGAGATGGTGATCGAGCGCGCGAAGCGCCTCGTGGAGCACGGCCGGGACGTCGTGGTGCTGCTGGACAGCATCACCCGTCTGACGAGAGCCTACAACCTGGTGGTGCCGCCCAGCGGCCGCACGCTCTCAGGCGGTCTGGATCCGGCGGCGCTGCACATGCCGAAGCGGTTCTTCGGCGCGGCGCGCAATATGCGGGAGGGCGGCAGCCTGACGATCCTCGCCACGGCGCTGGTGGAGACGGGCAGCAAGATGGACGATGTGGTCTACGAGGAGTTCAAGGGAACCGGCAACATGGAGATGGTGCTGGACCGCAAGCTGTCCGAGAAGCGCGTCTTCCCCGCGATCGACATCCCGAAGTCCAGCACGAGAAGAGAAGATCTCCTGCTGTCTCCCGACGAGCTGGAGGCCATCAACATTATCCGCAAGGCCCTGAACGGCATGAAAGCGGACGAGGCGGTGGAGAAAGTCTTGGATATGTTCGCGAGGACGAGGAGCAATTTCGAGTTTGTCAATATGGTAAAGAAGATGAAATTTTTATAAAAAGGACTTGCATACGCGCTGTGCCTGTGCTACAATGTAAAAGCTGTCGGTCTGCGGCGGCATCATGAGGAAAAGGTACGGCGGAAACGTCTGTTTATTTTCGTGTATAAGATAAGAAGAGGTGAGAGAGATGAAAGAAGGAATCCATCCTGAGTACTATCAGGCAACCGTAACCTGCAACTGCGGCAACACATTCGTGACAGGGTCGACCAAGCCCGAGATTCACGTCGAGGTCTGCTCCAAATGCCATTCGTTCTATACGGGACAGCAGAAGGCGGCACAGGCCCGCGGACGTATTGATAAGTTTAACAAGAAGTACGGTGTGGAAAGCAAATAAGTTCTGTACGGAAAGGTTGAGGTGCACACCTCAGCCTTTTTTTGCGCGAATAAGCAGAGTCGGAAGCCTGCGGAGCTGCCGGCGTGCTTGCACGCAGGGCAGTTCCGGAGAGCTTATGAGCGGGCAATGAGAGGAAGCGCGTATGGGCAAAAAGAAGACGAGATATTCCGGAATCGGCGGACAGGCGGTTCTGGAAGGCGTTATGATGAAAAACAAGGATCAGTATGCCGTGGCTGTCAGGAAGCCGGACGGAGAGATCGAGGTCGAGGTGGAGCACTATGTCAGCGTCGCCGATGGCAGCAAAGTCCTGAATCTGCCGTTTATCCGCGGCGTTTTTCAGTTTGCGGACTCCCTGCTCCTGGGCATGAGAAGCCTGAATTATTCGGCCTCCTTCTACGAGGAAGAGGATGGGAAGCGGGAAAGCGGACAGACTTCTGATAAGGCGCTGAAGAGTCAGGCGGACAAGGTGTTTGGCACGGTGGCCATGATTCTGTCCTTCGTTCTGGCCATCGGCATCTTTATGGTGCTGCCCTATTTTATCACCTCCCTCTTTGAGGATTATATCAGGAGCGCCTCTTTTCTGGCGATCATCGAGGGCGTGCTGCGCATTGTGATTTTTGTGTGTTATGTGCTCGCCATCTCTCTGATGAAGGATATCAGGAGGCTCTACCGGTATCACGGCGCGGAGCACAAGTGCATCAACTGCATTGAAAAGGGGCGCCCGCTGACCGTGAAGAACGTCATGAAAAGTTCCAAGCAGCACAAGCGCTGCGGTACGAGCTTCATACTGTTCGTCATGCTGGTGAGCGTGGTGCTCTTCTTTTTTATCCGGGTGGAAAATCCGGTGTACCGCGTGCTGCTGCGCATCGCGCTGATCCCGGTGATTGCTGGTATTTCCTATGAGATCATACGGCTGGCGGGCAGGAGCAATAATTTTCTAGTGCGGATCATTTCGGCGCCGGGCATGTGGATGCAGAGGCTGACGACCAGGGAACCCGACGAGAGCATGGTGGAGGTGGCGATCGCCGCCGTGGAAGCCGTCTTCGACTGGAAAGCCTACCTGTACGAGGCGTTTGGCTATGAGGTGGACGATTCCTGGCTGCGGGATGACGACGAGCCGTACGATGACGACGATGATGACGAGCCGCATGAGGACGACGAAGAAGGCGAAAGCGACGACACAACGGGAATAACACATGATATATAATGAAAAACAGACTTATGCGGAACTCTTCCGGCAGGGATGCGAAGAACTGAGGGCGGCCGGCGTCGGGGAGGCGGATACGGACGCGAGGCTGCTGTTGGAATGGTGTCTGGGAACGGATCGCAATACGTTGCTCGCCCACGGGGATCGCGGCGTATCCCGTGAGGAGTATGACCGATACGCCGACGCCGTCGGCAGACGCAGGGCGCGCGTGCCGCTGCAGTATATTACAGGCGAACAGGATTTCATGGGTTTGACTTTTGTGGTCAATGAAAAAGTGCTGATTCCGCGGCAGGATACGGAGGTGCTTGCGGAGGAGGTGCTGCGGCATCTGCACGACGGCATGCGCATACTGGATATGTGTACCGGTTCGGGCTGTATCTTGTTTAGTCTCCTGCGCTACTCCAACGGCTGCACCGGCGTCGGCGTCGATGTGTCCGAGGAGGCGCTGTCGGTTGCACGCGCCAACGCGGAGCGGATTCTGGGCGCGCAGGCTCTGGACAGTATGCGTGTGACGCTGCGGCAGGGAGATCTTTTCACAGGGATGGACGAGAGCGATCGGTTTGATATCATCGTCTCCAATCCGCCCTATATCAAAACATCCGTTATCGAATCTCTGATGCCGGAGGTGCGGGAACATGAACCGCGGACGGCGCTGGACGGGCATGAGGATGGATTGTTTTTTTACCGCCAGATCATCGGGCAGGCGGGCAGGTTTTTGCAAGGCGGCGGTATGCTTTTTCTGGAGATCGGTTATGACCAGGGGGAGAGCGTGCGCCTTCTGATGGAAGAGGCGGGATACAGGGAGATCGAAGTCATCAGGGATTACGCGGGTCTTGACAGGGTCGTGTGCGGAGGGAAATATGTTTGATAAGTTGGAAGATTTGCTGAGAAAATACGAGGAGATCATGAATGAGCTGAGTGAGCCGGCGGTGGCGGACAATCAGGAGCGGTTCCGCGTGCTGATGAAGGAGCAGAGCGATTTGACGCCTATCGTGGAGGCTTACCGGGAATACAGGAAGTGCAATCAGGATATCGAAGATTCTCTCTCCATGCTGGAGGGCGAGTCCGACGGCGAGATGCGGGAGATGCTGAAGGAGGAGCTGGCCGGCGCGAAGAAGCGCGTGGAGGAGCTGGAGCATGAGCTGAAGATCCTGCTTTTGCCGAAGGATCCCAACGACGAGAAAAATGTGATCGTGGAGATCCGCGCGGGCGCGGGCGGCGACGAGGCGGCGCTCTTCGCGGCGGAAATCTACCGCATGTACGTGCACTACGCGGAGAGCAGACGCTGGAAGGTGGACACTGTGGAGGCCGAGGAGATCGGTATCGGCGGCATGAAGAGCGTCACCTTCACGGTGGACGGGCAGGGCGCGTACTCCGTGCTCAAGTACGAGAGCGGCGTACACCGCGTACAGCGCGTGCCGGAGACGGAGAGCGGCGGGCGCATTCACACTTCCACGATCAGCGTGGCCGTGATGCCCGAGGTGGATGACGACATCGACATCGTGATCGAGGACAAGGATATCCGGATAGATGTCATGAGAGCCTCCGGCAACGGCGGTCAGTGCGTCAACACCACGGATTCCGCCGTGCGTCTGACTCACTATCCCACGGGGATCGTGATTTACAGTCAGACGGAGAAGTCGCAGATCCAGAACAAGGCGAAGGCTTTCGCACTGCTGAAGGCGAAGCTGTACGACCTGGAGCAGCAGCAGCGGCACGACGCGGAGGCGGAGCTGCGCAGGAGCCAGATCGGCACGGGCGACCGCTCCGAGAAGATCAGAACCTACAATTTCCCGCAGGGGCGCGTCACCGACCACCGCATCAACCTGACGCTGTACAAGTTGGACAAGGTGATGGACGGTGACATTCAGGAGATCATCGACGCCTGCATCGCAGCAGATCAGGCGGCGAAACTTTCCAAGATGAATGAAGCGTAGATATGCCTGATCTGCACAGATCCCAGGCGGCGAAACTTTCCAAGATGAATGAATCCTAAACGTGCCCGGATGAGGTGAACGATGAGAAAAAAAGAGCTGGCACTGGCGGTAATCGACCGCCTGAAAGAAGAATATCCCGACGTGAGCTGCTCTCTGGAGTACGACCAGGCGTGGAAACTGCTCGTCAGTGTGCGTCTGGCGGCGCAGTGCACCGACGCCAGAGTCAACGTGGTGGTGGAGAAGCTGTATGAAAAATTTCCCGACGTGGCTTCCCTGGCGGCGGCGCCCGTGGAGGAAATCGAGCGGATCGTGCATCCCTGCGGGCTGGGCAGAAGCAAGGCGCGCGATATCAGCGCCTGCATGAAGATGCTGCAGGAAAAGTACGACGGCAGAGTGCCGGACGATTTTGACGAGCTTCTGAAGCTGCCCGGCGTGGGCAGGAAGAGCGCCAACCTCATTATGGGAGACGTGTTCGGCAAGCCGGCCATCGTGACGGACACCCACTGCATCCGTCTCAGCAACCGCATCGGCCTGGTGGACGACGTCAAGGAGCCGAAGAAGGTGGAGATGGCACTCTGGAAGCTGATTCCGCCCGAGGAGGGCAACGATTTTTGCCACAGGCTCGTGTGGCACGGCAGGGAGGTCTGCACGGCGCGCACGGCCCCCTTCTGTGAAAAATGCTGCCTGCGGGATATCTGCAGACAGCACGGCGTCAAGCATAAGGGATAGCGCGGCCCTGAGGCGGCGTTACGGGGCAGGCACGTCAAACGGGCCGTTGTCCTTGCGCCCGGCGGCGGGTACCTTGTGGGCCCGATAGTAGGAGGGCGTGCAGCCCAGGAATTTCTTGAAGACTTTATTAAAATAACTAGTGTTATTAAACCCGACCGACAAGGCCAGATCCGAGATGGATATGGGATCGTCGGGGTGAGCCATCAACTGTTTGGTGGCCTCGAAGATGCGGTATTTCATCAGATATTCAAAAGGCGTCATCTGCAGAGTGCGCGCGAAGCAGCGGCAGCACTCGCTCTTGCTGATGTGCACGCTGTCGGCGATCTCATCTAAGGAGATCGGTTCGGCGTGATGCGTGCGGATAAAGAGCATGGCTTCCTTCACCCGCTGTTCGTCCAGGGATACATGGGGCGGCGGCGCGGTCTTGAGCTGCGGCAGTTTCACAATCAATTCCGACCAGAACCGGCATAAGTGTCCCTTGGAGGCAATTTCATACCCGAAAGGCTTCGTCACGTTGACGGCGATCGTGTCGTTGACGGCGTCCAGCATGCGCTCGTGCCATGCGTTGGCCTCGTCCAGAACGAGGACCTTGAACAGACGGAAACTCTGCACCGGCAGCAGGAACTGCGCCTGCAGGTAGCTGTTTTTGTGCCCGAACAGAAAATCGGGGTGGAACACCAGGGAGTAGAACGTACAGTTCTCGTGATTCTGCGAGAAGATGGAGTGCATGACGTTCTGGTTGATGATGATTCCCTGACCGGGCTTCAGCGTGTAGGAACCGTCGTCGGTGGACACCTCCGCGAGGCCGTCGTTGATGATCAGCACCTCCATCTCCTCGTGCCAGTGCCAGCGGATTCTGTTCATATAGGATTCGTGCAGGTCCAGAAAGAAGACGCTGACGGGATAATCCAGGGAACCGATGCCGGTCGGCGTGTGCGGATCGCCGTAGGCGCCGTCCCGTGAGAACTCCAAAGCAGGATGACTTGGCTGGTCAATGGAGAGCGGATCGCCGGAATCTGCTGTCTTTGGAATCGTGTGCGATACTGTCTCGGTGTTTGTTGCTGTCTGCATGATCTTACTCTCCTTTCCCGTTATTTTTTTTATCTTAACATGAACGGAAGAGCCGCGTCAAAGTGACTTTTTTCCTATTTTGACATAGGCTGATAATAAAACGGCCGCTGTCATGTGGGAGGGGGTAACATGGACTCGCAGAAGAACGAAAATCTGTTGAATCTTGCGCTGGATACGCCGGCTGCGGAGCGGGCGCGCTCGCCGGAGCTGAATGTGGGGTACAGCGAGGAGGAGAGGTCGTGGGAGGTGATCGTGAAATATCACGGCTCGCTGGCGGAACTGACCGCGCGGGGGATCCGGGCGGAGGAGCTGATTGCCGGCTATGCGATTCTGACCGTGCCGGAGTCAGAGATGGGGCTGCTTGCGTCCGCGGAGCAGATTGAGTATGTGGAGAAACCCAAAAGGCTTTTCTTCTCGGAGGCTGCAGGCAGCGCGGCTTCCTGCTATGCGCCGGGAGGCGGACTGTACGGGAAACTGACAGGGCGGGGCGTGCTGGTCGCGGTCATCGATTCCGGCATCAGCTATTGGAATCGGGATTTTCGTAGGGATGACGGGACGACGCGCATCCGGTACTTGTGGGATCAGGTGCTCGGCAGAGAGTTCACCGGTGCGCAGATCGACGAGGCCCTTCTTACGGGCAGCAGACAACTGGCACAGCGGATTGTGCCGAGCATCGACGTCACCGGTCACGGCACGGCGGTGGCCGGCATCGCAGCAGGGAGCGGCGCGGACGGCAGCGCCGGCATCGCCAGGGAGAGCGAACTGCTCATTGTGCGGCTCGGCACGCCGCGGGCGGATTCGTTCCCGCGGACGACAGAGCTGATGCGGGCACTGACTTATATAGTCAATAAGGCGGCGGAGCTGCAGATGCCGGTGGCGATCAACCTGAGTTTCGGCAACACTTACGGCGCGCACAACGGGACGTCCCTGCTGGAGCGGTTTCTGGATAACGTTGCCGAGATCGGCAGGAATGTCATATGTGTCGGAAGCGGCAACGAGGGGGCGTCGGGAGGACATGTGAGCGGAAGCGCCGTGTCGGAGACGGCTCGGGTGGAACTGGTGGTCGGAAATTACGAGACGGGGCTGAGCGTGCAGCTGTGGAAGGAGTGGGTGGATCGCTTTGAAGTGACACTCGTGTCGCCTGCTGGAGATTCACTGACAGTGGATACTGACCGGCCCGGTAAACAAGTGGGGCGTCTGGGACGGACGAAGATTCTCCTGTACAACGGGGAGCCCGCGCCTTATCTGACCGCACAGGAGATCTATTTTGATTTTTTGCCCGATGAGGGAGAGAGATATATCGACGGCGGCGTCTGGACCTTCGTGCTTGCGCCGCGCCGGACGGTGACCGGCAGCTATACGCTCTATCTGCCGTCGGAGGCGGTCAGAAACGAGAGTACCCGTTTCGTGAAGCCGACGCCGGACGTGACGCTGACGATTCCCTCCACGGCCTCCAGAGTCGTCACGGTGGGCGCGTACGATCCTGTCTATGAGGCGTACGCGGATTTCTCCGGCCGGGGATACCCGGGGCAGGCACAGGCGGGTGGTCGTGCGGCGGACTCCTTCGTGAAGCCGGATCTGGTCGCCCCTGGCGTGGGCGTGTCCGCGCCGGACAGAGACGGCGGCTATACGGCCGTGACAGGCACTTCCTTCGCCGTGCCTTTCGTGACGGGCGCGGCGGCGCTTCTGATGCAGTGGGGAATCGTGGAGGGAAATGACCCGTATCTGTACGGGGAGAAGGTGAAAGCCTATCTGAGAAAAGGCGCGCGGCCAATCCGGGGCGAGACGGACTATCCGAATGCGCTGGTCGGCTACGGCGCCCTGTGCATCGCTGAGAGCATACCGCTCTGAGCGGTCACTGGGCGCAGAAAGCGCAGTAACCCCGGCCTTCCACGCTGAACAGGAGACTGTAGGGCGGGTAGGCTTTGTCGAAGGTGCGGACGAACTGTTCCAGCGTCATGAGATCGCTCCGCTCCAGAAGATATTTTTTTTCACGCATGAAGTGCGGGCGCAGCTTCTCCGCGAGCTGCTCCGACAGAATCTTCATGGCGGCGGAGGCGGTCTGGTCGAGCCGCGGGAAGTCCTGCCCCAGAATATCGCTCAGCGTTTTCAACACAAGCGACTCCTCGTAGACGAAGTAGAACTGCAGGGTCGACTTGTCCTTGGCGAGATAGCTCAGGCGGTAGCAGAGTGTCTGGCCGGAGGAGAAGTCCTCGCCGCCGTAGCGCCTGCTGACAAGCCGGACGCCGGCGTGGCACATCGCTTCGAGAGAGCCGCCGAGCGCGCCGATCAACGCGCCGGTCTCGTCTTCCGCCGCCGTCTGCGCCCACTTGCTGTTTCCCTTGCCGGTGATGGCGTAGTCTTCGATCATGATGTGAGCGTTCAGCCAGCCGATGCAGATGCCCAGGAAATGGCGCACGGACTCCTTGGAATAATTCTGCGCCTCCAGCTCCTCCTCGAGAGCGGGAAGCGTCGCGTCGCGCATGTTGTCGTGCAGACTTTTGTGCACGGCAAGACCGGGATAACCGATGGAGTGCATGTAAGCCTCCTCCTCGGCGAAGTGCTTTAAAGCGTAATTTTTGAAATATTTGATGCCTTCCCGGCAGGCGTGTTGCTGCTTGGCTTCATCCTCGTTGAGCGCGATGAGCTTGCCCACGATCGAAAAAAGTCTCTCATGCGCTCTGTCAATGGAATCCACACCGATGCAAAAGCGGGTGTGCCATCTGATCTCGTTGGCCATACGATATTCCTCCCAATCTGTCGGTATACGGTTGTGCCGAGCGCACTCAACGGCTCAGCGTAAAGCTGTTGACGATCTCCTTCAGGCTGTTCGCGTAGTCGATCGTCTGGTTGACCATGTTGTAGGTGTCTTCCGCCAGCGCCACAAAGTTGGTGTTGTTGTCCACCACGTTGGAGACGCCGATGGAGGTCTCGGCGATAGAGCCGTTGATCTGCCCCAGAGCGTCCGTGATCTTGGAGATCGTGCGGTTCAACTCGTCGATCGAGACGTCGATATCCGACATGGTGCGGTTGACAAACCTGGCGTCGTCCGTGTACTGCTCGCTGATGTGCATAAAGTTCTCGTAGTCCGCGAGCACGGTCTGATCCAGGAATTCCAGGGCGGAATTCAGGCTGGCCTCCATCTGACCGACGGCGGCGTTGACCTCCGTCACGATCTGGGTGATGCCGCTCACCGTCTGGGAGGACTGTTCGGCCAGCTTACCGATCTCGTCGGCGACGACGGCGAAGCCGCGCCCCTGTGCGCCGGCTCTGGCAGCCTCGATGGAGGCGTTGAGGGACAGCAGAGAAGTCTGGCTGGCGATATCCATGATATTCTTGGCGAGCTCGTTGATCTTGGACACTGCTCTGGAACGCTCGATGGCGATCTCGGAGGCGCTCTTGACGGACTCGTACATATTCTTGGTGCGGCTGCTTGCCTGCTCGGTGTCCGCCTTCAGCTTCTCGGCGCGGTGCATGATCTCCTCGGAGAGCGTGACGCCCTCCTGCGCCTTCGTGGTGATGTCAGAAGTGTTCTGCCCGATCTCCTGCACTTCACTGCTGATGGACTGCGTGTTGAAGGCGGTCTGCTCCATGCTGGCGGACAGCTGTTCGGCGGTGGCAGAGTTGCTGTTGGCGTTGTCGCTCACCGTGGTGGCGATCCGGTGCAGCTCCTCGGCGCTCTTGCTGATGCACTCCGATGTGGAGGAGATATTTTTCATCATACGGCTGAAGGACTGGCGCATCTTCTGCACAGCGCGGCTCATCTCGCCCGTCTCATCCTTGTGCCGTAAGAGCGAGTGGTAGGAGTCGTCCTGCGAGATGTCCAGATCCGCGGTTTTGCTGATGACCTTGGTCACGACTTTGATGGGAGTCGTGATCGTTCCGGCAAAGATAAAGCCGAGTACCATGAAAATCGCGATGATGATCAGGCAGATCGCGACGCTGGTGACGACGGCCCGCTGCCGCATACTGTTGACCGGATTCAGGATGACGTCCTGATCTACGACCAGGCAGAGAATCCAGTTATTCAGAGACGATACGTTGTAGGCGATGTACTGATCGGTCTCGTCGTCGGATGTAAGCTGCACGGCCGGTGCGGTGCCCTCGGCGATCTGGCTGACCAGCTCGGCGGTGATAGCGCTGTTGGATTTGGTGCCGATCAGGCTCTCGTCGGGATGGTAGATGTAGACGCCGTTGCTGTCCAACAGACAGGCGTAGCTGGAATCCGAGCCGTACACGCTGATGCCGGTGAGGGCGTCCGCGAAGAGAGAGACTTTGACGTTCGTGAAGAGGACGCCCGAGAGCGTCGTGTCGTCGAAGTGGCTGTGCTGGGGCATACCGATGGAGATCATCGGCTCCCCGCTCTCCTCGTCGAAGAAGACGTCGCTCTGGGCCGGAAGATTATTTTCCATAATATATTGTACAAAGGGCTCCTCCGCATAGGATGTTCCCTCGAGAGCGGTGTCCGTGCTGGCGAGCACCGTCGCAGCGCTGCCCGCCACGAAGCTGATGCTGTCGTGCGTGTTGTTGGACTCCAGGTACTTGTTCAGCGAGGCGTGCACTTCATTGGAGAACTTGTTGCCCTCATTGACGCTGAACACATAGAAATTCTCGGAGTTGTCCAGATAGGTCATGGTGGAGTTGTACTTCTCGATGGATTCGTCGATGCCGCGGCCGTATGCGCTGACTATTTCGGTCAAAGAATCCTCGGTGTAACTGATAAGCGTGTCGCGCGCCATTCCCGTGAGAGAACTGAAATTCACGACGATCGCGGCAATCACGGCGATCGTGACGAACAGTATGGTAATCAGCGCGATTTTGGTCTGTATGGACGAGAGCTTTTTGGACATTTTTGGAACCTCCTGTGTCTGTAACTAAAACGTTTTAGTTATCGTATCATATTTTAACGGCGGATAACAGATATTTTTCAAAAAAGTTGACAGGAACGCAGGGAAAAGGTACACTTTGAGAAGAAATTTTGCGCGGGCAATGAGTCGGGCTGACAGGCCATAGGAGGAAAACGACCATTTTTTGGACCAAAGGTGGAAAACAGGTTCGCACGTCAGGCAGTAGAAACATCACGATGTTGGCTGCTGTGCTTCTGTGCGCGTTGCTTTTGGCGGGCTGCGCGGCGGTCCTGCACTTCGTCGCAAGCCGTGGTGAAGAGACTGTGGCGGAGCAGACAGAATTGCAGGGGACAGCGGAAGAAAAGCTTAAGACAACGGCAGCGGACGGGGAGGCGGCGGAGCCGGTTTCGGATACCAACGCGACGGTGTGCGGCAGGGTGCTGGACAGTGTTCCAAAGGCGGTGTGGTCCTATGACTTCGAGGAGGAGACGACGGACAGCGCGCAGGCGGTGGTCAGAAGCAGCGTCGAGCAGACGCCGGAGGATGCGGACGTCGCGCTGCAGTATGTGGAGGGAATTGACGGGAATGCCCTGTATCTGGACGGCACATACGGTCTGCGGCTCGACGGCATCGGCAGGCTCGGGGAATCCTATTCGGCGGCGTTCTGGATCAGGACGGACGAATTGTGTGACTGGTCGCCTTTTATCCATATCGGCTGTGATCTGTTCGATCCCGAGAAACGGTGCAGACTGTGGATAGGACAGAAGACCGATGGGACTTCGGTCGCACCGATCTTGAGTTCCGAACAGGCGAGAGATGACGTCAGTTTCGAGATCCGGCCGGACGAGATGGCCGACACCATGCAGACGGGCGCCTGGTACCATATTGTGTTCACGGTGGACGGCACGAGAACCGGCAGCCGGCCCGACAGTGTGTACGGCACGCTGTATGTGTCCGGCGTGAAGGTGGGTGAGGGCGATGTGGCCAGGGACGTACTGAACTCCGGCGAGCCGGAAATCTATCTGGGAATTAACTGCTGGGACGAGTTGTTCCCGGCCGCCTATGATGACGTCATGATCTGGAACCGGGCGCTGGCGGAGAATCAGGTATGGGACCTGTATGACGCCTACTACCGGACAGACGGGACGGATGAGGCCGAGGCGGCCGCCGCAGCGACCTGGAAGGATGCCTATCTGGAATATTTAAGAGAAATCCATGCGACAGAATATGCGGAGGAAGGCGGCGGTTATCAGCTTGTCAATATCGATGGAGACGCCGTTCCGGAACTGTACATTGAGTCGGGGCAGAGAGCGTACGGCGCCATGCTCTGTACTTATGCCGAAGGTCAGGTGCAGGCAGAGTATCTTCAGAGCAATGGCTTTTCCTATATAGAAGGGGAGAATCTGTTCAGGGATTGGATGGGACATATGGGCGTCTGCCGTGACATTGTGTACAGCCTTGAACACGGAAAGTTTGTGGTGCAGGGTCAGGGGGAATACGGCTACGAAGATAACGGCGGCGAAGATAACGGCAGCGTACAGTTCGACGCCGACGGGGAGCCGATTTATGAATATTATTACTGGAACGACGTTCCTGTTACCCGCGAGGAATACAAAAGGCAGCTTGCCGCCGTCTATGATGAAGAGCGCGCCACGAATCCCTTCTACAGTCTTTGCAGCTATCAGGATATCATAGAGAAGATTGAAAATTACTGAAGGCAGGTTCGCGGACATTTCACAAAATTGACATTGAAAGGCAGTGCTTTTTGCGGTATGATGATGAGAGGAACGGGAAAAAGGATATAAGACCCGGAACAGAGGGAGAACATCGATGAGAGAGGAACTGGCGGCAATCGGCGTGGAATACGACGAGGTGCTCAAGCGCTTTATGGGCAAGGAGGACTTCTATCTGCGCATGCTGAAAAAATTTTTGGACGATAAGAATTATGACGGACTGAAGCAGTCGGTGGCGGACGGCGACTGGAAGACGGCGTTTAACCATGCGCATACGGTCAAAGGGCTGTGCGGCAACCTCGGCCTGGGCGGTATCCTGGAACATGTCGCGCCGCTGACAGAGGAACTGCGCCATGAACCGTATGATGAGGGCAGGATCAGGGACCTCATGGGAAAGGCGGATCAGGCATATGAGCAGACTGTCGGAGTAATCCGCTCGCTGTAGGAGCGGCGAAGAGAGAATGGTTGGAGAGAGCCGGTCGGCAGGCGGGCTCTCTTGTTTTACGGGGAAGGCGGACGGTGGCGGGGTGAATCAGAAAATGACGGTTATCTTATGCGCGCTGGCGCTGTTTTCTTTCCTCTACGGCGTCATCGTGTTTATGGCCGGGTCGGGCAGCCGGTTCTATCTGATCTGGTGGCTTGGCGGCCTCTTCTTTGCGGTGCTTGCGCTTCTTACGCACCGGGCGGCGTGGCAGAGAATGCCGGCCGTGGCCGGGCGGGTTCTGGCTGTGGCAGCGCTGCTTTGCGCGGCGGCCTTTATTGTGTTGGAAGGGTTGGTGCTCAGCGGCTTCGGGCAAAAAGGCCGGCCCGGTCTGGACTGCATCATCGTGCTGGGAGCGCAGATGCGGGAGTCAGGGCCCAGCGTGGTGCTGCGGTATCGGCTGGACGCCGCTTGCGATTATCTGACGGAGAATCCGGACACGTTCTGCATCCTGTCGGGCGGGCAGGGCGGCAACGAGCCCTGCAGCGAGGCGGAGGGAATGTACCGCTATCTGACTGAGCGCGGAATCGCACCAGAACGGCTGACTCTGGAGGACAGATCGCGGGATACGTCAGAAAATATCGCGTACAGCATGGAACTGATCGGGGACAGGGACGCCGCCGTGGGTATCGTGACGAACAACTTCCATGTCTTTCGCGGCGTGCGCCTGGCCAGAGCGGCGGGCATGAAAAATGTCTGCGGGATCGCGGCGCCTTCCAGTCCGCTGTATCTGCCAAACAACATGACCAGGGAGGCTTTTGGTATCCTGAAGGATCTCATCTGCGGTAATCTGTTCTAAGCCGCGCTTGGAATCGGGCGCGCGATGTGGTACTATTATCAGTGAGAGGATTCCCGGCGGGCACAGATGCCTGCGACGCCCCGTGCCCGGCGAAGAGGCAGATCGCAGGAGAGCAGACCGGGGAAGAGATCGGAATATGACGAAGAGAGAGAAAAAAGGTGAACTCCACAGGGGCGGTTTCGGACTGCGGACGGCGGCAGCGCTGATGACCGCTGCCGCGTTACTCGGCGGCTGCGGAGAAGAGACGCCAAACTACACGAAGCAGGGTATGGAGGCGGTTGCGGCGCTGGAGTATGAGGAGGCGCTGGACTGTTTTCAGAAAGCGCAGGAGGCTGGGGAGAACGAACAGCTTCTCTGTCGCGGCATGGGAATCGCCTGTCTGGGACAGACGAAGTACGAGGAGGCGGCCTCCTGGCTGGAGGCGGCGCTTCGGGCCGGCGGCAGCGGTGTGCAGGACATTGATTTTGACATCAACTATTATCTGGCGACGGCCTACTACAAGGCGGGAAGGCCCCAGGACGCCATAGGCGCCTACGACGCGATCCTGGCGCTTCGGCCGCGGGAGAAGAACGCCTACTATCTGCGCGGGCTGGTGAAGCTGTCGAGCGGCAGCTTCGAGGAGGCGCAGACGGATTTCGGGCAGGCGGTGGCGCTGGACAGCAGGGACTATGACCAGATGATACGCATCTATATGGCGCTTGAGAAGTACGGGTACAAGGACGCGGGACTGGTCTATCTGCAGAATGCATTGACGGAGAATGAGAAGTCCATATCGGACTACGATATGGGACGGATTTGTTACTATATGGGAGATTACGAGAATGCCCGCGATTATCTGACGCGGCTGAAGCCCGCGACGGACTACGGCGCGGCCCTGTATCTGGGCAGGACCTACGAGGCGCTGGGAGATTACAATTATGCCTCGGGAATCTATGCGGACTACACGCAGAATGACCAGACCAAGGCGGAGATCTACAATCAGCTCGGCCTGTGCAGGATGAAGATGGGGGAGTACGAGGAGGCGCTCAGCGCTTTTCAGGCGGCGATGAACGTCGAGGACAACGACATGATGCAGACGCTCAAGTTCAACGAGGTCGTCACCTACGAGTACATGCGGGATTACAAGACCGCGGCGGCGCTCATGAGCAGCTATCTGCAGTCCTATCCGGACGACGAGGCCGCGAAACGGGAGTACGAGTTTCTGCGGACGAGATGAGATTGACAAGGGCATGAGCCGATGGTACTATTTTGCTATACATATTTTCAGGAGGATGGAAAGGCGGAATGGAGAGTACTTTTATCAGAGTAAAGGGCATTATCAAGAAAGGTGACAAGTATCTTTTGATCAAGAGATGGGTGGACGACCGTATTCCGGATCCCTTTGTCTGGGAGTTTATCGACGCCGAGGTGAAGCACGGCGAGGCACCGGATGACACGATGCGCCGCGCGATCAGGGAGCTTCTGTCCGTAGAGGGAACGATCGACAGAATCGTGTATACCTGGTCGAACATGCTGGGGGATACCCACTGCGTAGGCATCGCCTATCTGTGCTCCATCAAGGAGGAGGACGAGGACAATATCGTGCTCCCGGAGGATTACGGCGAGTGGATCTGGGTGTCCAGGGACGAATTCTCCTATTATATAGAGAACCAGTATGTATTGAAAGATCTGGAAGGAAAAGAGTTATGATAGACAGACTGACAGAGAAGATTCGGAAGACACAGGCGCCGATCGTAGTGGGGCTGGACCCGACGATGAAACTCATCCCCGGGCACCTTCTCAAGAGGGCGTTCGCGGAGTACGGGGAGACGATGAAGGGCGCGGCGGAGGCGGTCTGGCAGTATAACAAGGCGATCGTGGACGCGGTGTGCGACCTGATTCCCGCGGTGAAGCCGCAGATCGCCATGTACGAGCAGTTCGGCGTCGAGGGCCTGATCGCTTTTCAGAGGACTGTGGAATACTGTAAGGAAAAGGGGCTGATCGTGATCGGCGATGTGAAGCGCGGCGATATCGGCTCGACCTCCGAGGCTTACGCGACGGGGCATCTGGGGCAGGTGCAGGTCGGCGGGACGATGTGCCGGGGCTTCGACGAGGACTTCGTGACGGTGAACCCCTATCTCGGCTCGGACGGCGTGAAGCCTTTTATCAAGGTGTGCCGGGAAGAGCGGAAGGGCATCTTCGTGCTTGTGAAGACGTCGAATCCCAGCAGCGGGGAGTTTCAGGACAGGCTTGTGAGGGAAGAGGGCGGCAGGGAGAGGCCGCTCTATGAGATCGTGGGCGAGCAGGTGGCCGCCTGGGGTGAGGAGTGCATGGGCACAGCCTACAGCAATGTGGGCGCCGTGGTGGGTGCGACCTATCCGGAGCAGGGCAGGATTCTGCGGGCGATCATGCCGAAAACCTTTATCCTCGTGCCGGGCTATGGCGCGCAGGGCGGCAGGGGCGCGGATCTGGTGCATTTCTTCAACGAGGACGGGCTGGGGGCGATCATCAATTCCTCCAGAGGAATCATCGCGGCGTACCAGCAGGAGCAGTACGCGAAGTACGGCGAGGAGAATTTCGCGGACGCGTCCAGAGCGGCGGTGCTCGCCATGAAGGAGGATATCGCGCAGGCGCTGGCGGCGAGGGGATAGCCTGTGCCGGCCAAAACGCATGAGCGGAAAATAAATGGATGGCGGCGCAGGGAGTCAGGAGGAGATTGCGATGGAACAGTATAAGCGGGAATTTATCGAGTTTATGGTGGACAGCCGGGTATTGAAGTTCGGCGACTTCACATTGAAGAGCGGCAGAAAATCTCCCTTTTTCATGAACGCGGGCGCCTATGTGACGGGCGCGCAGCTGAAGCGGCTGGGAGAATACTACGCGAAGGCAATCCATGACAGATACGGGCTGGACTTCGACGTATTGTTCGGACCGGCGTATAAGGGGATTCCGCTCTCCGTGGCGACGACGATGGCGATCAGCGAGCTGTACGGCAAAGAGATCCGCTACTGCTCCAACCGCAAGGAGGTAAAGGATCACGGAGATACGGGCATCCTGCTCGGCAGCAAGCTGCAGGACGGCGACAGAGTCGTGATCATCGAGGATGTGACGACTTCAGGCAAATCTATCGAGGAGACTTTTCCGATTCTCAAGAGTCAGGCGAACGTGGAGATCAAGGGGCTGATGGTCTCCCTGAACAGGATGGAACGCGGACTGGAGAGCGAGAAGAGCGCGCTCGAGGAAATCCGGGAAAAGTACGGCTTTGAGACGGGCGCGATCGTGACGATGGCGGAGGTTGTGGAGTGCCTGTACAACAGACCTTATCAGGGGACAGTCTATATCGACGACACATTAAAGGCGGCGATCGACGCATACTATGAACAGTACGGTGCGAAGTAGGGCGGCGCGGATCGGCGAAGCGACAACATAGAAGGGAAAGGAAACGAAATATGGAAGAGAAAACTTATAAGACGATGGGCGGCACGGGCGCGCTGAGCATCGCGGTCGGCACGGTCGTTCTGGTGGTCGGTGTGGCGAGCGGCATACTGCTCTTGATCGGCGGCGCCAAGCTGCTGGCGGGAAGAAGCAAGATTTTATTTTAGACGGAAGACTAAAGACGAATGGGTGTTTTCGGAGAGGCGAAGATACCCATTTCAAACGTTTGCGGGGAACGGTTATGGCGAAAAAAAACAGCTATATGTTCACGAACAGGGAACATTCACAGAAGGGGATCATGTCCGCAATCCTGGGGGTGATCTCGCTGGCGACGCTGCTCTACGCGATTGTCATGAGCTATCTTCGGGCGGGCGATATTCCGCGCCAGTACGGGGCGGCGGCGCTGCTGGTGATGATTTTTGCGTTTGTGGGAATCGCGCTCGGACTGCTCTCCAGGACGGAGCGGGACAAGTTCTATCTGTTCAGTTATCTCGGCATAGCGCTGAACGTGCTGGCGCTTGTCGTGATCAGCGTGATCCTGTACGCCGGCGCATACGCCTGAATGCGGCGCTGCGCAGCCGGCGTGCGGACGGGATGCGGGGAGATCGAAACACTGCGGAAAGGAACCGGAGGAGACATGGAAGACATCTATCTGTCCGAGGCGGACAGAAACGACTTGGAGACGGAGCGGTACCGCCTGGCGTATGAGCGGATCCGGGAGATACCGGGCGAGTTGCTCTGCGCGGAAGAGGTACAGACATATTTCGGCCGCATGGCGGATTTCGTGCTGCTTGCGGACAGGGCATGGCGGATCGTGGAGAGCGGCGATCTTCGCCGCATGACGCTTGCGCAGCTGCAGGACTTTAACAGGGAGCTCTACGCGGACATTCTGCCGGAGCATTATGCCGAAAGCTACGCCGATCCGGACTATGCCGCCGCCAGACTGGGCAGGCCGCTCGGACAGATGCTCTCGTTACTCTGTGCGGAACTGCGCGGCATGATACCGGCGGCTTTCGAGCAGAACCGTTCGGATATGGTGATCCGCATGGAACTTCTGCTGGAGGTGTATCAGGCGTTTGTCTGCGCCGCGCAGGAGGCTGCGGAACAGGGCGCGGGCGAAGCGGATAGCGGGCAGCCCGCGCCGGAGACGATCCGGCAGATCCTGTACTGGTATGCGGGCGATTACTGTGAGACGGCCGCTCTGGAGAGAACGGCCGGCCTTCTGTGCCCGGAGCGGGATTTTGCCAGCAGGATCGTGATGGAGAGCGATCTGAGCGATCCGCGCTATCTCTATTATTACGGCGAGTACGTGACGGACAGCGAGATCAGGACGGCCGCGCATCTGTGCAGTCTGCCGGAGGAAAAGATCAGACTGATGGCGGATACCTACACGGAGGGATACCGGATCGGTTTCGAGGCGGGCAATAAGGATATCTCGATCAAGAAGACGGTGAATATCCGCTATGCGTTGGGATTTGAACGGATGATCCGGCAGGCGGTTCTGAATTTTGACCGAATCGGTCTACGCCCTTCGATGTATCGCGCGGGCTCAAATCTCTTTCAGGGACGGAGCGTGGAGAAGAACGGTTTCTTCGGGGCGAACCCGAACCGGCAGTTCGACTACGATCACAGGGAGGATCTGGCGCTGATTCTGGATAAGCCCTTCGCGGAGCGCAGGCTGGAGGGCATGCGGAGCGCCTATGAGCGCTACCGGGCGGAGGCGGCCGTGTTCGGAGGCCCGGCGGTGGTGGAGATCTTCGGGGAGAAGCCCTTTGCGCCCAGGACAAAGGAGACGGCCTGCAGGCTGAGCGGGAAGCAGCAGAAGCTGTCCGCGGAGTATGCTGTCAAGGCGGGCGCGCTGCAGAACGAATATATTCCGGGCGAGGAGAGAAGCTTTACGATCATCGCCTTTCCGTCGCCGGAGATCGGCGAGCGCTACGAGGAAATTTTCGACGACATCGTGCGGATCAACACGCTGGATTACAGACTCTACCGGGGGATTCAGCAGAAGCTCATAGACGCGCTGGACGCCGGAGTGACTGTGACGGTCAAAGGATGCGGCGGCAACAGGACGGATATGACGGTCAGACTGCACGAGCTGCGCGATCCCGCGAAGGAGACGAACTTCGAGAACTGCGTGGCGGATGTGAACATCCCCGTGGGGGAGGTTTTCACCTCGCCGGTGCTGGCGGGGACGAACGGGATGCTGCACGTGACGCGAGTATTCCTGAACGGACTGGAATACAGGGATCTGTGGCTGCGCTTCGAGGACGGCATGGTGGCCGGTTACGGCTGTGCGAACTTCCCATCGGAGGAGGAGAACCGCAAATACATCAAGGACAATGTGCTCTTTCATCACGATACGCTGCCGCTGGGGGAGTTTGCCATCGGCACGAACACCACGGCCTATGTGGCGGCGCGCAGATACGGCATAGAGGACAAGCTGCCGATTCTGATCGCGGAGAAGACCGGGCCGCACTTTGCGGTGGGGGACACCTGCTACTCCCACGCGGAGAACGTGCGGGTCTATAATCCGGACGGCAAGGAGATCATCGCAAAAGACAATGAAGTGTCACTTTTACGTGACACAGATGTCAGCAAGGCTTATTTCCAGTGCCATACGGACATTACGATCCCTTATGATGAGCTGGGAGAGATTTCTGTGTCGACCGTGTCGGGTGAGCGGATTTTCATTATCCGAGACGGTCAATTCGTCCTGGAAGGGTGCGAGGAGCTGAACCGGGCGTTTCAGGTGTCCGGCTGAGACGCGTTTTTGTGAGGGCAATCATAGAAATGATGGTTGCGCATTGCCGGAAAATCTAGTACACTGATTATAAGTATTGCTATGCGCTGCCACAAGATGTTGTGGTGCGGCGACGGCGGATTTTTGTTTTTGACATAGGATTCTTATGATAAGGAGGAGGGCACATATGGCACAGGTTGGCATTGTGATGGGCAGCGATTCCGATATGCCCGTAATGGCGAAGGCGGCGGATATCCTGGAGGATCTGGGGATCTCCTACGAGATGACGATCATCTCCGCCCACAGGGAGCCCGACGTTTTCTTCGAGTATGCGAAGAGCGCCGAGAGCAGAGGCTTCAAGGTGATCATCGCGGGAGCGGGCAAGGCGGCGCATCTGCCCGGCATGTGCGCGGCGATCTTTCCGATGCCGGTGATCGGCGTGCCGATGAAGACTTCCGATCTCGGCGGCGTGGATTCCCTGTACTCCATCGTGCAGATGCCCTCCGGCATTCCTGTGGCCACGGTGGCCATCGGCGGCGGACAGAACGCCGGCATTCTGGCGGCGAAGATTCTGGCGACCTCCGATCCGGCGCTGCTGCAGAGGCTGAAGGATTACTCGCAGAGCCTGAAGGAGAGCGTGCAGAAGAAGGACGCGAAGCTGCAGGAAGTGGGATACAGGAATTATCCGGGCAACTGACGGATTGGGCGGCAGATATTACCATATTGGAGGTAGGACATGGATTACAAGACAGCGGGCGTTGACATTGAGGCGGGCTACCGGGCGGTAGAACTGATGAAAGACCATGTGAAGGGAACGATGCGGCCGGAGGTTCTGGGCGGTCTGGGCGGATTCTCGGGCGCTTTTTCCCTGGCGAAGATCAGGGAGATGGAGGATCCCGTGCTCTTGTCCGGCACGGACGGGGTCGGCACCAAGATCAAGCTGGCGTTTTTGCTGGATAAGCACGATACGGTGGGAATCGACTGCGTGGCGATGTGCGTCAACGACGTGGCGTGCGCCGGCGGCGAGCCGCTGTTTTTCCTCGATTACATAGCGTGCGGGAAGAATTACCCCGAGAAGATCGCGGCCATCGTCGGCGGTGTGGCGGAGGGCTGCAGGCAGGCAGGCGCCGCGCTGATCGGCGGCGAGACGGCGGAGCATCCCGGGCTGATGCCGGAGGAGGAGTACGACCTCGCGGGCTTTGCGGTGGGGGTGGCGGACCGGAAGGAGCTGATCACGGGAGAGCAGATCAGGCCGGGCGACCGGCTGATCGGCATCGCTTCATCTGGCGTGCACAGCAACGGTTTTTCCCTTGTCCGCAAAGTCTTCGAGATGACGAGAGAGAGCCTGGACACCTACTATGAAGAGCTGGGCGCAACGCTGGGCGAGACGCTTCTTACGCCTACGAGAATTTACGTCAAAGCGCTGCGGGCGGTGCGCGAGGCGGGCATCACCGTCAAGGGCTGCAGCCACATCACGGGCGGCGGCTTCTACGAGAATATCCCCCGGATGCTTCCGGAGGGCGTGACGGCGGTCGTTCACAAGGACAGCTATCCGGTTCCTCCGATCTTTGGACTGCTTCAGAAGAAGGGCGGCCTAGAGGAGAAGATGATGTACAACACCTACAACATGGGTCTCGGCATGGTGCTGGCCGTGGATGCGGCGGACGCGGAGCGGACGATCGCGGCGCTGGAGGGTGCGGGCGAGAAGGCTTACGCGGTGGGTGAGATTGTGGCAGGCGAGCGGGAGGCTGTCGTTCGGTAACGACGGCAATGCTAGCGTGGAAACGCCCGGAGCGGTGCTGCCGCGGCGCAGGAGCTGCACGGGCCGTCGGCCGGATAGCCCGGAAACGGAGGAAAAATATGTTCAGAATAGCGGTGTGCGTGTCCGGCGGCGGCACGAATCTGCAGGCGATCATAGACGGGGTGCGGCAGGGAGCGATCCAGGACACGGAGATTGTGCGGGTGATCGGCAACAACAGAAACGCCTATGCGCTGGAGCGGGCGAGACAGGCCGGCATCGAGGCGGTGTGTGTGTCGCCCCGCGACTATGAAGACAGAGAGAGGTTCAACGAGGCGCTGCTTGCGGCGGTGGACGAGGCGGCTCCCGACCTGATTGTGCTGGCGGGTTTTCTGGTCGTCCTCCCGCCGGCACTCATACAGAAATATGAAAACAGGATTATCAACATACACCCGTCCCTGATTCCGTCCTTCTGCGGAACGGGATATTACGGGCTGAAGGTGCACGAGGCAGCGCTGGCGCGGGGCGTGAAGGTCACCGGGGCGACCGTGCACTTCGTGGACAGGGGAACGGATACGGGGCCGATCATCATGCAGAAGGCCGTGGCCGTGAGACCGGAGGATACCCCGGAGACGCTGCAGAGGCGCGTGATGGAAGAGGCGGAGTGGAAGATTCTGCCCGAGAGCATCGCGCTGATCGCGGCGGGCAGAGTGTCCGTGGAGGACGGACATGTGAAAATCGTGACAGAGAACGCGGATGAGAAAAAGTGAGGTAGCATACGGATGAAAGTATTGATTGTAGGCGGCGGCGGGCGCGAGCATGCGATTGCGCAGAGCGTGGCCAAAAGCCCGAGAGTGGACAAAATTTACTGCGCGCCCGGCAACGCGGGCATCGCGCAGATTGCGGAGTGCGTGGCCATCGGCGTCATGGAATTCGATAAGCTGACGGCGTTTGCCAGAGAGAAGGCGGTGGATCTGGTTATCATCGGGCCGGATGACCCCCTGGCCGGTGGACTGGCGGATGTGATGGAGGAGGCCGGCCTGCGCGTTTTCGGCCCCCGGAAGAATGCGGCGATCTTGGAGGGCAGCAAGGCTTTTTCCAAGGATCTGATGAAAAAATACGGGATTCCCACGGCGGCCTATGAGAATTTCGACGATCCGGCGGCGGCGCTCGCCTATCTGGAGCACGCGAAAATGCCCGTCGTGCTCAAGGCGGACGGACTGGCCCTGGGCAAGGGTGTGCTGATCTGCCAGAATCTGGAGGAGGCGAAAGCGGGCGTCAGGACGATCATGCAGGACAAAAAATTCGGCGACGCCGGCAGCCGCATGGTGATCGAGGAGTTCATGACGGGCAGAGAGGTGTCCGTGCTCTCCTTTGTGGACGGCAAGACCATCAAAATCATGTCCTCCGCGCAGGACCACAAGCGCGCGAAGGACGGCGATCAGGGCCTGAACACCGGCGGCATGGGTACTTTTTCACCCAGCCCGTTCTACACGGAGGAGACGGATGCATTTTGCCGGAAATATATTTATCAGGCGACGGTGGACGCCATGGCGGCGGAGGGAAGACCCTTCAAAGGCGTCATCTTCTTCGGGTTGATGCTGACGCAGGACGGACCGCGGGTATTGGAGTACAATGCCAGATTCGGCGATCCGGAGGCGCAGGTGGTGCTGCCGCGCATGAAGAACGATATTATCGACGTGATGGAGGCCTGCATCGACGGCACGCTGGACCGGATCGATCTGCAGTTTGAGGACAATGCGGCGGTCTGCGTGGTTCTGGCGTCGCAGGGATACCCGGAGGCTTATGAGAAGGGGTTCCCGATCAGCGGGCTGGAGCGCTTCGACGGAGCGGACGGCTGTTACTGCTTCCATGCGGGGACGAAGTTGACCGAGCAGGGCGTCGTCACGAACGGCGGACGGGTGCTTGGAATTACGGCCAAGGGCGCGAATCTGAAGGAGGCCCGAACGAATGCTTACCGGGCGACAGAGCGGATCGATTTTGAGGGAAAGTATATGCGGCACGATATTGGCAAGGCGATCGACGAAGCGTAGAAAGTCTTCATAAAACGCCGGGGAATATATGGAATGTCCGGCGGAAAAGTAAAATGGAAGACAGGTAAGGGGAGTTTGAGGACTGAAAGGAGACAGAAAATATGGGCGACATCGGCAAAGAGGAAAAAAGGGCGCATTTCCGCAGGGAATTGCTGGACATCAGTCAGTTAAACATACCGACTTACTGTGAGAAGTGTCAGGGCGTCATGGTGTTTAAGGGCGTCGGCGAGTACAAGTGTGAGGACTGCGGACATCTGGAGTACGACGATTACGGGAAGTGCAGGAATTTTATTGAGAAAAATCCGGGCGCGACGGCTGCGCAGGTATCTGCCGGGACAGGCGTTTCCCAGAAGGCAATCCGCCAGATGCTCAAGGATCAGAGGCTGGAGATCTCGGCAAGTTCCCACGCGTTCCTGCGCTGCGAGTCCTGCGGGGCCAATATACGTTTCGGCAGGCTGTGCAAGTCGTGCGAGACGAAATATCACAGAGAGTTGGAGGATCAGGCGAGAATACACAAGCCTCACTCGAACATGTCCGGGTTCAGCGCGGAGGTGCCCAGGGGTGAGGAAGGCGCGAAGCGCTTTAAAAAAGACTGGTAAAAAGGTACAAGAGGGAGAAAAGATATGATACGGAAGAAGGGACGCATAATGGCGGGGAAACATCATCTTATGGGGCTGCTTATGGCAGCGGGAGCGGTCTCGGCGCTGTGGTGTCAGTCTATAGTCAGTCTGGCGGATACCACGGGCAAAGTCACGGTGGGATCGGCCGTTATAAGGGAAAAGGCGAGCACGGACAGCGAGGCCGTCGGCAGCGCGGTGCAGGGCGCGACGGTCACCATCACCGACGAGGTGAAGGACTCCTCCGGCAAGACCTGGTATGAGGTCTATATCGACGGAAATACGAAGGGCTACATGCGTTCCGACATTGTAGAGAAAGAGGGAGGAGACGATTCTCAGTCTGCCTCCGATGCGGGACAGGAGGCGGCGCAGCCGCAGGCCACGGCGTCCGGCGCTTCGATCGATCCGGAGACGCCGATGGACGCGCAGTACGCCACTGTCTCGTCCGCGTCCATCAATGTCCGCACGGCGCCTTCGGCTCACGAGGCGCAGGTGGAGAAGCTGACGCAGGGCGCCCAGGTGGTGGTGAGCGGACAGTCGTCCGGGAGCGATGGGGACGGCAAGACCTGGTATTACGTCACTTTTACCGGGGCGGACGGCTCGGAGAAAACGGGTTATATCCGTTCCGACCTGTTGTCGATGGGAGATATGGTGCCTGTCCCTGAGGAAGAGGCGCCTGAACCGGAGGAAGCGCCGGCGCCCGAGCCGGAGGAACCGGTCAATACCGACTATGAGCTGACCTGCGAGAAGGGGGAGGACGGTTCCGACGTGTGGTATCTGTATGATCACACCGGCGGGGAGGGAAAGTCCGACAAGTATCTGCTGGAACAGCTCATGGCGGCCACGAGGGCACGGAGCGAGGCTGATCAGGAGGACGCCAAAAATCTGGTCAGACAGCGCATTGTGATCGTTGTGCTGGCAGTGCTCCTCGTGGCGCTGATCGTCACCGTAGTCGTGATGGCGTTCAAGCTGCGCGACGCGTACTATGAAGATTATGAGGATGACGAGGACGAGGAAGAGGAGGAAGAAGAGCCGCCTCGCAGAAGGCGCGTCCAGGAAGAGGAGGCGCCACGCAGAAGACGCGGGCAGGAAGAGGAGGATGCGCCCCGCAGAAGACGCGGGCAGGAAGAGGAGGATGCGCCTCGCAGAAAACGCGCGCAGGAAGAGGAGACGCCCCGCAGAAGGCGCGTCCAGGAAGAGGAAGAGCCGCCTCGCAGAAAACGGGCACAGGAAGAGGAGGCGCCACGCAAAAAGCGCGGTGAGGAAGAGCCTCCCGCCAAGCGCAGAAATCGGACCGAGGAAGCGCCTGCGGCCGGAGGTACGGCACAGAAGAGAAAGACGAAGAATTTCCTGTTAGACGACGATGAATTTGAATTTGAATTTCTGAATATGGATGACAAAAACGATCTGTAATACCGGGAAGATCCGACAGGCAGAGTGGTAGAGAGATGGTTATAGAAATAGATTTTAACAGTGATGAAGCGATCTATATGCAGCTGCGCAATCAGATCATTCTCGGGATCGCCACCGACCAGTTCAGAGAAGGCGATATGCTTCCGTCCGTGCGGCAGCTGGCGGAGCATATCGGTATCAATATGCACACGGTCAATAAGGCGTACACTGTCTTAAAGCAGGAGGGGTACGTCAAGGTAGACCGCAGGCGGGGCGCCATGATCGCCCTTGACATCGATAAGATGCGGGCGGTCGATGAGGTGCGGCGGGAGCTGCGGGTAACGCTGGCGAAGGCCAGCTGCAAGAATATTTCCAGAGAAGAAGTGCATGCTCTTATCGATGAGATTTATGAAGATTATGGGAAAGGGATGAATGACTGATGCAGCCACAATTTACGGATAAGGCGAAGACGGCGCTGTTATTGGCGGAGAGAGCGGCCAGAAGTCTTCGACAGAGTTATGTGGGAAGCGAACACATCCTGTTCGGTCTGCTGCGGGAGAACACGGGCGTCGCGGCGACCGTTCTGCAGAACAACGGCGTGGACATCGTGCGGCTCAAGGAGATGATCAAGGATATGATCGCTCCGGCGGAAAGTTCCGTAATGCTTGCGGAGTACGACGGCTATTCGCCGCGCGCGCAGGCGATCCTGGATGAAGCGCACAGGCAGGCGGAGCGGTTTCACAGCGACAAGACCGGCACGGAACACATTCTGCTGGCGCTTCTGAAGGAAGGCGAAAACGTCGCCGTCAGACTTCTCAACACGATGGGCGTCTCCATACAGAAGCTGTATGTGGATCTGCTCGTGGCGATCGGGGAGGACGGCGGTCTGTATAAAGAGGATCTGGGAAGAAAGCAGGGAAGAAAGAGGAGCGGGACTTCCACGCTGGATCAGTACAGCAGGGATTTGACCGCGCTGGCGCGAGAGGGCAAGCTGGATCCCGTGATCGGCAGACAGGATGAGATCACGAGGGTGATTCAGATCCTGAGCCGCAGAACCAAGAACAATCCGTGTCTGATCGGCGAGCCGGGCGTCGGCAAGACGGCGGTGGTGGAGGGACTTGCCTCGCGCATCGTCGCCGGCGACGTGCCCTTCACCGTGCAGAACAAACGCGTGCTGACGCTGGATCTGTCCGGCATGGTGGCCGGGAGTAAGTACCGTGGCGAGTTTGAGGAACGAATCAAGAAGGTGATCCGGGAGGTGATCGAGGACGGCAATATCGTTCTCTTCCTGGATGAGATGCACACGATCATCGGCGCCGGCGGCGCGGAGGGGGCGATCGACGCCTCCAATATCCTGAAGCCGTCTCTGGCGCGTGGAGAGATTCAGCTGATCGGTGCGACTACCATCGCGGAATACCGCAAGTATGTGGAGAAGGACGCGGCGCTGGAGCGCAGGTTCCAGCCGGTGACGGTGGAGGAGCCGACGGTGGAGGAGGCGGAGAATATCCTGCGCGGCATCGCGCACAAGTATGAGGAACATCACCGCGTCACCATCACGCCCGAGGCGATCAGTGCGGCGGTAGCCCTCTCCAACCGGTACATCAACGACAGAAATCTGCCGGATAAGGCCATCGATCTGATCGACGAGGCTTCAGCCGCGGTGCGGCTCAAGGTTACGGGGCAGCCGGATAAGCTGCGGGAACTGGCCGAGGAGATCAAGAAAATCGATCTGCAGATCGAACGCTCCATCCGTATGGAGGCCTTTACCCAGGCCGCGGAGCTGAAGAAAAAGCAGAGCGACTGTATCCGCAAGTATGAGCGGATCGTCAAGCGCATGGAAAAAGAGGAAGAGATGCGCAGTTATGTGGTGGGTGAGAATGAGATCGCCGAGGTGGTGGCACTCTGGACGAAGATCCCCGTCAAGAAGCTGGCGGAAAAAGAGAGCGAGCGGCTCCTGAAGCTGGAGTCCATCCTGCACAAGCGCGTGATCGGTCAGGAGGAGGCGGTGAGCGCCGTCGCCAAGGCGATGCGCCGCGGCAGAGTCGGTCTGCAGGATCCCAACCGCCCCATCGGTTCCTTCCTGTTCCTCGGTCCTACGGGTGTGGGCAAGACAGAGCTGAGCAAGGCGCTCGCCGAGGCGATGTTTGGATCGGAAAACGCGCTGATCCGCGTGGATATGTCGGAGTACATGGAAGGACATTCCGTCTCCAAGATGATCGGTTCGCCGCCGGGATATGTGGGCTTCGAGGAGGGTGGACAGCTCTCGGAGAAAGTGCGCAGGAATCCCTATTCCGTCGTGCTTTTCGACGAGATCGAGAAGGCGCATCCCGACGTGTTCAACGTGCTTTTGCAGGTGCTTGACGATGGGCATATCACGGATTCCAAGGGCAGAAAGGTCAGCTTCAAGAATACGATCCTGATCATGACCTCCAACGCGGGCGCGCAGCGCATCGTCGATCCCAAGAATCTGGGCTTCGACGCGGTGACGACGAAGGAGCAGGATTACGACAAGATGAAGTCCAACGTGATGGAGGAAGTCAAGAGACTCTTCAAGCCGGAGTTCATCAACAGGATCGACGAGATCATGGTGTTCCATCCGCTGCAGAAAGAGGATATGAAGAAGATCGTCACGCTTTTGTCCAAAAATCTGGTGAAGCGCTGCAAGGAGCAGATGGAGATCGAGCTGACGATCACGGCATCCGTCAAGGACTGGCTGATCGAGAAGCACATGGACGCCAAGATGGGCGCGCGCCCTCTGAAGCGGGCGATCCAGTCGGAGATCGAGGACGCGCTGGCGGAGGAGATCCTGCGCGGGGATGTGAAGAGAGGCGACAGAGTGTCTGCAGGCCTCAAGAATAAGAAAATCGTATTTACAGTGCATGAGGATAAGACAGAGTAAGCATAACAGGAGGATAATGCAATGGCTGTAGTAGAAGAGCTGCTTCGGACCGAGAAGGATGGAACGCTCAGCTTTGGCAATTATAAGCTGGACGCCAAGGCCAAGGTGGAGAATTACGAGCATGGCGGGGACCTGTACAAGGTAAAGACCTACAGGGAGCTGACCAAGCTGGAGAAGAACGGCATGTTTGCCTATGAATCACAGCCCGGAACGAGCGTGATCGGTTTCCGGGAGACGGAGGACGGCGTCGACTTTCAGGTGGAAGCGGCGGAAGACGCACAGATCACGGTCGGACTTGAGGAAGATACGGAGTACAGCGTCAGCGTGGGCGGTGAGAACATCGGCACGATGAAGACGAATCTGAGCGGCAAGCTGAGTCTCAGCATTGAGCCCGAGGGCGCCGGCGAGATCGCCGTCAAGATTGTAAAAAATGGCTAAGAGTAAGACAGGGACAGTTTTTTATTGTCAGAACTGCGGATACGAATCTTCCAAGTGGATGGGACAGTGTCCCGGCTGCAAGGCGTGGAACAGCATGGTGGAGGAGCCGAAGAGCGCCTCTTCCCACGGCGCGGCCGCTGCGGGAGCAGGGAGAGCGCGCATGGCGGCGAAGCCCGCCAGTCTCTCGGAAGTAAGCGTCAGAGAAGAAGAGCGTATGCGCACGCATATGGCGGAACTCGACAGAGTGCTGGGCGGCGGTATTGTGCCCGGCTCTCTGACGTTGGTGGGCGGCGATCCGGGCATCGGCAAATCCACGCTTCTTCTGCAGGTGTGCCGGCACATGGCGGCGGATGGCAGGAAGGTGCTGTACATATCGGGGGAGGAGTCGCTGCGCCAGATCAAGCTCAGAGCCAACAGGCTGGGGGAGTTTTCCGACAATCTGCTGCTTTTGTGCGAGACGAATCTGGAGATCGTGGAGGATACGATCCGCAGCGTGAAGCCGGACATCACGATTATCGATTCCATTCAGACCATGTATCACGAGGACATCTCCTCCGCGCCCGGCAGCGTATCTCAGGTGAGGGAGTCCACAAGCATCCTCCTGCAGCTGGCCAAGGGACTGAACACTTCTATTTTTATTGTGGGCCATGTTACCAAGGAAGGAACCGTGGCGGGACCGCGCGTGCTGGAGCACATGGTGGACACCGTGCTCTATTTCGAGGGAGACAGACATGCCTCCTACCGCATTCTGCGCGGTGTGAAGAACCGGTTCGGGTCCACCAATGAGATCGGCGTGTTCGAGATGAAGGAGGAAGGGCTGGTCGAGGTGAAAAATCCTTCCGCGTTTATGCTTGACGGCAAACCGGAGGGAGCGAGTGGTTCCGTCGTGTCCTGCTCCATGGAAGGAACGAGACCGATTCTTCTGGAAATTCAGGCACTGGTGTGCCATAGCAGCTTCGGCATACCGAGACGTCAGGCCATCGGCACCGATTTCAACAGGGTGAACCTGCTGATGGCCGTGCTGGAGAAACGGCTTGGCCTGCAGATGTCAGACTGCGACGCCTATGTGAACCTGGCCGGCGGCCTGCGCATCCAGGAGCCGGCGATCGACTTAGGGATAGCGATGGCGGTGGTGTCGAGCTTTAAAAATCGGGCGATCGACGATAAGCTGATCGCCTTCGGAGAGATCGGCCTGAGCGGCGAGGTGCGCGGCGTGTCCATGGTCGAACAGCGTGTGGCGGAGGCGGCGAAGCTGGGCTTTACCACCTGTGTTCTGCCGGAAGTCAACCGGAGCAAACTGCGGCCGGCGCAGGGGATCAAAGTGATCGGTGTCAGAACGGTACAGGACGCGATAGAGATAATATAGAAGAATCATGAAGATATAGACATATCGAGAGATCCGGAGACAGATTTTGTCTCCGGATTTTTTGGTGCGCCCGGAGGCGCACGTTTTTAACTTTAAGCGTGCTGATAGTGGGAAAGTTCTGCACGCAGCTGTTCGATTTCAGACATGGCGGCACGGTATTTTTCTTCTGTTCCGTGCAGCTGAGAAGTCCGCTCAGCTAATTGCCTTTCCAATGTCTCCTGCCGCTTTTGCATGGCTTGAGCATGAAGGACAGCTTCCTGCTTAGCGCGCTCCAGATACTCCTGCCGCTTTTGCATGGCTTGTTCATGGAGAATTGCTTCCTGTGTTGCGCGCTCCAGGTCCTCTTGTCGCTTTTGCATGGCTTGAGCATGAAGGACAGCTTCCTGCCTTGCGCGCTCCAGGTCCTCCTGCCGCTTTTGCATGGCTTGAGCGTGAAGGACAGCTTCCTGCTTAGCGCGCTCCAAGTCCTCCTGCCGTTTCTGCATGGCTTGAGCATGAAGGACAGCTTCCTGCTTAGCACGCTCCAAGTCCTCCTGCCGTTTCTGCATGGCTTGTTCATGGAGAATCGCTTCCTGCCTGGCACGGGCGCGGGCCCTGGCCGGTTCGTCGGCATTGAGTATACAGAGACTTTCGGCTGCTTCGGTCATTGCAAGATCATCTTTTGCGATCATTTTGAGTTCCTCCCATGTCTTTGCCTTGAAGAGGCGTGCCCACTTGTCGAGACCGCAGGCTTTGTCCTCCCTGGTCGCCAGTTCTATGTGAGATAAGTCTATCACAGATAGGGTGAATTTGTCACTATATAAATGATGATTTTTGATATTTAACAGTTTGTAGGTTGCATAAAATTCCGCACATTCCGGAAACGGAGTAAAATCCAGAAAACCAATATGTATGGCAGGCTTGCAGTCGATGTAGACTACTCCCCTGCCCAGTTGGTCGAAACGTCGGCACAGATAGCTTAAGGAGCGTTCCGGCCAGTTGTGCTCGTCGGCAACCTGCATTTCCAGGTTGAGGAGCAGGTTATTATTCAGCACGATTTCGATATCCAAAATGAACTCTTTGCTGCTGTATGAATCACCTTCCAGAATGGGATTGATGACAGTTACGGAGGACAGATCTTCCGGGCGCAGATGCAGCAGCGAGCAGATAAGGCCTTTGAGTACCGGGATATTTTTCTCCATGACGGCGCGGAACATGTAGTCGTTGATGAAACCGAACTCGATAGGACCGGTGGCATTGCGCAAAATTTCAGGTACGGAAATGGCAGATGTGACTGGAGACATAGAAAACCCCTCTTTCGTGATGTGGTGTTGACGGCGGACGGCGAAGCGTGAACCGATGTGTAAATATACAATGCTTTCTCATATGGGTAATTGGCGGATATGCCAAAGACCTTGGTCTGGAAAGACGAGAGCGCCTTTCGAACTAAACATATCGTAGCATACACAAGCGGCGTGTGTCAAGAAATTTATCTTTACGCCTGTGATTTTCGGACACGGCTGGGGCAGATTGTTGCAAACGAATGTCCTAAAATACTAGTAAGACAAAGATAAAACAGTGCCGTGAACGGCGGAAAGAGGGGGACAAATGGGAACAGTATACGGGTACATGAGGGTCAGCACGCAGGAACAGAACGAGGACAGACAGCTGCTGGCGCTCAATGAGGCGGGCGTCGCGGAGCAGAATATCTATATGGACAAGCAGTCGGGCAAGGATTTCAACCGTCCGAAGTACAAGCTGTTGGTCAGGAGGCTTCGGGAGAGCGATACGCTGTACATCAAGTCGATCGACAGACTCGGGAGGAATTATGAGGAAATCCTGGAACAGTGGCGGATTCTGACTAAGGAAAAGAGAATCGACATCGTCGTTTTGGACATGCCGCTTCTGGATACGAGATGGGGCAAGGATCTGGTCGGCACCTTCTTAAGCGATATCGTGTTGCAGCTGCTCTCCTTCGTGGCGGAGAACGAGAGAAAGAATATCAGGGAGAGACAGAAGGAGGGCATTCTGGCGGCGCGGCAGAGAGGGGTCAGATTCGGCCGCCCGATCAAGCCGCTCCCGGACAATTTTGACACAGTTCGCGCAAAATGGGCGTCCGGAGAAATATCGGGAACGGAGGCGGCAGGACTGTGCGGTATGTCGGCGTCGTCGTTTTACAGAAAAGCGCGGGAAAAGGGAACAGATATCGAAGAGGCGGAAAAGGAATGAAAAAGGAGAAAATTTTGTTAAAAAGTATACTTTTTAAGAAAAGATATCGTATACATAATTCTTGTCTATTTTAACGCAGAACGCACAAAAAAGCAAGCCTATTTATTTTGCTGTATTGGTCATTTTTTCCATCTCGACAGCTTAACCAAAAAGTATACTTTTTGACAAAACCGCCGCCGACGCGCCGCCCTGTCGGGGCAGACGCCGGGCGCAAAGGACAGGATATGACCCAGGAAAGTGCGGTGCGGACCGTGCGCCAGTACAGTGCGAAGCCGATATCCGGCGAAGATATGGAGAAGCTTCTGGAGATCGCCGGGGATTACCGCAGAGTGAAGAACTACGTGTATGAGCGCTACGGCGGGATCGGCAGCCTGGGGAAACTCTATCCGGGCTACACGGTCCAGAACGAGATGACGGTCTGCGGCCTGCGGGCCGAGCTGGGAATGCCTTCGGTCTACTATTACCGGGCGGTGTTCGATGCGCTGGGCGATATCAAGAGCCAGTGGACCAGAACCAAAACGGCGATGCGGAAGGCGGCGGCCCGAAATGAGAACCTGACGGAAGCGGACAGGCATTACCTGCGCTTCCTGCTCAAGGTAAACAATGCCTTCGAAGCAGTGTTGAATGAAAAGCTGCCGGAGGGAAAACCGTCCGGACTGCCGGAGGCGGTTCAGGCGCAGTGCGATGCGCTGGCGGAGGCGTCGGACGTCCGGCGGGTACACGGCTACCTGAGAAGGCAGGTGCGGAAGCATCAGGTGAAACTCAGCACCGAGCGGGCGGACGGCTTCGGCGTTACCGAGCGTGCCTACCGCTACGCAGACCACGGCATTTACCTGGCCACGAAGCGGAGCAGACAGCGGGTGTTTCTGCCGCTGACAGACTCCAGACAGTATACGGGCCAGCTCTACGTGAAGCTTTTTCCGCGGGAACAGCGGGCGGAGATCATGGCGGCGGTCCGCGTCAGGGTGAAGAATCATCCCGATTATACGAACCGGGTGGGCATCGCCTTGGGCATGAAGACAATGCTTACGACGCAGGAAGGACACCGCTACGGAACGGAGTTCGGAACGCTGCATACCGAATACGCGGAATGGCTGAGAGAACAGAGTTCCGTCTATCGGCGCAACCGTGCGGACAACGCGGGGCGCAAGAAGTACACCGCGAAGAAACATAGGAAAGAAGAGAGACTGCACAGCTATATCAACCAGCAGCTCAATCTTTTCCTGCAGAATGAGAAGCCTGAGACAGTCTGTATGGTGAAACTGCCGCCACCGAAGGCGGGCGGGGTGAACAGGAAGATCAACTATTCGGTTTCGGTGTGGCAACGGGGCTACATCAGGAAGCGGCTCCTGCAGAAGTGCAGGGAACAGTCGGTGGAAGTGGTGGAGGTGCTGGGAAAAGGCATCGGCACGGAGTGCAGCCGCTGCGGTGCGTCCGGCAGTGTGGAAGGAGAGAGATTCCGCTGTGCTTCCTGCGGATATGAGGCCGATGAAAAGACCAACGCCGCCGCGAACGCGCTGAAGCGGGCCGGAGAAGGGCAAATAAAGATCATAGGAACAGGCGATTCGGATAAATGAAGGCGGTGAGCCGGCATTTCACCGGGAAGGCGGAGACGCCCGGACGGACCGGAGAGCGCTGCTCGTGATATAAAAAGAAGAACGGCATTAGAAACCGACGGAAGAACAGCGCCGGGCATTGGGTATGCCAGGACCCCGTGAACACGCGGAGCGTGACGTAGCGGGGAGCGAAGCGGAGGAGACCGCATCACCCTGTGAGGGTGACCAATATGCCTTATTATTCCAAACAGATGAGGGAGAGCGGATTTTTGCAGACCCGGACAGGGCGCGCAGGACGTCATGAGGAAACTACAGTATGACCAGGTCATGGAGTCGGTGGGACTGCTTCGGCAGGCCCATGATGAAGTCAGAGCCTTAATTGAAAAGAAGAACCGTCCGGCCGCGGCGGGGCTGCTGGCGGACTGCCAGGAGAGCGCCATCGCCATCGGCACCCTGCTGGAACAGACAGAGGGAGAGACCTGTCCTGTGATTCCGCTGTTAGAAAGGTATTGTGAACAGATCTATCGGTTCCATGAAGGACTGACGCGGGAACAGGCGGATACGGAACACGGTGCAGATATCTGGCCGGAAGGCGGGGAAGCGGGACAAGACGCGCTTGCAGCCGGCAGGATGTACAAATGGCTACAACAGCAGCTGACCGCCATAGAAAATGAGATCAGACACAACGTCGCAGTCCGCAGAGAAGTGCTGTTCCTGCCCTACAAGGCAAGCATGTGGGACAGCCTGGAGAGCGTCTGGAAGGCGGCAGACGCCGATGAAGCCTGTGACGCCTATGTGGTTCCGATTCCCTACTATGACAGAAGGGCCGACGGCAGCTTCGGGACGATGCACTATGAAGGCAGTCAGTATCCGGCGTATGTGCCTGTCACTGACTGGCGGGAATACGACCTTGTGGAGCGCAGGCCCGATGTGGTTTTTATCCATAATCCATATGATGAGTTCAACTATGTGACCAGCGTGGAACCAACCTATTATGCGAAAAATCTGAAGCAGTATACAGATATGCTGGTCTATATCCCGTATTTTGTGCTGGATGAGATCTCGCCGGACAATGCGGAGGCCGTAAAGGGCATGGAGCACTTCGTGACAGTGCCGGGTGTCTTCCATGCAGACAGGGTGATCGTCCAGTCGGAGGACATGCGCAGAATCTATATCAACGTGCTTGTCGAAACCTTCGGCAGAGAGACGAAGGCCGTCTGGGAAAAGAAAATCCTGGGGTTGGGCAGTCCGAAGTTAGACAGGGCCGGCAGCACAAAAAAGGAAGATCTTGATATCCCGGAAGCCTGGGAGAAGATTCTCTATAAGCCTGACGGGAGCCGGAAGAAGGTCATCTTCTACAACAACAGCGTCAGCGCGCTGTTACAGTATGACGAGAAGATGATCGGCAAGATGAAATCGGTTTTTGCAGTCTTTCAGGAGTACCGGGATACGACGGCGCTGCTGTGGCGGCCTCATCCGCTGATCGAGGCGACGATCTCGTCCATGCGGCCCGGGCTGTGGGAAGAGTACCGGAAAATCCGGGACGACTTTCTGGAAGCGGGCTGGGGTATCTACGACGACACGGCGGATCTGGAGCGGGCAATCGTCCTGAGCGACGCCTACTACGGGGATCCGAGCAGCGTGGTGCAGCTGTATAAGAAGACGGGGAAGCCGATTATGATACAGAATGCGGAAGTGGTGGGAGACTGATGTGAAAAATCCGTATGTCCAAGAACTGATACACACACTCGAAAATACAGAAATTTACATAGAAACAGACAGGAAATGCGCCGATTATGACGATGGCATCGATCGTCTGGTCAATACTTTCACGGAGCATAAGAAGAGACAGAGCCAGTTGTTTTTTGTGGGAAACGGTGGAAGCAGCGCCATTGCGAGCCATATGACAGCAGATTTTATGAAAAACGGCGGTATGAACACCTACAGTCTGTACGACAATGCCGTTACCACATGCATGGGAAACGATTACGGATATGAATGTATTTTTTCACGTCCGTTAGAGTTCTTGGCAAGAGAGGGAGATCTGCTTGTCGCGATCAGCAGCTCCGGTAATTCCGCCAATATCATCAATGCGATAGAGACGGCGAGAGCAAAGAAAGCGGAAATCATCACTTTTACAGGCTTCCGCGCAGATAATAAGGCAAAAACACTTGGAGATATCAACGTATATGTTCCGAGTTTTCAATATGGCATTGTGGAATCGCTTCACAACCTGATCCTGCAGCAGATCGTCGATCTGATTATGGAGAGGGACGGGGTGAGCCTCTGATATGGAAAAGAACGCGGCCGAAACAATCAAGCGGGCGGCGGTCTTTCTGGACAGAGACGGGGTCCTGGCCAGAGAAAAAAGCTATGTGGCGACCATTGATCAGATGGAGATCTTTCCTTACGCCAGGGAGTGCGTGGACAAGATCAAGGCGAAGGGGTATCTGGCGATTGTGGTCACGAATCAGAGCGGGGTTGCGAGAGGAATTATCGCAGAAGAGGATTTGGTTGAGATGAACCGCCTGCTGATGGAGCAGACAGGAGTGGATGCAGTCTATTACTGCCCGCACTATGAGAAGGGGATCATTGCAAAATACGCGAGGCCCTGCAGCTGCCGCAAACCGCAGACCGGTATGATAGACGCTGCCGTACAGAAGTATGGCATTGATCTTACCAAATCCTATATGGTGGGCGACAGAGCGACGGATATCCTGCTGGGGCAGAATGCCGGAGTGAGTACGGTTCTATTGGAATCCGGCTATGGAACGGCGCGGCTGGAAGAACCTGTTACGCCGGATTATATCATGCGGGATCTGCGGGATTTTGTGCGGACGCTGCTATAGCGTCTGCAGATACAGAATAGAGTTCAGATACAGTTTGAGTTGATTGGAGGATGATACATTGGTTTCACTTGTTACCGGGGGATGCGGATTCATAGGGTCTCATATGGTGGACAAATTGTTGGCGGAAGGCCACCAGGTGAGGGTGATAGATAACTGGACGACCGGACGCCCTGAAAATCTGGCGCATCAGGAAGGAAATCCCAATCTGACGGTTCATCATATGGACATCAGAAATATAGAGCAGATCGCGCCGGTATTTAAAGGCGTTGACTATGTGTTCCACTTCGCTGCACTGGCGGATATTGTACCGTCTATCCAGCGACCGTGGGATTATTATTCTTCCAATGTGCTCGGTACATACAATGTCGTTGAATGCGCGAAGAATGCAGGAATCAAAAAGCTGGTCTATGCGGCATCTTCCTCATGTTACGGAATACCGGACGAGTACCCCACCAAGGAGACGGCTGAAATCAGACCGCAGTATCCCTACGCGCTGACCAAGAGACTGGGAGAGGAGACCGTGCTTCACTGGGGGCAGGTGTACGGCCTGCCGGTTGTGACGCTTAGACTTTTCAATGTGTATGGTACGCGTTCCAGAACTTCAGGGACATACGGGGCTGTGTTCGGTGTATTTTTGGCACAGAAGCTGGCGGGAAAGCCGTTTACGGTGGTGGGTGACGGCAGTCAGACAAGAGATTTCACCTACGTGACGGATATTGCGGATGCATTTTATACAGCGGCCATGTCCGATGTAGTGCAGGATACATTCAATGTTGGAAGCGGCGGTACTTATTCCGTGAACAGGCTCTGTGAACTTCTTGGAGGCGAGATCACGCATATCCCCAAGCGCCCGGGAGAGCCGGACTGTACCTATGCGGATACTACGAAAATAGAAAAGAGACTGGGTTGGAAAGCCAGGGTGTCGTTTGAAGAAGGTGTGCAGAAGGTGCTGGACAATATCGAATACTGGCGTGAAGCGCCGGTGTGGACGCCGGACAGTATCGGTGAGGCGACGCAGGACTGGTTTAAGTATCTGGGGAAGGCATAACAGCATTTTTATATTAAGTTATAGAGAGGAACAAAGATGAAAGAAAAAGCAATAATTTGGGGAGCGGGCAATACTGGGAAAAGTGCATATTATGCATTAAAAGAAGTGTATGAGATAGAATTTTTTGTGGATAGCGATCCAAATAAGTGGGGGGGGGAGAGTATAGACGGTAAAATAGTATATTCTCCTGATATTATGCAAAAAAGCAAAAAGGAAAAGTTGATTATTGCGAGTATATATAAAGACGAAATTCTGAAAGTGGCCTATAAATATAGGCAAGACAATATATTGATATATAGCGCACAATGTGATGACGATTCGAAAATGCATAGTTGTCATGATATACATGATATATTTGAAGAATTGAATAATAGAACAATCGATTTAGGGCTTTTATTAAGTGAGAATAGGATAATAAAATTGAAAGAATTAACTTTCATGCCTGGAGGTTCAGGAGTACTGGATTATGCTTTTATTAAGCATATAGCAGAAAAGTATCAATGTAGGAAATATTTAGAAATAGGCACATATATAGGAGAAAGCATTAATATATTGACGGATACCTGTGAATGCTTGTACAGCATAACGGCTCCGCCAGATTCAAAGTATGGTATGCGGAATTGGTGCAAAAAATTAGAAATACCAGATTTTTCAAACAGATTGATATACAGTGATAAGATTAAACAGTGGTTTGTAGAGGATTCGAAACAATTTGATTATTCTATTTTACCGAGTGATATAACGTTATTTTTTATTGATGGAAACCATAGTTATGATGGTGTATATTGGGATACTAAAAATATATTTTCTATTCGTAATAAGGATTCCATAGTAATATGGCATGATTTTAAAAAAAATAGTAGATATAATTCGGAAGTTATATATGCAGTAAAGGATGTATTGGGTGAAGATTTTAAAAATGTGTATGTGACAAATAACAATATGTGCGGGATATTTTTGCCACAACGTATACAGAAGGAGTTTGTATGCAAAAAGACTCAGTTTAGAATGGATGAATTATTATATACATTCGATGTAGATATGAATTTAAAAATAAAACACGTTTAAAAGCTGATTGAAAAACGACAATAATTTAATATTTCCAAATGCGTTATATGAATATAATTATAGAAAAATTAAAGTTATTAATATATTTAATCATGATAAAGGTTTTACTTTTTATTAGGCCGTGGAGAAAACAAAGAGACAACACAATAGTTTTTGTTGTTGATTATGTTAAACCGCGTGTTATTAAAATTGGTTATGCTCTTAAAAAGAAACATTATAGAGTTGTTTTGTTTCTCAATGATGATAGTAAAGAAAGTTTAGCAAAAGACAATAAAAAGTACTTTGACAAGATTATTCCATTTAAGTCGGAAATAAAGTTATACATGAACTGTTTATTTGTTAAACCATTGGTATATCACATTTTTTCAGAAGCTGATGTGAAAGTGAGGACGGAAAATCTCATTAAAAATAAAAAAAATATTGGCAAGATTGTATATGATCAATATGACGTTTTTAAAGATTTTTCAAGATATAAAAATCGTGCGTGTGAAAGAAGAGAGAAGTTTTGCTTTGAAAATGCAGACGGCATATGCTGCAGATCGTTTGAAACACAACATTTAAAACATAAGTACGGATATTCTTTTGCAAAGAGAATTTTGTTTTTTGATTATTGTTGGAATTGGAATTACCTTCAAGAAGATCAAAGTAATGATAAAGGTAGGAAAAATTTAAAAATTATATATGGCGGTAGATTGTTATCATCAAGATCGCAAGACGTTCTGGAAAAAATAGAATGGGATGGTTTTAGTTATATGGCCTCCGTTCTGGAACGGAGTAAGGGATATTTTGTCATTGTGCCTTCTAGGAAATGTGATGCAGCTTACTATAAGTTTTTGGATTTAGAAAAAAAGAATAAATTTGTTAAGATTAAAAATCCTATGTCTCCGCGAAAACTGATTCAATATGAAAGCCATATGGACTATGGTATAGACTGTGTTGAGTTCCAATCAAAAACAGATGAATACGTAAAGATGTTTGGGTATGTTTATGATTATAAATCTAAAGCCAGATATTATGCTACAAATAAGTATTTTGATTATGTCGATGCTGGGATTCCGGCCTTATATGGCAGAAAGAATGAAATGTTTGGCAGATATTTAGCGCGATATGGAGCAGCGATACCGTGTTCTCTGGAAGAACTTCCAGAGAAGTTAGAATGGTTGGAGAAAAACAAAGAAATCAATAAAGAAAAAGCAAAAAGGGCGCGGGAAATATTGGCGATAGAAAACCAAATTGACAGACTAATCAAATTCTATCATCAGCTTTAGTATTAGTAAGGGTAGGTAATATGGAACAGAAAAGCAGTACATATAGTGATTATAAAATTTTATGTCATCCGGATAAGCTGAAGGCAATCCTTCAAAATGAACGAACAGCACCGTTATATGTAAGAATTAAACCAACAAATGTATGCAATCAAAATTGCTGGTATTGTGCATATGCTAATGATGCGGTAATAGAGAATAGAAAAGTAGACAGAAGAGAATCAATACCATGGGTAAAAATGCAGGAAATCATTCACGACCTTTCGGATATAGGGACGAAAGCGATTACGTTTAGCGGAGGCGGAGAGCCATTATGTTATAGCCATATTTGTGAGACATTGAAGTTGGTAAATCAGTGTGGAATAGATTATGCAATGATCACAAATGGACAAGCGCTGGGTGAAAAGGAAAGAGAGGCGTTGCATAATGCAAAATGGGTGAGAGTTTCTTTTGATTCTGTTAATAGCGAGATGTATGAAAGAATAAGAGGTGTAAAAACATATTCCGCGGTTTTAGACAATATGGAGAAATTCTCAAAAGAGAAAGATGATAATTGTGTACTTGGTGTTAATTGCGTGGTAACAAAAGATAATTATCGAGATATCTATGAAATGTGTAGCATATTGTCTGAAATTGGAGTTAATAATGTAAAATTTGCCCCTTTAACTGTGAAAGGCATGATGCCGGAATATCATATGGAAATTAAAGAATCTGTAGAAGAGCAGATCGCGAATGCTAAAATGGATTTTGAAAATGGGAAATTCAGTATCATAGATAAGTATACAAACGATGAAAGCTTTGATAAAGAATTCATCAAAAAATGTGAAAAATGTTATATAAAAGAAATATTTACAGTGATTGGTGCTGATTGTAATGTGTATTATTGCCATCAAAGAGCTTATACAAAGCAAGGAATTATTGGAAATTTGGAAAAACAATCTTTTAAAAACTTATGGTTTTCCGATGAAACGACAAAAAAGTTTCAGAGTATGAAACCAAAAGAAGAATGTAATTTTAGATGTGTTTTTGAAGAGAGAAATCAATTGCTGGATTATCTGGTTACTATGGATAAAAAGCATATTAATTTTATATGAATGAGGATGAAAATATGCATACTCAATATGAGATTTTTTGTGAAATACTTGGGGAGAAATTGAAACCATATCTTAATAAAAAAATAATTATATATGGTTGCAGTCGTGGTGGGGATTTTGTCAGATGGTTTTTACAAAGATATTACAGTAAAAAAGTAAAAGCGGTGATTGATAGATGGGAGTTGTCGCCAATGGTGACAATTCCACACTTGTGGTCATTATACTATATATATGATGAAGATGATGTGATTATAAATACCACGGCAATCAACATTGTGGATGAATTCGATGATACTGGAGAAAAATGGCAGAATCTTCTGTATGAAAAGAAACAGATAGTTGACTTGTGGAATCAGATATATGAAGGTGGGGAGGCGAGAAGAAAAGGTTCGGGAAATTATGAGATTACTTATTATGATTGGCTAGAATATACATATCAAATCGATTTATTAACCACAGTTAAAAGAGCATTTACACAGGGAGAGCATGCTCATGGATATGTTCCAACAGATTTTAGAATATTTTTAGAAGGATTTCAAAAGTATGAATTAGATGTTCAAAAGGATGCTGTGTTGGATATTGGGTGCGGAAAAGGCAGTGGCGTAATTGCGTTATATAATATGGGATTTAGAAAGATAGGTGCAGTGGAGTATACAAAAGAAATATTCAATACGATGAAGAAAAATTTGGAATTGTTAGATATTAATTTTATAGAAGTAGATAATGATGGAACAAATAAGGCGAGTATGAACAAAGTACTCTGTTATTGCACGGATGCGTCACAATTAGAGAAGGAATTAGATCAATATAATTGGTTTTTTCTTTTTAACCCATTTTCGTTAGAAATTATGAAAAAGGTTCTTGATCATATATGTGGCAGTATTAAAACATGTCCAAGAAAAGTTTATATTTTTTATGTTGAACCAATAGGGCACAGATTAATTATGGAAACGGGGGTTTTTGAACTGAGACACAAAATCATGACGGATATGTCAGATGTAAGCTATTACTCATACATATATGAATCAAAAAATAAATAATGCAAAAAATTGTATTTGCGTTGGAGAAATAAAGAAAGGGCAAGTGATTTTGATGAGAATAAATACATGGAATATATCATTAGGAGAAAAAGAAGCGCAAGCAGCTTATGATAGTATTATGGAGCGTAATCTTAGCGAAGGCGTAAAAGTCAAGGAACTCGAAGAGAAATTGGCAAAATTTCTTGGAAGAAAATATGCTGTTTGTGTACCAAATGGAAGTTCTGCTGTTCTATTGGCAATGATGGGTATCGGGATTAAACCAGGAGATGAGGTTATTATTCCGGACTTTACTTTTATAGCTACGGGACATGCACCTAAATTGTTGGGGGCGGACGTTGTTTTGGCAGATGTATGCGAAGAAGTCCCGGTTATAAATGTAGATAAAGTTATGGATCTTATAACATCTAGAACAAAAGCAATCATTCCGGTGCACTTAAACGGAAGGCACGCGGATACTAGAAAATTGAAAGATTTGTTAAAGGGGAGCGGCATATATGTAGTAGATGATGCGTGTCAGGCGTTTGCGTCAGGTACGGTAGGTAATTATGCCGGATGTGATGCGGATATTGCATGCTATTCGTTCGCAGTGACAAAAATTATGACTACTGCGCAGGGAGGATTTGTAACAACGGATGATGACGAATTGTATAACCGCATGAAGAAATTAAAAATGCAGGGTATGGATAACATTTTTGAAAGTAATCTGTATCAGCTTGCGGGATTTAACTTGAAATATACCGATATACTGGCATCTATAGGTCTAGTGCAGTTCAGTAAAATAGATGAAAAAGTAAAAAAGAGCAAAGAACACTATCAGATGTATAAAACGTCTTTGGCAGGATTAAAAAATATTAGTATGATCCCAACTAAAGAAAATGAGGTGGTATATACACCAGATATTTTATGTAGTGATTCAGTTGGGCTACGTAAATTTCTTGAAGATAAAGAGATACAGGTTAGACCTGCTGGAGCTTGTTTGCACAATGCAGATTATTTTGAAAAGAGGACAACTTATAATAATGCAAATTATTTTGAAAAGCATTTGCTCTATATGCCAGGTGGACCGGATCAGCCAAATGAAAATATACAAGAAGTAATAAAATTGTTGCAAGAAAGTTGTATATAGTAAAAAACAAGGTAAAAGTGATTAATATGGATAATAAGTTCTATGATGATAATTTTTACAAAAACAGAAATAGAAATTCTGAATATGCGGCCAGAACTATTTTAAAGATAGTATTTGATGAAACTGGTATTTCCCCAGACAGTATAGTTGATATAGGTTGTGGTGTTGGGACATGGCTTAATGAGGCTCAAAAATATAAGGGGGGGGCATAAGGACTATTGGTGTGGATGGTGAATATGTTCCTCAAAAATATTTGATGATATCATCAAGAGATTTTTGGGCGGATAATTTGGAGACATTTGATATTTTAAAACTTATAAAAGCTAATGATGATAAAAAATTCGATTTAGTAATATGTTTGGAGGTGGCCGAACATATCAATAAAAAGTACGCCAGTGATTTTGTACATAAACTATGTAATTTAGGTGATTTAGTTTTGTTTTCGGCAGCAGTACCAGAACAGGGCGGGAATGGTCATGTAAATGAGCAAAGATTATCGTACTGGATATCACATTTTAAAAAGAGTGATTTTGTTATTAAAGATGCAATTAGGGCGGATATATGGAATGACCGAAAGATTCCGGTGTGGTACAGAAATAATATAGTGTTGTTTGTTAAAGCGGGAAGTGGAGTGGATAAATTATTAAACAATAAATATATAGGCGATATAGTGAACCCTGATATGTATGAAAAGAAGATACGTATATATGAGAATCAAATAGCAGAATTAAAAAATAACAGAACTATTAAAAAACTGTTAGAGGAAAAAATATGGGAACTGATACAAAAATTTCGGTCATTATACCCACATTAAATAGAGCAGAATTATTGAAGCAAACATTGGAATCAATCGCTCGTCAGACATTAAGTGAAGAATTGTTTGAGATAATAGTTATCGACAATGGTTCGTCGGACCATACAAAGAATGTATGCATGATGTATCAGCGCAAGCACAATAATCTTATATATATATACGATGACAGACCAGGATTACATATAGGTCGTAATCGAGGTTATTTAGAGAGCAAAGCTGATATTTTAGTGTATGCAGATGACGACATTATTGCTTTACCAACATGGTTGGAGGCAATTTGTTTGGGATTTGAAGATGAAGAGACTGTTTTAATTGGCGGAAATAATTATCCATGGTTTGAGGTAAGGCCACCTAAGTGGGTTAAAGATTTATGGATATATGATAGAAAGGAAAAATTGAAAAGGTTAGGGATATATAGCGCCATAATAATTGGCGATAAAGTTAGGCGTATTGATGCAGGTGCTATATTTGGATGCAATTTTGCAATTAGAAAAAGAGTATTATGTGAGATCAGAGGTTTTCATCCTGATGGAATGCCTGATAATTTATTAAGATATAGAGGCGATGGAGAGAGTTATGTTACGACTTATATTAAGAAAAAAAGATGGAAAGCAATGTTTTATCCGGCGGCATCTGTAAAACATGTAGTTACTAAAGAAAGGTTAACGTTTAACTATGTCAAGAAGGTATCTTATAGATCGGGCATCAGTTATGGATATGAGAAAATGAGAAGCATAGAAAGTAAAGAAGAATATATAAAAGTATTAAAAAATGTAGCATTGAATTGTCTTAAAAGTAGATATAAATTGGAAAGACAAAATATTAATGATATAAAAAATTTTTATATAAATAAAGGAATGTTATATCTCACTTTACAATTTGGGCTAAATAATAAAGTGCGTCAATGGATAAAAAGGGATAATTATATTGATGCTACAATCCCGGAATACTATGAAAAACGAAAGGCTATTTAAGGCATTAAAACATGGGAGAATTTGTAAAAAAAGAAGATTTTAAAGAAATACGTCAAAATATAAGAGAATGTGGTAAGAAAGTGGTTTTATGCCATGGCGTATTTGACCTAGTGCATGTAGGGCATGTAGAGCATTTTGAGAAGGCTAAAAGTTATGGTGATGTACTGGTAGTGTCCATAACAGCGGCGCAATATGTGCGAAAAGGACCAGGACGTCCCTATTTTGACAATATGCAAAGAATAAAATTTTTGGAATCATTGAAAGTAATAGATTATGTGCTTTTATCAGAATCTTATACAGTAGACGATATTGTACCTATAGTTCAACCAGATATATATGTAAAAGGAGAAGAGTATAAAGACGAGACAAATGATCTTACTGGAATGATCAATAGTGAAGTTGCATTGGTAAAAAAATACGGTGGAGAGGTGCGTTATACAGGAGGCGAAGTTTTTAGCTCTACTAAGTTAATAAATAATGTTATGCCAGTTTTCTCTGACGAGATGAAAAATTTCTTAATCAAGTTTAGCAGGCAACATGGGCGTAATGAAATGTTGGAATACATAGAAAAATTTAGGGATAAGAAAATACTTATAGTTGGAGATGTTATTATTGATGACTACATATTTTGTAAATTGCAAGGGTTAATGTCAAAAAACATTGGTTATTCGGCTAGATTTGTGAGCAATGAAAAATATTTAGGCGGCAGCGTGGCAATAGCGCGAGAAGTGGCAGAATTTTCTGACAATGTAACGCTCTTATCTATTATGGGAAATGAACCAGAAATACACAAGATAATGGAGGATAAGTGCGAATTTAACCTAGATATAATAAGTACAGACAAATATCAAACAATCATAAAAACACGTTATGTAGAAGCTGATGAAAAGAGAAAACTGCTGGATAAAATTTTTGCTATTAACAACTTGTCTGACAGTATGGCGATAGATAAAGAAGAAAAGAGAAAATTTATACAGGAATTAGTGAATATTATTGACGATTATGATGCAGTATTCTTATGCGATTTTGGGCATGGATTAATTGATAAGGAAGTGAAAAGTACTGTAGAATTGCGTGCAAAAAAAATAGTATTAAATTGTCAAACAAATTCATCTAATTATGGATTGAATTTGATAACAAAATATGATAAAGCAGACTTCTTCACACTTGATGAAAAAGAACTGCATTTAGCTTATTCCGACTATTCTCAAAATCAAGAAGAAAGTTTAAAAAAACTTTCGAATAGATTACATGGCAGTGGGTGTTTGACACGAGGATCAAGAGGATGCCTTTATATTGAGAACAACATTATAAAAGAATGCCCTGCATTTGTATTAGAAGTGTCTGACACCATAGGGGCAGGAGATGCCTTTTATTCTTTGTTTGGAATGATGTGTATTGTGGAAGCGCCAATTGACGTGGCCGCGTTTATGGGAAATATAGGTGGGGCATTAGCATCCAATATAACTGGAAATAAGGAACCGGTTAAAAAAGAAGATATATTAAAATATATGTGTACATTGTTGAATATTTGAAGAGGAGGATGTAAAAATGGTATTTCAAATGGATCAAATTATAATGAAAGCGCAAGGGGGGGGGAGAATATACCTATATCCTTATGGAACAATAGCAATGCAAATTGAAGAAATATTGACAAGAAGATATGGGATCACGAATATTATCCGGATTGATAATGACTTATGCAAATATAATAAGGAAATTATTCCGATCCATGAATTAAGTGGGCTTATATGGAACGAAAAAGATGTGGTATTGATTGCATCGAATAATGAAAAGTATTTTCGTGATATTCGGTTGACAGCTAGAAAGTATGTTCCTGAAGAAAATATATATGACATGCTTTCGGATAATCCAAAGTTGTTTGCTAGTGATTTGAGAATAGTTTCTTTGGCTATGGTGGCAGATGAAATATATAAGAAAAATATTTCAGGAGCAGTTGCAGAAGCAGGGGTTTATAAAGGCGATTTTGCGCAACATATTAATATGATATTTCCGGACCGAAGGCTATATTTATTTGATTCATTTGAGGGTTTTCGAAAAGAAAGTGTGGTGGAAAAATTTGATAATAAAGATGAAACAGCGGGCTTTATAAATCGATTAAAGGATACATCTGTTGAAGAAGTTATGAAGAAAATGACTTTTCCGAATCAAGTCATTGTCAAAAAAGGATATATACCTGAAACTTTGAAAGATGTAAATGAAACATTTGCTTTTGTTAATTTAGATATGGATTTATATTTGCCCATTTATGAAGGATTGAACTTTTTTTGGGAAAAATTAAGTTCTGGCGGTTATATTTTTATACATGACTTTTATGTATATGCTGGTGCAGAGAAGGCAGTTGTTCAATTTTGCAAAGAAAAGAAATTGGGTTATATAGGATTGTGCGACAGGTGTAGTGTTGCCATCGTTAAACCTATTGATTAGTGGAGAGAGGATAAAATATGAGATTTTCATTCAAAAACCAAATGATTCTTCTTATATGCAGGCTAATATATTATGCACGAAATTTAAATAATTTGGATGCATGGAAAATAAAATTAGATAAGTATTATATGCCATTATTCAGATATTGGAAGGGGGGGGGAGAGACAAAGGATGTAATCGTTGGAGAGTTATGTAAAAAAGCTTTTATAATACCGAGGCTTTCCTTTTTTATTACGACCCGATGTACATTAAGATGTGATGGCTGTGCGGCTCTAATACCATATTTTCAGGAATGTAGAGATGTAGATTTAGCATGTGTGCTTAGCGATATGAAGGCATTGCTGAATAGTGACATAAAAGCTATTTGCTGTTTAAATATAGTTGGAGGAGAACCATTTTTACATAGAAATATTAAAGAGATATTATGCGTCGCAGTTGAGTCTGTGAAAGTAAAATCGATTGAACTGACAACAAATGCGACAGTAGCTTTACCGGATGAAATAATAAAAGTATTGGAGAATCCCAAAGTCACGGTGTTTATAAGTGATTATGGAGATGTCAATGGGAAACATGTTGAAACGTTGTCGGAGATATTTAGAGCGCATCATATAAATTTTCGTGTGCTTGAGCAAGAGCATTGGTGGGATTTTGGCTCTCCGAATTATAACCAAAGAGAAAAAAAAATAAATGATGAATTTTATAATCGTTGTTATCAGCCAGCTTTGTGCCGCGTTGTATATAAAGGGAAATTATTGTCTTGTGCGAGAGGAGTTTTTTTGGTAGATCACCATAAAATTCTGCAGGACTTTTTAGATATACACAGTAGCGATTTTGGAGTGGAAACGTTATGGGAATCATATGTTAACATTAATTCGGACATATGTGATTATTGTACCTATAATAACGAAGTAAAAATTGAATGTGGAAAACAATTATCGAGGGAGTGAATATAATGGGAATTAATTTGAATATGGGCTTTACACAGATACTTAAATATGCGGGAAGGGGGGGGGAGTTTAAGCAAAAAAATATACTAATGCTTGGAAAGCAGGATGTTAATTTTCGATGTGGAAAATTAAAAGAAGTTTTATCGCGAAGGGGCTTTCAATATAGAAAAAATATAGTGGATATTGATGATATTGATAATAGCAATAAGAAAATTGATAGTTATGATTTGTTTAAAATACTAGGTTTTGAAGAAGTGCATGCCTTGGATATTTCAGAATACGAAGGCGCGGATATTATTATGGACTTGGCAATTGAAAGTATAGAGGACAAATATAGAAATCGTTTTGATTTTATATATGATGGCGGAGTGCTGGAACATATTTTTAATGCGCCACAAGCTATAATTAATATATCCCAAATGCTAAAAATTGGAGGAAGAGTTATACACGATATACCAGTGGCAGGATGGGTTGACCATGGATTTTATTCATTTTCGCCCACATTTTTAATTGACTATTATACTAATAATGGATTTTTTATCAACGATATTTATATGGTTGGATATGATTATAAAAATTTGAAAGTTATCAATGTTGTTTCGCCAGATGTTAGATATAATGATGCAGATGAGTGGGTTAGAACTTATGCTGAAGGTATGAATGTTTTACTGATTTGCGATGCTACAAAAGTAGCTAATGTAGAGAAATATGACAATAGATTCACACAGTACTCATATAAGTGTTTATTTGAGAGTATTCCTCGAAATTATGAAAGATATTCTTATCAATATAGAATTAATAGAGTAAAAGAGATCTGTGCAGGAAAATCAAATGATAAAATTGCAATATATGGAAGTGGTAAAACTGTAAGTAAAATGTTACATGATTTATCAGGATATGAAAAGAATATTGTAGGTATATATGATAGAAACATTCAAAGTGGCTCTTTTGTTCAGTTTGACATGATTAGTATGCAAGTACTAGACATTAAAAAAGTTCATGATGATGGAGTAAAGTATATAGTTTGTGGGAGTGAAAAACAAGATGTCATAGACATTATCAGGGAAAGAATTGCTTATTTGAAAGCTGAAGGAGTAAAGATAATATAATATGGCAGTAAAAGTATTTAATCTGATGGTTCCTAATGATCATGTTTACGTGGAAGACGGAAACATGTGGTTCGTAGGCCGGGTAAATAATGAATTGTATAAAGGAAATATTGCAACCGAATTCTGCGAGTTGGTGACACAAATCCCATTAAGCGGTAAGTTGGGATTTAGAATTAATCCGCTGTGCATTAAATTCGATAACCGTATAATATGTTTGCCTGATACAGGAGAATACATATGGATATATGACCTAGAGGAGAAAAAATTTAAACAATTGTCAATATTGAATCCGAATGCTGTCAGAATAGATATTGAATATTGCTGGATCATTAACCGTATATTGTGGATATGGTCATATAGACTCAAACAACTAATGGAGTTGGATTTGGATAATGATACAATAAAAAATTATTATAAAATATCAAATAATGCAGAGGAAGATTATGCGTATCAGGCTGCTGCTTATCAAAATAATATTTACATCATGTCAGTAGAAAATTCAAAACTTTATGAATTTAATACTACATGTAAGCAAATGAAAAAATATGAACTTCCACATATCGATGATAGGATAAATACAATAGTTTTTGATAGTAGTAATTTATGGTTATCTGGTACTCAAAAGTGTATATATGCATGGGATGGAACAAGTGTTCATTATTATAATAGTTTTCCATCTGAATTTGAAGTTATCAAAGATCATTCTGCAACAGGCTTATACCAAAAAATGCTTTTTAAAACTAGTATATGTCTAAACGAATATCTTTGTTTTATACCGTGGAATTTCCCGGAAACCATATGTAATAGTGTTTTATTTGTAAATAGAGAGAGTCATGAAATGAAAGCTGTTAAGCTCTATGCTGAAGAAGATGATGGGAGGGGGGATTACACTTTTGAATACGTTATAGATGGCAGATACATAGGAATATATTATTCACGCAATGTCTTTATTTCAGAAATAGATACTTTTGATTTTACAATTAAGGAAAAAGCAATGCAGTTTTCTCTTGACAGTTATACTAAGATTTTAAAGCCCAAACTGGAAAAGGCGAATACATTAATGGAAGAAACAGATGCTGATTTGCCGGCATTTATTAACTTGTAATTTATATACATATGTGTGTGGGAACACAAAATAAGAATATGTGTACATTGAAAATTTTACATCAGAAATTTGGGATGTTATTGGGAGGAAGCAAATACGATTTTTATATCATGCTTCAGAATGAAAAAATATTCTAATAGGAAAGGGACAAATCGAATCGTGCAAAACAAAATCGCCATTTATGGAGCAGGCCAATTCGGTCATAGATTATTGCAATTATTGAGGAAAGCAAATATAGCAGTGGCTTGTTTTGTCCAGACAGCCAAGAGCGGACAGACTGTGTTGGAAGGACTTCCTGTTATGTCTGTAGATGAGTTATTTGAAATGCAAGAAAGCTGCGTTATTTTTATCGCCATAGCGGATCTGAAAGTTAGACAAAAGGTGATAAATATACTCAGAGAGCATGGCTATAATCTGTCACTGGTTTTTGATATGTATTCTTTCATTATAACCAACAGAGAGCGTGAATATTATAGTTACACAGGTTCAAGGGAGTGTATTTTGTGTGGAAATAGAGTTGAAAAATTTAGGGCAGCTGGTGAATCCAACCCGATTTTTGCAGAGAAAAAGATTATTGGGGGGGGGTATAGGGAAAATGCAGTATGTCCCTGTTGTGGGAGCCTTGATAGAACAAGGTGGGTATATTGGGTGCTAAAAAATTATACGAAAATATTGGAAAAAGAATGTACAGCCATTCATTTTGCACCGGAAAAACAGATACAAATTAAGTTGGAAGATAGTGATAATTGTGATTATTATGCTGGCGATGTTGTTCGAACCTCAAACTTGCATAAAATAGATGTGACTAATATACCTTATGCAGATAAAATAGCAGATTATATCATCATCAATCATGTCATGGAACATGTGACTGACGAGAAAAGAGCTATAAATGAACTAAAGAGAATTTTAAAAGATGACGGAAAAATAATTATGTCATTTCCAATTTCTATGAAACAAAAAACATTTGAGGATAGCAGCATTATTTCTGATGAAGACAGAGTTAGGTATTATGGGCAAAAAGATCACGTAAGACTTTACGGAACGGATTATAAGGAGAGATTTGAACAGTATGGCTTGGACATTAAGGTGTTTTCACCGAAAGATTTTTTAACGAATGAAGATATAGAAAAATATGGTCTGATTAGAGAAGATATTTTATTGGTGTGTTCAAAGTTAAAAAGAGATTTGTAGTTTGGTGAAGGCGATGAATGACAGACTGATTTCGGTTATTATGCCGACTTATAATAGAGGATATATCATAAAAGAAGCAATTACTAGCGTTATAAAACAAACATATTGTAATTGGGAACTTATTATTGTTGATGATGCGTCTGATGACAATACGCGGGAAATTGTAGAGGCCATAAAAGAAGCGCGGATTGTTTATATTAGGAATAGCGAGAATATGGGAGCAAACTATTCCAGAAATTTAGGTTGCAAAATCGCTAAAGGAAATTACTTTGCGTTTTTGGATAGTGATAACTCTTGGATCCCAAATAAACTCGAACTGCAAATAGACAGGCTGGCTTATAGTAATGATAATGTGGCATTTGTATTTGGGAGAATGGAGTTAAATTATATAAATACATATATAATTCCACCAGATAATTTGAATATTGATGAATTGAATAAAATTATATGCAAAGAAAATGTAATTGATAATAATACTGTGCTTATCAAACGGTCAGTATTTCACCAAGTTGGTGGATTTGATGAGGCTATGCCGCGATTACAGGATTGGGAATTATATTATAGGATAATCGTTGTATATCAATATGCAGTTGAGTATGTGAATGAAGTATTAGATTATAACGTGGTTCAGGCAGATAGTATAACCAGAGATGAAAGGAAACATATTGATGCACTGTTATTGTTTCTTGAAAAACACATAGAGACGTTGAATGCTGATAGTATTACCGAGCATATGTGGACGCTTATTAAGAAAAATATCAAAGGGCAGGATGAAGATAGATTAAAGAAATTATTGGCGGCCAGTAAGATAGCTAATACCTCACACATTTTGTATAAATTACTGAACGAATTGTATACCCAAACAGAGTACTACGAAACTTTGCTTAAATGGAAAGAAAATTTGGAAAGGAATCCGGCTAGGACTATTTTTTCAAACTATAAAGATATGAACGGAGTTACGATTGCTATTTATGGATTGGGTAAATGGGGAGAACTCATTTATGATGAATTGAAAGGACAAGGCATCAAAGTCCTGTATGGAATAGATAGAGAAAAAGAGAACTTTCGAGATGTAGTTGTCGTAAGACCAGATGAGATACCAACAGATATTGAGGTGATTATTGTCTCCGTCTTTCAGCAATATGAAGAAATTTGTGAGGTGCTTTCAGGTAAATTTGACGGAAGAATTATTTCTATTAAGGATTTGATTACCACATAATGTTTAAGAGCAGGCGGAATTGTCAGAGTGGTGAATATGTAAGATGGAGAGATATGTATAACAAAAGTGATATTGCAATTGTAATTCCTTTTTATAAGAATGGACTTAATTATCTGGAACAAATATCTTTTGATAGATTAATGAAAGTGTTAAAGGAGTATGACATTTTTGGTATAGCACCAGAATATGTAAGTGAAGTGCCGGAACAGCTACAGATTATACGTTTTGCAGATTATAACTTTATGAGTAAAGACACTTATAATCAATTAATGATGTCAAAAGAATTTTATGACACTTTTATTGAGTATGAGTTTATCCTGATATATCAATTAGATGCTTATGTTTTTAGAGACACTTTATTGGATTTCGCTAATATGGAATATGATTATATTGGTGCGCCGTGGTTATATGGTCAAAGTGCGTGCTATGGCATGGGGAGGAAGGTAGTATATGTAGGTAACGGAGGCTTATCTTTAAGAAGAGTGAAGGCTTGTGTTTCTGCTATTGAAAGGAAGTGGAATTTATATCATAAATTATATTTATCTAAGTTACAAGAGGATATGTTCTTTTCATATGCAGAAGATCAAATGTTTAAAGTTGCGCCTATAGAAATAGCACTTAGATTTTCTTTTGAAACAGAGGTGAGAAAATGTTTTGATTTGAATGAAAAAAATTTACCGTTTGGATGTCATGCATGGGAAAGATATGACATTGATTTTTGGCGGCCTATTATAGAACAAGATGGCTACTTGCTTGATGATGTGTGGATTAAAACCGGTAATGAAGATGAAATTAATATGAATAACTACGCAGTGCAACAAAAAATATCGAAATATTTAAATGATTTAAGACTTTGGGATAACATAAAAAGCGCATTGTGGAATTATCGCTCCCAAACAATTCGTTTGTGGGGAGCAGGAAGATATGGTCAGATTATAAAGATTTTTCTGGATGATATTAATATAAGAGTAGATAGTTTTGTAGACATAGATGAGAAAAAACAAGGAAATATAATGTGGGGAATACCTATCATATCACCATCTGAGATTAAGGAAAACGATATTATTTTTGTCAGCGTAAGCGATGAAAATAGTGAAAACGTACTTCAAAGTATCGAATTGATGAAATTGCCCAATGTATGTTTATGGCTGCGGGATATGATGTGATATTGAGCAGAGTTAAGCGAATGAGAAGAAAGTTCTGCAAGAGATAGTGATGGAAACTATAGCAAGTAGGTGAAGGGCAGTGATTAAAGATATATACTAACTCTGATTTGGGAATTGTCTGATTATTTTATTAAAATAAAATATCTTTTATGAAAAATATTTGTGTGCAGTACCTGTTATATTGGCTAAAGGGTATACAAAAAGTACCTTGATAATTTCATATTTTATATCAGGAACAAAATGATTTTTGTACCATAAACTGCTTGCAATCTCCATCTGCATCTGTTATAGTGTAGTCATCGGTAGCGATCTAGCTGCCGGAAATCTTATGGCATATGGATAGTTCTCGTTTTCAGAGTAAGTATTCCAACAAAAAGACAGACAACAGTATAGCAGAGCGTGGGAAAGGTGTTTTACTTCTTCTTGTATTTCATTTCCCATGCGGAATGGGAGGTGCAAGTGACACAGAAGACAAACGCAACCGAAGACGTAAAAAGCGGACGGGAGAAAAACGGGAATCATGATGTGCAGAATACTGAGTTGTACGATAATTCCGCTAAGATCATCTTTGAAGATCCGATCCTGTGCGCGCAGTTTCTGCGGGGCTACGTGGATATCCCGCTTTTAAAGGATGTGCAGCCGGAGGACATCGAGGACGAGACGGAACGCTTCGTCCATCTGTTCACAGAAGAGAGAAATTCAGACGTGGTGAAACGCATCCGCCTGAAAGACAAAGCAACTGGTGAAATACCGTTTTATCTTATTTCCCTTATTGAACATAAGTCGGATGTGGATTATAATGTAGTCATGCAGATACTGCGGTACATGGTGTTCATCTGGGAAGACTATGAGAAAAAGCAGGAGAGGAAGCGGAAAGGCATCAGCAGGACGAAAGAGTTCCGCTACCCGCCGGTTTTACCCATCGTATACTATGAGGGGACAGGTCGGTGGACGGCAGCACTGAGACTCCATGAAAGGGTGTACTTAAGCGACATGCTGGGAGAGTATATTCCGGAGTATCGTTGCCTGATGGTGCAGCTGAACCGGTACAGCAACCGGATGCTGATGGAGAAAGAAGATGAGCTCTCCATCGTGATGATGTTAAACCGCCTTCAGAAAACGGCGGACTTTGCTGTTCTTCAGAAGGAAGTGCCGTCGGAATACCTGGAGAGGGTGACGGCAGAGACGCCGGAGTATCTGCTGGGAATCATAGGGCAGGTAGTGGAAATCCTGTTAGGCAGACTGAATGTGCCGAGAGCGGAGGCGCGGTGGTTTGCAGATCAGGTGAAGGAGCGTAAGGTGAGCGAGTTATTTGCGCATTTTCAGGGATATGACGTGCAGGCGACGAGGTGTGAAGCCAGAGCGGAGGGCCGAAAAGAAGGTCTGGAAGAAGGGATAGAAAAAGGGCTTTCGGCACTTATAAAAACCATGAAACCCGTATTCCCTGACTTCGAGACGATATATAACGCAGTTGTCAAGAATGAGGTGTATGCGCACTGTACCCGCGAGGAGGTCATGAAGTATTACGAGAGTGAAGAGTAGGTGTATCAGACTGAAACAGTGTAGCAGGTGAAGTTGAAATGAGTTGATATATTGACTGCAGACAGGGGCAGGCTTTAAATTGTGAATAACTGAATAGAAAAAATATTCAAAACTCCTGATATAAAGTGTTGAATTGACTTTATATCAGGAGTTTTTGTATTTTAATTTTTGTAGTAGAAAGGAAATGGTGGCATGAAAAAAGGAACATTATCAGCGATATCAGTAATAGGAGGAGCGATTCTTGGTGCAGCAGGGGTAAGCCGGGTGACTGGCAAACAGATAGATGATAAACAAAAAATGTCGGACAAGCATCTTGCACTGTTTCAGATGATGAACCAGTGGGTAAGAGTAAAACAGGAAGGGAAGGATCTTGCGTCATATCTTGAAGCAAAAGGATATAAAAGGATTGCAGTATATGGAATGAGCTTTGCGGGTGAAACGCTTATTGAGGAATTTAAAGGAAGCAGCATTGAAGTGATATATGGAATTGATAAGAATGCAGACAGTATTTATGCGGATGTAGATGTATTTCCTGTGGAAAATGATCTGCCGCAAGTGGATGCAGTCATAGTGACAGCAATCACATTTTTTGATGAGATAGAAGAGAAACTATCTGCCAAGTTGGACTGCCCGATTATTTCGCTGGAAGATATTCTATATGAAGTTTAATGACAGTACGCAATAAAAAGAAGGAGCGTCAGAGGCAGATATGATCAAATACACAGTTATTACTGTATGCAAAAATGCGGAAAAGACCATTGGCAAAACAATACAGAATATTGAAGAACAGACTTATAAGAACATAGAGTATATAATATGCGATGGAAAATCTACGGATGACACATTAAAAATTATCGATGAATGTAAACAGAAAAGTAAATTTGATATACAGGTATTCAGCGAAAAAGACTTTGGAATTTACAATGCTATGAATAGAGGAATTGCAAGGGCTTCCGGTGATTATATTATTTTTATGAATGTGGGAGATAGTTTTTACGATAACAAAGTATTGGAAAAAGTAGCATACATTATTGAGAAGCAGAAAAATAAGGATGCAATATATTATGGGTCAACTTGCTTAATAAATTCACAAATACATAACCCCGTTATTGATTTTGGAAAGAGATATTCTAGTGTAATTCAAGGAATATTAAACGGGGATATGCCATGTCATCAAAGCTTTATTTCTGCTACACATTATCTGCGTGAACATTATTTTAATGAGAGTTACAAATTTCGTGCTGATTATGAATGGTTTGTATATTGTTATAAGAGGAAGGCTCTATTTATAAATTTGGGTTTTACAATATGCAATTATGATGTGCGGGGAGAAAGTGCCAGAGTAAAAAATCGGGAAAAAGTGAAGCATGAAACAAAATGCATATTAAAACAATATGAGCCATGTGCATATTATATTTCATTGCTAAAAAAGGCATTGCTGGGTCTTGATTAAAATTCGACATAAATATTTTGGCGGGGAATTGCGGTTGTATGTTTTAAACAAAACTGAACGTGGAGGAGTATATTGTGAAGGCAGTGATTTGGGGTGCAGGTAATAACTTGGAATTTGTACTCAAGTATATTAGTGAGAACGTTAAAGTCCACTATATTGTTGATAGTGATAAGAAAAAACAGGGAAGCAAAATCTTTGATATTTATGAAATTATAGCTCCACAGAAGTTGCTGCGGATAGAATTTGATTTAATCATTGTTTCAGTAAAGGACTACCAATCTATTGAAGATAATATTAGAGCAATGAGGCTTTCCGAAAAAACAATTTACTTTTGGAAAGATTACGCCAATGAAAAAAATCACGTAGAAGTGTTTGAAAACAGAATTGCAATAATGTCAGGGGAATTGCAGATATATAGGGCACGTTTGGACAGTATGCCGTTTGAACTTGGAATTAAAGAAACACCCAAGATAAAATCAGCCGAAGCATTGCTGCAGAAAATGATTCGTGATAACAGTTCTTTATGCCGCTATGGAGACGGCGAATTTGACATTATGCTTAACAGAAGTAAAATATGGTTTCAAACTAAGAGTGATTTACTTGCGAAACGATTGCGGGAAATTTTGAATACTAATATTTCCAATATTAATATTGCGATTGCACAAAATTATATAGGTTTTGAGCGATATAAGGAAAAAGCAGCAGACGAGATTCGGGTACATATGGAAGGAAATATCAGACAGGAGATTTTAAGGATGTTGTCTGAACATAAGGTATATTATGATGCTTATGTTTCCAGACCATATTGTATATATCAGGATTCAAATAATGCGGACGTAATTTTCCCTTTATTTAAAGAATTGTGGAGAAATAGACAAGTTTGTGTAATTGAGGGCCAATTTGGACGCTTGGGAATTGGCAATGATTTATTGGATACTGCATGTAGTATTAAGAGAATTGCCTGCCCGGCTCAAAATGCATGGAACAGGCATGAGCAAATTAAGCAATATGTTATGGATAATATTTCCCAAAATGAACTGTTACTTATTTCCTTAGGAGCAGCGGCAACTGTGCTGGCATATGACTTTGCAGTGGAAGGATATCAAGCAATTGATATAGGTCAGATTGATAATGAATATGATTGGTATATAAATAAGGAAGTGGACAGGGTGGCAATAGAAGGAAAATTGGTGGCGGAGATTTCCCAACTTTGGAAGAGCAAGCCATCTATTGAGGAGATATATAGACAGCAGTTAGTTGCAACAATTAATTAAAAGAACAAATAGGGAATGAATGAATGAAGAAAATTTTAGTTTGGGGAACAGGATATATTGCCAATACAGTATTTGATGAATGTCAGACACTTAATCAATATGAATTTGTCGGTGTTATAGACAATGATAAAACAAAATGGGGGAAATACTTTCGGGGGATATTGATATCTTCGCCAGAAGTTTTACTTAAAGAAGAAGCGGAAGTGGTAGTTATATTAACTGACAAATTTGAAGAAATAAAGAAACAAATTGAGGATTGCTATCCCGATATAGATATCCGGGTAGAAAATAAAAATTATTTTTATAAAGAAAGCATTTTGCTAAGATATCAGAACAATAAAGAACCGGAAATAGAAAAGGTATTAGAGTACATAAAGGAAAACGGATTAGAAGTTTTCAATTATCCATTTGTGCTCAAATATAAAGATAAAAAGAACAAAGTATGGAAAGATGAAGAAAATCAATTATATTTCGTGGTACATAATGGTAAAAGAATGTATTTTTCGAGAAAATTTGAATCCGAAAAGGAAGTCAATGACTATTATAATTCCCTGTTAATGGAACAGGATGAAAAATCGCCACATAGATATTGGTGCGAGAAATGTTATGTGGAGCAGGGCGATATTGTTTTAGATGTAGGAGTAGCTGAAGGAAATTTCTCATTAGATGTTATTGACAGAGCAGCACATCTATATTTGGTTGAGGCTGAGGACGAATGGATTGAAGCGTTACAGTGCACATTTAAAAATTATGCGGATAAGGTAACAATCATCAAAGGATATGCTACTTCTTATAATGAAGGACTCCACATTACTTTGGATGCAGTGATTGATTCGCCGGTTAATTTTATAAAAATGGATATCGAAGGAAATGAATGGGATGCGCTTAGAGGTGCGACACAGATGATTACCAATTCTTCAAGGTTAAAATTGGCAATATGCTCATATCACAGTGACTTTGATCAGGAATTGATAGAGAGTTTTATGGATAAAAATGGCATAAGTCATAACCCTAGCGCTGGTTACATGTGGTTCCCGACAAAATTGAGACAAACTTATGTTTCTACAAGTTTGAACAAAAGTATTATTAGAGGAATTAAGGAGAAAAGGTAAAGTTGAAAAATGCGCCTATTGACATAGTTATACCTTGGGTAGACGGCAGCGATTCGGAGTGGCAGTCAGAAAAGAGCAAATATGATAAAGAAAATACTGTATCCAATGTTCGCTATGAATCATGGGATAATCTTCAGTATATTTTCAGAGGAATAGAGAGATATATGCCATGGGTGCATAAGGTTTTTTTCATCACATGGGGACATATCCCGGAATGGCTTAATGTTTCCTATGGGAAACTTAGGATTATTCGCCATGAAGAATACATTCCGCAGAAATATCTTCCAACGTTTAACTCAAATGTAATAGAAATGAATTACTTCAGAATAGGAGAATTAAGCGAGAATTTCATTCTTTTTAATGATGATCTTTTTCCTGTACAGCCGATACCGGAAACATATTATTTCCAAAACGGGCTGCCATGTGAAGAAGCGGTGGAGACGCATTTTATTCTTAAAGCAGATAAAGGCATGGATTTGCAGATGAATTATGCGTGCGTCAATAATATGGTTATTTTGAATCGCAATTTTGACAAACGAAAAGTGGTGAAACAAAACCACGACAAATGGTTTTCTCCGATATACGGAAGCCGTTTGCAGCAGAATGTCAACTTGGAATTTTGGAATAATTTTGAATCATTTGTATATCCGCATGAAGCGATGCCGATGAAAAAATCTGTTTTGAAAGAAATATGGAAAAAAGAGCCGGAGGCGTTAGACAGAGCTTCGCGCAATAAATTTCGAGCATATTCGGATGTTACGCAGAGGCTTATCACTATGTGGCAGATATGTTCAGGAATGTTTGTGCCGCATAAATACCAAGGGAAAATGTATTTGGTAGATGATACTAATTACAAAGAGGCTGCAGAGGCAGTCAGGGAACAGAAATACCCTATTATAAGCTTAAATGAGACGGGTGATGGGAACTTTGAAGCGATCAAGTTAGAAATCAATAAAGCATTGGAAACGCTCTTGTCGGAAAAATCCGGATTTGAGAGATGAGGAGAAACGGATGCGGTATATGTATATTGGCGAAAAAGAAAATATATTGATTGTGGCGCCGCATCCGGATGACGAGTGTATTGGAGCTGGTGGAATTATTTCATGCTATGCGTCGCAGTGTGATGTGGTTGTGCTGACAGATGGCAGAATAGGGCAAGGTGATATAGAAGCCGGAGAAATAAAGAAGATCAGAAAGAATGAATTTTTGCAGGAAATGCAGCTCGCAAAAGTAAAAAGCTATAGGATGTTGGATTTAGAAGACGGAGTATTGATGCAGCATACGGATTGTCTGCTTGGGATGGATTTAAGCAGTTACACAAAAATATTTGTGACAGGAACACATGACGATCATCCGGATCATACAGCGGCGTTTCATGCCGTCATGAATTGTATAAAAGAGCAAAAGCTTTTCGATATAGAGGTCTTTGTATATGAAGTACATACAGCGCTACAAAATCCGACGCATCTGCTGGATATCACTGAAAAGATCGGTGAAAAACTTCAGCTTATAAAATGCCATGGCTCACAGGTGTCTCAGATGCCATATGACAGGATGGCTCGGGTGACTGCTGAATACCGGGCATTACAAAATCGTATGCCGGACAGACTGATAGAAGTCTATCAGCGGGTAGGTATAGGGGATAATGATGAGTCCACGTTATTTGAACTGGAACAGAAATTACAGAAACAGATTCTGTTTTATCAGTTATTTGTAAAATGGTTTGAGAAGAGAAATCAAAAACGTTATATAAAAGATTTTCTTTTAAACAGGCATTACACCGAAATTGCTATTTATGGGTATGCGGAATGCGGCAGGCTTTTGTATCAGGAATTAAACGGGAGTCAAATAAAAGTACTGTATATTATGGATAAAAAAGATATAAAAATTTCCGAGGAAGAAGACATAAAGATTTATGTGCCGCAAAAAAATCTTGAACCGGTTCAGGCGGTAATTGTTACGGCAATTTATTATTACGAGGAAATAAAAAAGGAATTGGAAGAACTAGATTATAAAAATGTTATATCCCTAAGTGATATGATTACAGCATTATGAGGTGTTTTGCGATGAAAGAAATCATTATTTTTGGCATGGGTGAATATTTTCGCGCCAAAGAAAAAGAAATAATGAAAAAGTATAAAGTTAAATATTTTATTGATAACAAAGTTAAGCAGGGTGAGCATGAGACATTTTTAAATTTTACGGTTTTAAATCCGAATGATATAGATATGGCAGATCATACGGATATTTTTCTGATGTCGGTTCATTTTATAAGTATGTGGAAGCAATTAATGGAAATCGGCGTTTCACCACAAAGACTCGCGTTTCCTTATTATGAAAAACCATATTTTGAAAGTGACGATGCATTGGATTTTTATGTGGAAAAGATGGAGTTCGAAAAAGATAAAATTATTTGTTTATCTAAGTCGGAAGAAAAAAGTTGTATTGTGACACAAGAGGATTGGACAGGTTTTTTGTGTAAGGCGTATAAAAGCAGATATCCGCTTATTACAGCAATAGCATCTATGGAAACGATACCTATTAGCAAGCAATTTGCGACTGAGCGGGGGACACCTGTAGACAGATATTATATTGAACAATTTTTAAAGGAGCATAATGAACTTATAAAAGGCGATGTATTGGAAATAGAAGATAGTACATACACGAAAATGTTCGGTAAAAAAGAGCGCTTGAATCACGTATTGGTTATGGACGTCAGTGCAGATACGGAAAAGATAACATTTAACGCTAACCTTGAGACGGGAGAAGGAATTCGACGGCAGGTAGCGGATTGTTTTATCTGTACACAAACCTTAATGTATATTTTTGATATAAAGGAAGCGGCGAAAAATATAGGCAGGCTGTTAAAAACAGGAGGCTATGCGCTGATAACCTGTTCGGGATTATCACAGAATTCTAGACGATGTATGGATAATTATGGCTGTTGCTTCAATTTTAATGCAGCAGTTTTTGAAAAAATGTTTGAGGATGAAGATTCTCTTTCCGTGGTTGAAACAGGTAGTTATGGAAATGTAAAAACAGTTTTGGCTCATTTGGCTGGTTTGTGCCAAGAGGATTTGAAAAAAGAGGATTTTGAGCCGAATGATATTTATTATCCGTTGATTGTGTATGCGGTGGTGAAGAAAATTGGATAAAACGATGCCTAAAATATTGGCAATATATTTGCCGCAATTTCATGAAACAGAGGACAATAATGAGTGGTGGGGGAAAGGATTTACTGACTGGGAAACAGTGCGTACTGCAGAAAAGTACTTTCCCGATCATAATGAGCCGCGAGTACCGCTTGGTGGTAAATATTATGATCTGAGTGAAAAGGATGTCATGAAACAGCAGGCTGCTATGGCAAAGAAATACGGGATAGATGGATTCTGCTTTTATCACTATTATTTTAAAGGCGGAAAAATGGAATTAGAACTGCCGGCGGAAAATTTGTTGCGATGGAAAGATATAGATATGCCCTTTTGTTTTAATTGGGCGAGTGAGTCATGGATTCGTTCTTGGAGCAGAATGACAGGAAATGTCTGGGCGGAGAAATATGAAAAGAAAGGATCTCAAAATCGCAATGGGGTATTGGCGCTTCAAGACTATGGGAGAGAAGCAATATGGAAAAAGCATTTTGAATATCTATTGCCTTTTTTTAAGGATGACAGATATATAAAAATGGATGGAAAACCAGTATTTATTTTTTATAGCCCGAATGATGTGTCTTGTTTGCACGAGATGGTTTTATATTGGAGAAAGCTTGCCGATGAAAGTGGATTGCGGGGATTGTATTTAATCGGTGCGAATATGCATGCAGGAAATGACGATTTAGACGCTGCGATAATATATGAGCCTCGAAATGCTATAAATTGTCTTAACGCAAGCGGAAACGTCTGGTTGAATAACGAAGTGAGGTGTTTTGATTATGAGAAGGCATGGGAAGAAATAATAAATACATCGCCTGTTTATGCATACAAAACATATTTTTGTGGAGTTTCAGGATATGATGATACGCCAAGGCGAGGAAAAAGCGGAGAATGCCTGATGAACAGTTCTCCCCAATTATTTCAGCAAGGCATGGGGAAATTAATCAGAAAAAGTGTGCGATATGGAAATCAGTTTGTTTTTATTAATGCGTGGAATGAATGGGGCGAGGGAATGTATCTTGAACCGGATGAAAGAGATAAATATGACTTTTTGGAGGCATTAGCACGCGCAAAGAAGGAAACTGCTGAAAGTACTGGAATTGTGGAAGAGGAGAATGATATCAGTATAACACAGGAATTGGCAAAGTTGGATTATAACGCCAGAAAATTTAAAAAATTATTTGAGGTCATAGACAAGTGGTTGTTTATTGAACAGGCAGGCGAAAGTGGATTTAAAACTTATTTAGAAGCTCAGGATATAAGAAGTATAGCAATTTATGGCATGGCCTCTCTTGGAAAACATCTTTTGATGCAGTTAAGAAAAGAAGGAATTAGTGTGGATTTTGGAATTGACCGCTATGTAGGTCAGTTTGGAAAAGAATTTAAGATATACAGACCCGAAGATCAATTTCCTCAAGTAGACGCAATTGTAATAACATCATACGATGCGGAGAATATTAGAAAGCAGTTAATGATGAAGTTTAAAGGGAAAATCATTTTTATTGAAGAAATGATAGATGAAATTTTTCAAAAACAGGGATAGTGGTCTGGGAGGAAAAGGAGTTGTATTTATGGGCGATATGCGCAAATACTTTTGTGATGAGGAGTCAAAATACATTTATGTAAAGAGGGAGCAGTACAGCAGGACGAAGGATACAGCCTGCATAAGAAGTCTGGCGGATGGAACTGTTCGAAGCAACAGCAACTGGACACGCTTCTGTCGGTTTCTCAGAGAAAAATCATTGAAGAACGATATGGTTATTTTTGGCGCAGGAGTGTGGGGACATATTTTATATGGAGAAACATGCCGTTTCGTAAAATGGACATGTGTTGTAGACAGTGATCCGAAAAGAAAGATTGAAGGAATGACGGGTATAGGGTTCGATGAGTTTATAGAGAACTACAGAGGGGAAACAGTCGTTATATCTTCATATAAAAATTACCATGAAATGCTGCGGCAATTGCAGAAATGTGGTGTGGCAGAAGAAAATATCATCAATGCAGGCGAGGTAATATATAAACTTACAGAGTATGCCATGTACTTTGATTTGCCGGCGCTGTTGCCGCAGCGATCAACGGAAGTGTTTGTTGATGCGGGAGCCTTTGACGGTTTGACAGCAAGACGCTTTTTTGAATGGTGTGGCAGCGAGGCCTATGCCTACTGTTTTGAGCCTGATCCACAAAATATAGAGAGAATAAACAAGAATCTTTCAGGTGTGACAGATTATAGAGTCATCCCTAAAGTACTTTGGTCTGAACCAGGTGCTGTGTCGATGGAACTTCGTGGTTCATTCGCGACATCGGTTAGCTGGGAGGGGGTAAGCAACAGAGAGACTCAGATGATAGAGGCGACATCACTGGATGCATTTCTGATGGAGGAGCCGGAGAGAGATGTAACATTTATCAAGATGGATATAGAAGGAGCGGAGAAAGAAGCGCTGCTTGGGGCTAAAGAGACAATCGCAAGACTGCATCCCAGACTGGCGATTAGCATCTATCATAGACCGGAAGATATTCATGAACTTCCGGAGATTATTTTAAGCTGTCATTCTGATTATAAATTATATTTGCGACACTATTCCTTTGCGGATTATGACACGGTTCTGTATGCCATATCATAGGAGACAGAGCAGGGGGAGGGATATAAATAATTTATGTGAATTGATGGCAGTCAAAACAATAGAGCAGGGAGACGACAGAATTGCGCTATCTTCTCTTCGGGACAGGGGAATATTACAACAGGTACAAACACTGGTTTGACCCGGCGAACGTCGCGGCATTATTGGATAATGCGAAGGACAGGCAGGGGACTTTGATAGACGGGATCAGGGTGATGTCTCCGCAGGATGGAATCGGGCTGAAATTTGATGTCATTGTAATTTTGAGTTTTTATGTTGCGCAGATGAAAGCACAGCTTATGGAACTGGGAATTGCGGAGGACCGGATTTATCATTTTTTTGATCTTCACAGGCTTTGGGGTGGCAAGGTGGCGCGCAGGCCGGTGCAGTACTATGGCGCCGCTGAATCTATCATATTTAAGGCTGCCTATCTACAAGGTAAAGAAAAGATTCTGCTGCTGTCCCATGACCTTACGCTTGGTGGACCAGCGCTTGCCTTATATAATGCGGCTAAGGTGCTGCGGGATCATGGATATGAGGTTGTATTTGCCTCGATGCTGGACGGTACGTTGCGGCCGCACCTTTTGGAAGATGGGTTTCCTGTTATCGTGGATGAGAATTTGCAGATTGAGACTATGAATGAGGCAGCTTGGACACATTATTTTGATTTGCTCATCTGCAATACAATCAGCTATTACGTATTTCTCTCAGAGAGAAAGCGGGATATTCCAGTTCTGTGGTGGCTGCATGATTCGGAGTTCTTCTATGATGGAGTAGATAAAGAGCTACTGAGAAAAATAGATTTTCATAATATGGATATTTTGTCAGTGGGTTCTGTGCCAGCTAAGGCGATACGTAAATTCATTCCGCAGCTGACAATCAATGAATTGCTTTATTGTGTTGATGACACAGTCGGCACACCAGACAAAAAGGTGCGGGATAATACCACGGTGCGCTTTGCCACGATCGGCTATATAGAGAATCGAAAGGGACAGGATATTCTGATAGCTGCAATTAGGCGATTGCCGAAGACGCTGCTCGAAAGATGTGAGTTCTGTCTGGTCGGTCAGAACACGTCTGTGATGGCGCGGCAGATCATGGAGGAAACGGAGGATATTCCGCAGATTGTGATCACAGGAACAGTCGGGCGGGAAGAGATTGATGCAATGCTTGAGCAAACGGATATGCTGATATGTCCGTCGCGGGAAGATCCAATGCCGACAGTGGCGGCAGAGGCGATGATGCATTCGGTGCCGTGTATTATGTCGAGCGCGGCGGGGACCGTGGACTATATAAGAGATGGAGAAAGCGGGCTTGTATTTGAGAGTGAAAACGTTGATGAACTTGTGCAGGCTATTGCGTGGAGTGTTTGCAACCGGGAAAAGCTTGCCGGCATGGGAAGATATGCGAGAGCGGTCTATGAACAGTTTTTTTCCAGGCAAGCCTTTACAGAACATCTGTCGAACGTGGTACATAAAAAATTGCAATAAATGAGAGGTGCAATGAACGTGTCTGATGTTGAAAGACTGTTTGCAGAATATAAACATAAAAAGATTGCATTGTATGGATTAGGCACGGAGACAGAAAAAGTACTGAGGGAAGTGAAGAATGGCTGTGAGATTGTAGGTTTGTTAGACGGTTTCCGTGAGAATGGCACTTTATATGGACTGCCGATCTTGCCTGTAAAGAGGGCAATCGGATTGGGAATCGCGTTGATCATCGTCGTCGCACGTCCCGCTTCCTGCAGGGCAATCGTAAAACGTATCGGGGAGCTTTGCAGAGAGAATCAGGTGGCTTTATTTGATATCAGGGGAAACGATTTACTTCAGGAAGCAAAAGAAACTTATGATTTCAGGCATCTTGAGGGAATGACCAAAGGGGAGCTCAAAGAGCTGATCAGCGGAGCGGATGTGATAAGTTTTGACCTGTTTGATACGCTGGTGATGCGGAGAACCTTATATGCGGAGGATGTTCTGGAGATTGTGGAGCATCGTTTGAAGGAAACGGGAATTGAGATCGGCAATTTTGCCGGAAGACGGCTCGCAGCGGAGAAGCAATTGTCCGGGACCGGCGCGCCGATGCTAGAGCAGATATATGAACGCGTGCTGGAAGAAGAGTCATTGGAGACAGGACATGGGCGCGGCTGTGTTTCGACAAGGCAGCTTGCCGAGCTGGAGTGGAAGATTGACTATAGTCTTATTGTTCCGCGCAGAGAAGTATGTGATTTGTTCCGAATCGCTGTAACGGCAGGTAAAAAAGTATATATCGTGTCAGACACCTACTACACGAAAAGACAGTTGGAGCAAATACTTGAAAAGTGCAGACTCGGGGAATACACGGATATCCTGGCATCGTGCGAATATGAGACGGGAAAGACACAGGGATTGTTCGAAATCCTAAAGAAAAAGGAGAAAAAAGGAAAAATTCTACATATCGGTGATGACGTACTGGCAGATATGGAGAGTGCGGCAAGGTGCGGAATCACAGCCTGCAGACTGTACAGTGGCAGAGATCTGCTGGAGGCGACAGGGGGACTGGGAATCCGAAAGTATGATGACACACTGTCGGACCGTATCAGAATTGGGATGCTGACAGCAGCGCTTTTTAACAGTCCGTTTTGGTTTGAAACGAAGGAGCGGCGAATCGGTCTTGCAGAGGCGTATGATATCGGATATGTTCTGTTTGCGCCTGTGATTGCGGATTTTGTCCTGTGGTTTTATCACAGAGTAAAAGAGCAGAAAATTGAGAATATCTGGTTGGGGGCCAGGGACGGTTATTTGATCAAAAAGTTGTATGCGAATCTTGCACAGGCTCATGGAGAAGCAGATAATTCTGTTTATTTCCTAACATCCAGAATGGCGGCGATCAGAAGCGGCGTTCAGGATGAGCAGGATATACGGTATGTGGAAAGCATGAAATTTAGCGGTTCGTTGGAGGACAACCTGTACAGTCGCTTTCATATTGAGGCTGATAAAATACGCAAAGGCGAATTGCACAGTGATGCGCCCGGACTTTTAAAATATGAAAAAGCGATTCTTGCGAATGCTCATAAGGCTCGGACAAACTATAAAAAATACATAGACGGGTTGGAAATGAAACCCGGAAAGATTGCTTTTTTTGATTTCGTGGCTAAGGGCACCACTCAGATGTATCTGCAACGTTTGACCGACAACCATGTGAAAGGCTTCTATTTTATGCAGTTGGAACCTGCCTATATGAGAGATAAAGGGCTTGATATTGAAGCGCTTTATGAAAACGGGGATGTACATGCCGCGGATCTATATGAAAGCTACTATATTATGGAGCCATTTATGACGGCGCCGCATCCGTCCGTGAGTGATTTTGGAGAGAACGGAGAGCCAGTTTATGCTGAGGAAACAAGAAAGGAGAACGATATTCGGTGTTCTATGAAGGTGCAGCAAGGTGTTGTGGATTTTTTTAAGAAATACTTGGAGATATGTCCCAAAACGGATTGGAAAACGAATACGGGATTAAGCGGGGCCTGTCTTGGACTTATCCATAAGCTAGTCATTAGAGATGAGGATTTTCGGAATATGACGATTGAGGATCCGTTTTTCAACAGAATGACTAAGATGTCAGACATACTTTAAGCGTAAGAAAAGGTGGAGGTTATTACAAGATAATTGTAGATATAGATGCATATTGACACAAGAGAACCTTGACAATTTCATACTTTATATCAGGAATAAAATGATTTTTGTACCATAAAGCGCTTGCAATCCCTGCATGTATCTGTTATAGTGTTGCTATCGGCAGTGGTCTTGCTGCCGGAAATACGGTGGATATGATCTTTCATACATATCTAGCCGTTTCGTCACAGGAATCGGGCTCGGGAGATGAAAATCATCTCAGGAGATGTTTTTTATCTCCACATCAAATATGAGCAGGTATCCCAACGAAAGAAACAGACAACAGTATAACAGAGCGTGGGATGGGCGTAAGTGTTGCGGCAGCAGGCGTTTTTTTCAGGAAGTGACCGTGTAAGCAAATCTTCTGGACAGTTGGCATTTCGTTTTTCCCATGCGGAAAGAGAGGTGCAGATGTCACAGAAGACAAATGAAACGAAAAGTGCACAGGAGCAGCAGAACACACAGATTCGCGACAGCTCCGCGAAGATCATTTTCGAGGATCCAATCTTATGCGCGCAGTTCCTGCGGGGCTACGTGGATATCCCGCTCCTAAAGGACGTACAGCCGGAAGACATCGAGGACGAGACGGAACGCTTCGTCCACATGTTCACGGAAGAGCGGAACTCAGACGTGGTGAAACGCATCCGGCTGAAGGATAAAGACAATGGTGAAATACCGTTTTATCTTGTTTCGCTTATTGAACATAAGTCGGATGTGGATTATAATGTAGTCATGCAGATACTCAGATATATAGTGTTCATCTGGGAAGACTACGAAAAGGAGCGGGAGAGAAAGCAGGAAGGCGTCAGCAAGACGAAGGGATTCCGCTATCCACCGGTTCTGCCCATCGTGTACTATGAGGGAACAGGGCAGTGGACAGCGGCGACAAGGCTCCATGAGCGGGTGTACTTAAGCGATGTGCTGGGTGATTACATTCCCGATTATCGCTGCCTTATGGTGCAGCTGAACCGGTACAGCAACCGGATGCTGATGGAGAAGGAAGACGAACTCTCCATCGTGATGATGCTGAACCGCCTGCAGAAGACGGCGGACTTCGCTGTTCTGCAGAGGGAGGTGCCGCAGGAATACCTGGAGAGGGTGACGGCGCAGACGCCTGAGTATCTGCTGGGAATTATAGGTCAGGTAGTGGAAATCCTGTTGGGCAGGCTGAACGTGCCGGGAGAAGAGGCGCGGCGGTTTGCGGATCAGGTGAAGGAGCGCAAGGTGGGCGAGTTATTTGCGAACTTTCAGGGATATGATGTGCAGGCGGCGAGGCGGGAAGCTAAGGCGGAGGGACTGAAAGAAGGCATAAAAAAAGGAAGAAAAGAAGGAAGAAAAGAAGGAAGAAAAGAAGGTCGCATCCGCGGAATCGTGCAAACGGTAAAAGGAATGCAGGGCACCGTAGAGATGGCAGCAGAACAGTTGGCTGCCCAGTGTGGTATGAGCGGGGACGATGCGCTTGCAACAGCGCAGAAATACTGGTAGATTTAGCGGATCAATCTCACAAACGAACATTAATACAACATGAAATCAAAACTCCTGATATAAAGTGTGAAAGTGATGACTTTATATCAGGAGTTTTATTAGTGAAAAGTGAGGTCGCCCGCAATAAAAAAGACTTATAAAGGAAGCGGGGCTGGAGATTATCATGGAGGAGTACATAACCGTGCACAACACGACGCTGAAGGAAGCTGAGAAAAAGAGACTTCCCATTGACGCCTGCCTGATTTTAAAGAGAAAAGAAAATAGCGGTTCTGTCAGATACATTCAGTTTGAAGGTGAAAAATGCGTGATTGCCAACTGTGATGCATACTTGCAGGACTGTACGGAGAAGTACAATATACAGCAGGTGAAAAGTACGGATGATATCAGGATAGCAGAGTTATTGGAGAACGGCTTTCGTTTTCACGACAGAATTTTGCGGGTTGAAATTTTCTTGAAGGATAATTCCGGCAGCTTTTTGAATGATATCGATATTCCTGTAAGGGGGGGGGAGATTTCGATAAGCTTATCGGATGAGTATACAGAAGAAATGTATCGGCTGGCATGTGAGGCCTATACAACCGATCGGAGATTTCATCTGGAGCAGCGCTTTGACCAGAACGTTGCCAATCATGTTATAGCGTCTTATTTGAAGGAATTTAACGAAAAAAACTATCCGGTGATAAAGGCTGTTCACCGGCAGGAACTTCTTGGTTTTACCGTAATCAGGGAGAACAGAGACAAGAACTGTTTTGAGAACATATTGGGAGCGACGCTTCCGGGGATGAAAGGGAAAATGGCAGCGGTGCCGCTCTATAAGAGCATGTTGCAGCTTGGCTCGGAAAGCGCTTTTGAAAATAAGTACCGGAGGTATGTTGGAGATATTTCAAGCGCTAATGTGGCGTCGATTAATCTGCATATGCAGCTTGGGGCGAAAGTGGTGGATACAATAGATGCCTATATTTACAGGAACTGACAGGCTGTTATGATTGATGGTTGGGAGAGAGAAAAATGCAATATAATTCACTGTACTATATTATATTTTTGATACTGTGTGTGGCGCTCTATTATGTGTATCCATCTAAAATGCGGTGGGGAATTCTTTTGATTTCCAGTATCGTGTTTTATATTTTAGCAGGAGGCATAAAAGCGCTTCCGTTTGTTTTGGTCAGTTCACTGCTCATCTGGCTCTCCTCGAAGGGGATGACCGGGTTATATGATCGGGCGGAAAAGGAGGCGCAGGACAAGCTGCTGTCCGGAAAAGAAAAGGCAGCATATATGGCAGCATGTAAAAGAAAGTGCCGGAATTATTTGTTGCTTCCGACAATTGTTATCGTAGTGGGATTTTTAGGATACTGTAAGTTCTTCGGATCATTGCTGGACTGTATCGCAAGGGTGACAAGGGGTGACAGGATTACTTGGGAAGTGATAGTTCCACTGGGTGTATCTTATTATACTTTTTCCTCGTTGGGATATTTATTGGACGTTTATTGGAGAAAGACAAAGTATATATCCAATTATTTTCAGTTTGCGCTGTGCGTATTTTATTTTCCGCAGATTGTGCAGGGGCCGATCGCCAGATATCAGAAACTCTTGCCGCAGTTTACGAGAGAAAATCGGTTTGATTATCACAGGGTGTGCTTTGGTATACAGCTTATGCTGTACGGTTATTTCAAGAAAATGGTTATTGCGGACAGGCTGGCAATTTTTACGGGGCATGTTCTGGGAGACATAGGCGCCTATGAGGGGCTGGTTTTGGTTATCACTTTGATTTTCTGTTCCTTTCAGATATATGCAGATTTTTCGGGATGCGTGGATATCGTAAGAGGAACATCGCAGATTTTTGGCATAGAGTTGGATGAGAATTTTAACCATCCATTTTTTTCAAAGAGTACGGCGGAATTTTGGCGAAGGTGGCACATGACGCTGGGGACTTGGTTCAAAGATTATGTGTATATGCCGACGGCGACTTCGCCCTGGCTGATCAAATTAATTTCGAAAGTGAAGGAGAAATTTGGCAGGAAGGTAGCTAAAAATCTGAATACGATTATTCCGCTGATGACTGTGTGGGTGCTGACAGGCGTGTGGCACGGAACGGGTTGGAATTATGTGGCCTGGGGTCTGTACTATGGGACGATTATTACCAGTGCCACTCTTTTTGCGGCTAAATATAAAAAGTTGGCTGAACTGCTGCATATCAATATGGAGTCAAGAGGATATTCGTATTTTCAGATGGTCAGGACCTTTTGCGTGTTTACGGTAGGCAGGCTGATTACGGTTCCGGGCTCGCTTCATGCGACATGGCAGATGATCCGCCAGATCTTTAAGAGCTTTAATCCATGGATCCTCTGGGATGGAACATTATATACCCTGGGTTTGAATTATCGGAATTTATGTCTGGCGGTGCTTTCGCTGCTCTTGATCAGGCAGATCAGTATCTGGCAGGAGCGGGGGTCTGTGCGGGAAGGTATTGCGCGAAAAAACATCGTGATTCGTTGGGCGATTTATTATGCCGCCATTTTTGCCATTATCATTTTCGGTATCTATGGACCGGGATACAATGCGGTTAATTTTGTTTACGGTCAATTTTAAATAAAAAATTTTTATTGAAGAAACAGGGAGGGATAAGTTATGGAAGAAAGAGTTTTGAAGGTGCTGTCGGAGGAGTTTCCAGAGGTGGATTTTACCGCTTCTAATGAGCTGGTGGATGATGGTATATTGGATTCCCTGACGATTACGGGAATCATTGCCACGCTGACAATGGAATTTGGCATTACGATTCCCTATGAGGAGATTATTGAGGAAAATTTCAATTCCATTTCCGGCCTTGCCAAAATGGTGGAAAGGTTGCAGGCATAGGAATGATTGTGATCGCCTATGGGTCTGGATAAAAGGGAGAATATAATGAAAACTTTAGTGGAACAAGTTTTGTCTTATGGTGAGACGATACCGGACAAGCCGGCGGTCTGCTTCAAGGATACAGCGGTGTCTTATGGAGAACTGCGCGGCAGAATACGCGGTATCGCTGTCGCATTACGCGGGATGGGAATAAAGCGGGGAGACAGGGTGATGCTGTCTGCAGTATCTAAGCCGGAGATGGCTGCGCTTTATCTGGGAATTCAGTATATAGGGGCGGTGGTTGTCTTTGTGGACAAAAATGCCACGCCGGAAAATGTAATATTTTTATATGAGGATACAGAAGCGGTTTTATTTCTGACAGACAGGCGGAATCAGGTGGTGGAGGAAAAGTGCAGGACATGTTCTGCAAAGAATCTTTTTCAGAGGGTGGAATGTGATCCGGGCCACGGAAATGATGATGCAAAATATGTGATGCCCAAAGAGGAGGAGATCGCAGAAATTATCTATACATCCGGGACAACAGGGAAACCGAAAGGCGCAATGTTGACCTATAGAGCGGTATACCATATCTGGAAGAATACTGTTGACGGTACACCGATGGAAAGTAATGACATTGTGCTTCTTCCGCTTCCGCTGAATCATTCTTTTGCGCTGCGAGTATTCAGAGCGGCGCTCGCATTGGGGGCAACTGTGGTACTGCAGAACGGCTTTACGTTTGCCAAAGAGATTGAGAACAATATGGAACGCTATGGCTGTACAGCGATTGCTATTGTACCGGCATCTGTGGAGACGATCTCGAGGCAGATGCAGGAACAATTTGCGAAAATTATGGGCAGATTCAGATATATAGAGGTATCGGCTGGTTCCTTGTCTGTAGAGCAGCGAAAACGTTTGTGCAGGGAACTCCCGACTGTAGAAATTCACAACACCTGGGGCAGCACCGAAACAGGTGGTGCGCTGTTTTTGAATGTGAGAGAAGCTCTGACGGTGCCGGGGCGCGAAGCGGCGATCGGGAAACCGTTGGATGGGATTCAGATACGTACGCTGGCGGAGGACGGCACGGAAACGGCAGGCGACAGGGCGCAGCCCGGACGCATGGCGCTGAAGGGGAATATGCAAATGTCCGGATACTGGCACCGCCCGGAGGAGACGGCCCAGAGTATAAGAGACGGATGGCTTATCACCGGAGATATGGTATATACGGATGCGGACGGTTTTGTCTATATGCTGGGCCGGGCGGACGATATCATCAATGTCGGCGGCGAAAAGGTATCGCCGGTAGAAGTGGAGAACATCGCGGGAGAATATGCGGGTATCGCTGAATGTGCGTGTATCGGCGTGCCCGATCCGGAGAAAGTACTCGGTTTTATTCCGGCGATGTATTATGTGGTCAGCGGAGAGGGATTCAGACTGGAGGATTTTAAGGAGTATCTGCACACGCGGCTGGAGAAATATAAGGTGCCGCAGGAATTTATCCAGGTGGCGGAGCTGCCGAGAAACAGTATGAAGAAGGTAGATCGCCGTTCGCTGCGTTCATTGTGGGATTCCCACGGCCGGGAATCCTTGATTAATCCGGTCGTGCAGACAATCCTGACCAGGAGAAGTATTCGTAAATTTACGGACCAGCAGATCCCGGAGGAAATTTTGGAAGTACTAATCAAAGCAGGGTATCATGCGCCGAGCGGACATAATATGCAGACCTGGAAGTTTACTGTCGTGCAGACGCCGGAAACGATTGCGCATATCAGGGATGTCATGGAGAAGACGGCGCGCGAGAACGGGGTTTATTTTTACGGATTCGAGAATCCGGTCTGCCTGATTCTGGTTTCCAATGACAAAAGGAATCAAGACGGCTGTCAGGATGCTTCCTGTGCAGCGGAGAATATCATGCTGGCGGCGCATTCTTATGGGTTGGGTTCCGTGTGGATCAACGCGCTGATGAAGCTGAGGGATGCTGAACCGGCCAAAACGATGCTCGATGAGTTGCATATTCCGGAGACCCACATCGTATGGAGCACAATCGCTCTGGGGTATCCGACAGCGGAAGGCGTACTGCTGGCAAAGAACGCGGATGTTGTAGAATGGCTGTGACAGGCAGAAAGGATATGTTATGACGAAACTTACGGAAAATATGAATAAAAGTGGCGTGCCGATGACGCCAATGGTTCAGGCAATTATGAACAGAAAGGATATATTTGCGTTTCGACAGGAAGAGATTCCGGAGGAAATAATGGAAGCAATCGTAAAGGCGGGGTATTACGCGCCAAGCGGACACAATATGCAGACCTGGAAGTTTACGGTGGTTCGGGGGGGGGCTGTGATAGAGTCGCTTCTTGCAGTGATTACGGCAATCGCAGAGAAAAGGCGTCTTGATTTTTGTTGCCCCATAAATCCGGCATGCCTGATCCTGGTATCGAATGATTTGAGAAATCCGTACGGCTGTCAGGATGCATCCTGTGCGGCGGAGAATATGGTGCTGGCAGCTTATTCCTATGGAATTGGTTCAATGATGACAGGTATTCTTATGACTTTAAAGGATGAGGCGGCTGTGAAAGCACAGATGGATGAATTGCATATCCCCGGAAATCATGTCGTGTGGGATATGATTGCGCTGGGGTATCCTAAGGCAGCGGGAAAGCAGTCGGTAAATAGGGAAGATGTAGTAAAATTTATATCATAAAATACAAATTGTAGTAATGAATTCTTAGTAAGCGAGAGTAGTGTATTGAAAAGCGCACCGTGACAATTTCGTACTTTATATCAGAAATAAAATAATTTTTGAACCGTAAATATCTTGCAATTTCTGCAGGCATCTGTTATAGTGTTGCTATCGGCAGTGGTCTTGCTGCCGGAAATCTTTTGACACATGGATAGTTCTCGTTTTCAGAGTAAGTATCCCAACGAGAGAAGCAGGCAATAGTATAGCAGAGCGTGGGATGGGCGTTTCAAAGTTTCTTTGTAAACTGAATGTATCTTCTTTCCCACGCGGAAAGAGAGGTGCAAGTGACACAGAAGACAAATGAAACCGAAAGTGCACAGGGGCAGCAGAACACACAGTTTCGTGACAGCTCTGCGAAGATCATCTTCGAGGATCCGACCCTCTGCGCGCAGTTTTTGCGGGGCTATGTGGATATCCCGCTCTTAAAGGACGTACAGCCGGAAGACATCGAGGACGAGACGGAATGCTTCGTCCACATGTTCACGGAAGAGCGGAACTCGGACGTGGTGAAGCGCATCCGACTGAAGCATAAAGATAATGGTGAAATACCGTTTTATCTTGTTTCACTTATTGAACATAAGTCGGATGTGGATTATAATGTAGTCATGCAGATACTCAGATATGTAGTGTTCATCTGGGAAGACTACGAGAAAAGACAGGAGAGAAAGCAGGAAGGCATCAGCAAGACGAAGGGCTTCTGCTATCCTCCGGTTCTGCCCATCGTGTACTATGAGGGAACAGGGCAGTGGACAGCGGCGACAAGGCTCCATGAGCGGGTGTACTT
>CANPXP010000002.1 GCA_947586255.1 uncultured Lachnospiraceae bacterium | reverse complement strand
GAGACGGGCGCCGACCTCGTGGGCTGCGATTATTGCCTGACGGACGAGCATTCCATGAAGGTCGGGCAGATCGTTCACAACAATAAGCCGGAGCAGGGCGGTATCCTGGATGCCCAGAGGCGCCGGAGCCTCATCCTGGACGGCGGCAGCCTGGTAGTCAAGATTTTCCGTCGCTCTATGATTCTGGAGAACGGTCTGTGGTTCCCGGAGGATATTTTCTATGAGGACAATGCTCTGGGCAATTCTTATCTGGTGCTCGCGAAGCATTTCGAGTATATAGAGGAGCCGTTATACTATTATTATCAGCACGGCGACTCCACCGTGCACACGATCTCGCGGAAGCGCTGCGAGGACCGTATGGCGGCAGGGCGCATCATGCTGGAGGAGGCGCGCAGGCACGGGTATTACGAGGCATATCTGCCGGAGCTGGAATACAGCTTTACACAGTTGTTCTATGTGAATACGCTGTTTACTTACATGGTGTGCGCAGGCAGGACGAAGAGCGGTTTCGTGCGGGCGCTCGGCCGGGAGATGCGGCGGACTTTCCCGCGTTTTGAGGAGAATCCATACTATCTGGAGCGGACACACGAAGAAGAGCGGAAGCTGGTACGTATGCAGCAGCGCTCCACATGGCTGTTTATCACATACTACAAATTGTTGTGGACATATCGGAATTTTCGCAAAAAGCATCAAGGACAGAAAGCGTGAGCACCTATGGGAGAGCAGACAGGTTGGGAGGGAAAACAGGAGGCGGAGCCGCAGGTGATCGGTATCCGCGCGGACGCCAATGAGGAGATCGCCTCGGGTCATGTCATGCGCTGCATCGCGATTGCGGGGCAATTGTTCCGGCAGGGCGGCCGGGTGATCTTCTTCACGGCGGATGAGAACGCCGACGCGCTGTTGGACAAAGCCGGTATGCGGCATGTCTGCCTGCACACAGACTGGACGCGCATGGAGGAGGAGACGGAGACGCTTCTGCGGGAATTGCGCAGGGCGGGCTGCGCGAAGCTTCTGGTGGATTCCTATCAGGTGACGGAGAAATATTTTCAGGCGTTGGCGGATCGGTGCAGGCTGATTTATATGGACGACTGCTTCGAGGAAGTCTACCCGGTGGACATGCTCGTCAACTACAATCCATATCACACGCGCTTTCCGTACGGGAAGGCCTACGGAGACGGCACGCGCCTGCTGCTGGGGCCGGCTTATGCGCCGCTTCGGGAGGAGTTCTCGGTGACCTGCGGGAAAGCTGCGGAGCGTGAAAAAGAGGCGACAGGGATGCGGGAAGGCATGTCGGCGGCCGGCGCAGAGGCGCGCGTGCTCCTGAGCGCAGGAGGAGGCGATACCTGCGACGCGCTCTCGGGGATTCTGGAGGCGGTGATGGAGGACGATGCGCTCCGTGGGCTGACATATGAGGTTGTGGTTGGGCGGTACAATGAGAATCGGGACAAGCTGGAACGGCTGGCAGCGGCGCACGGCAATATCCGCCTGCACTGTCAGGTAGAGCATATGGCGGCACTGATGAGAAGCTGCGCTGCGGCGGTGTCCGCGGCGGGCACGACGCTTCTGGAGCTGTGCGCCATGCAGATACCGACAGTTTTCTTCGTCGTGGCGGACAATCAGCGTTACGACAGCGATTTCTTCGAGCGGAATGGCGGAATGCTCTTCGCGGGCGATATCCGGGAAGACCGCGGACGGTGTCTGCGGGATGTCTGTGGCGGCCTGCGGAAGATTCTGGAGGGCAGAGCCCTGCGGGAAGAGATGAGACGAAAACTCGGCGGGATCACGGACGGCGGCGGCGCCGGGCGCATCGCGGAGGAAATTCTGCGCCTGTGAAGAGACGGGGCGCGGCGTACGCGCACAGCGGACAGGGAGGAAATGATGGGAGCTTTGGCGATTATCACTGCCCGGGGCGGCAGCAAGAGAATACCGAACAAGAACAGAAAGCTGTTTCTCGGCAAACCGATCATCTGCTATTCGATCGAGGCGGCGCTTCAGTCTGAGCTGTTTGAGGAGGTCATGGTGTCCACGGACGATGAGGAGATCGCGCGGATCGCACGGGAAGCCGGCGCGGCCGTCCCTTTTATGCGAAGCGGGCGGACGGCGGACGACTTCGCAACCACCGACGAGGTGCTCCTGGAGGTGCTCGCGGAGTATGAGAAGCGCGGGCGGACCTTCGCGCATATGGCGTGTATTTACCCGACGGCGCCCTTTGTCACGGCGCAGAAGCTGCGGGACGCTTTTCGCATTCTGGAGGAGCAGAAGGCGGCGGCTGTCATGCCCGTGGTGCGTTTTTCTTTTCCGCCCCAGCGCGGCATGGCGGTGCGGGACGGCAGATTAATCTACTGCTATCCGGAAAATGCGCAGAAGCGGTCGCAGGATCTGGAGGCGGTGTACCACGACTGCGGGCAGTTCTATTTCTATCGGACCGAGGCGTTTCGCGCCAGCGGGGGCGATCCGGAGGAGGGCTATGTGCCGATCGTCATGCCGGAGACGGAGGTGCAGGACATCGACAACCCGGAGGACTGGGAGATCGCGGAGTTAAAATACCGCAGGATGCTTGGGAATGGAGAGTCGTATGAATAAGGAATTTCAGATTGGAAAACATCATATCGGGGCGGACAGCCCCTGCTTTCTGGTGGCGGAGATGTCGGGCAACCATCTGAAGGATTACGGACGGGCGGTGGAGATCGTCCACGCGGCGAAGGAGGCGGGGGCCGACGCGGTCAAACTGCAGACTTACACGGCGGACAGTCTCTCCATCGACTGCGACAACGAGTACTTTCAGATTCATGGCGGTCTCTGGGACGGCATGACAGAGTATAAACTCTACGAGGAGGCGTCCACGCCCTGGGAGTGGCAGCCGAAGCTGAAGGAGCTGGCGGAGAGCCTTGGAATGGAGTGCTTCTCCTCGCCCTTCGACGCGCGCTCCGTGGATTTTATGCGCGAGTGCGGTATGCCGGCCTACAAGGTGGCCTCCTATGAGATCAATGATATTCCGCTGATCAGGCGGATCGCCGCGCAGCACAAGCCGGTGATCTTCGCCACGGGCGTGGCGCGCGCGGAGGATATCGAGCGGGCGCTGCAGGTCTGCCGGGAGGAGGGCAATGAGGAGGTCATGCTCTTAAAGTGCGTGTCCGCGTACCCGACGCCCTATGAGGAGTGCAATCTGGCAATGCTTCCCACACTGGCGCGCACCTATGACTGTCTGGCGGGCCTGTCCGATCACACGATGGGCAGCGTGGTGCCCGTGGGAGCGGTGGCTCTCGGCGCCAGGATGGTGGAAAAGCATCTGACGCTCAGGCGCGCCGATGGCGGTCCGGACGGCGCATTCTCTATGGAGCCGGAGGAATTTAAGGAGATGGCGGAGCATATCCGCATCATGGAGAAGGCGATGGGGCAGTCGGAATATGCGTTGACCGAGAAGCAGGAGCAGGAGAGAATGGGTTCCCGTTCGCTCTTCGTGGTGCAGGATATCAGGGCGGGCGAGATCTTTACGCCGGACAATGTCCGCTCGATCCGGCCGGGCTGCGGGCTGCACACGATGTACTACGGGGAAGTGCTTGGCAAACGGGCGTCGGAGGATATCAGCCGCGGCACGCCGCTTGCCTGGCATATGATCCGGGACGCGCAGATGCCGGAATAAACACATACAGAGTGCGATAACGCGAGAAGGAGGCGCCGTCTATGAAAGCGGTGATAATAGGAGCAGGAGAGGAAGCCCTGCACACGATAGCCAAGGCGCAGGAACACGGTGTCAGTGTTCTGGCCTTGGACGGCAACCCGCAGGCGGCGGGTTTGTCAGCGGCTGACCGGGGACTGACGGTGGATATCTCACGGGAGAACGAAGTGATAGAGACGGTCAGAAGAGAGGGGGCGGACTTCGTCCTGACAGCGCCGATCGGCCGTTATCTGACTACCATAGGGGCTGTCAACGACGCCCTTGGTATGCCGGGGATCACGCGGCAGATGGCACAGCTGTGTACGGACAAGTATCGTTTTCATGAGACGCTTTCGAGGGCAGGGCTCCGTCGCTGCCACTGCTGTGAGATCGCCCCGGGCACGGATATACGGCCTGCGGCCGAACGGTTCCCCGTGGAGTATCCGGCCATTTTGAAGCCCCGTTATGGTTCTGGCAGCAGGGGAATCTTTTATCTGAAAGATTCCTGTGAGCTGGCGGAAGCGCTCGCTTCGCTGGACGGGGAGGACTATGTTCTGGAGGACTGCGTGCCGGGGGAGGAGTACGGCGTCGACGGCGCGGTGATACAGGGGAAATTCTACATGATATTGCTGCGAAGGAAGATCAACACGCCGCCGCCGGCCAGACAGGCGGTGGGCTATTTCGCCTGCGGCACGGAGCACGCTTTCTGGCAGGAGGCGCATGACCATGTGGAGAAGGTGGCGCACTGTCTCGGGCTGGAGGAGTGCCTGCTGCACTGCGATGTGATTCGGGGCGCGGAGGGACCGTTCGTGATCGAACTCTCGGCAAGACCGTCGGGACACAATCTGCACAATCTTTTTACGCCGCTTTGCACCGGCGTCGATCCGGCGGAGGAATACATCAAATACAGGCTGGGGGAGCTCTTTTCATTTGTTCCGAGAGAGATAAAGCCCATGATGATCCACTATTTTGACGGGCAGGGACGGGTGGAGAGAGTGCCGGACCGGATACAAGCCGAGACCATTGTGCGGCGCGCCGCCGGAGAGAGCGCGCTGTGCAGACTGCTCGCGTGGCAGTGCAACCTGAGGGAAGGGGGAGTGCTGGGGGCGGTCCGCGACGGCCATTCGGTCATGGGGCGCGGCTATTATATTCTCGAGGGAACAGACGAGCGGCAGCTGGCGGAAGCGAGCGGACAGATCATGGACTACATTCTTCACCAGTGATTTTTCTGCAGATACTCGTCGTTGGTCCAGGCTTCTCTGGCGGTAAAGAGACTGCCATCTGTCTTCTCAATAATCACAGCCGGAAAATAGTGGATAAAGAGCGGATTTAAGCACATGGTATATCCGCCGGCGGTGTCGTAGACGATCTTGTCTCCCGGCAGCAGGGCCGGAGCGTTCTTCCACTCAAACAGCCTGTCGTATTCCATGCAGGTGGCGCCGCATATCCATTGGGAAGCCTCTATCGGCCGCTTCGCGGGATCGGAACAGTACTCCGCGTGAAAAGGGTAGGAGTGTCTGGTCACCAGTGGATTGAGATTGACCCGGCTGCCGCTTGTCACGAGAAATTTTCTGCCGCGGATATCCTTGCAGTCCAGGACCAGCGTCTCGAAGGTAGTGGCGCGGGAGATCAGGGAGATGCCGGGCTCGACGATGAGCGCCGTCCGCTCACGGTCGAAAAATTCGCCGAGATTTCTGCAGATTTCCGGGAAATAATCCCGATAGTCCGGCTTGTCGCCGCGGCCGCCGAAATATCCGCCGCCCATATCCACGTAGTCTAACGCCAGGGCATACTCGCGGGCGATCCGCACGGCTGTTTTGGCGAGCGCTCCGTATACGGCCACGGTTCTTGACTGCGTGGAAGAGTGGAGATGCAGGCCGCCGACCTTGACGTTGGGAAGTGCGTTCATTCTCTGTATGGCTGTCTTCAGACCGCCGTTTTCATAGCAGTAGCCGAAACGGCCGCCTTCCTCCTCCACGAGAATTTCATCGGGACAGAGGGCCGCAATGTCAACGTTGGCGCGAAGACCTATGGAGAAGGAACGGTCGGGGTAAAGACGGCTGAGCTCCTCCATCCATGCCAGCTCCCAGGTAGAATCCAGATTCACATAGCCGCCTGCAAGCAGTACCGTCTCAAAGGTTGGGCGGTCTTTGACGGGACCGTTGTAGATGACCTGATCGGCGCGAAAGCCCAGCCGCCGTACCAGATCAAACTCCGTCTCTGACACCACCTCCGCGTAGAAGCCCTGCTCTTTGAGATAAGTCAGCAGCCAGGGCAGAGAGTTGGTCTTGACAGAGTATCCCATACAGAAATTGCCCCAGTTTTCCCGCAGAGAATCCCGCAGCAGACAGATGTCGTACAACAGGTCTTTTTCCCTGATGCGAAAAAATGGCGCCGTGTCGGGCGGCAGCTGTTGATTTTGTGGGAAGGTCATGATATGCGCTCGCTCCTTTGGTCGATCATTATGGAAACAGTATATCATAATCTCAGATGGCGTCAAAACAAAATATTTGTAGGAAACTTTTTCAATATTTATGACGATATGGTAAAATAACGAGGAAAGAATTACGAGGCGGTATTTTATGAAGGAGCGGATCTATGTCTGTCATACGTTTTATCATGTGTACGTGGCGTGTCTGAAGGAGCTGGCGCTGCCCGCAGACAAAAGGGGCAGGGCCACGCTGGTGCTCAGCACGATGTCGAACGATTTCGGCGGCCTGAAGGAGCGGGCAGAGAATTGCCCGCTCTTTGAGGAAGTGGTGATGTTTGACGAGAAGGAGGACAGTTATTTTCCGCAGCTTGCCAAATATCATACCGATCGCGGCAACATCGTCCTCAATATGCTGGCGCGCATCCGCTACACGAAGCTGCTGGGGAAGCTGCAGGCGCCCTATGTGCCGGTGGATTTTCGGGAATACAGAGACGTCTATGTGTTCTGTGACTCGGACCCCATCGGCTATTATCTGAGCTGGCGGAAAATATATTATCACGCGCTGGAGGACGGTCTGAACTGTCTGCAGTATTACGATACCGCGCGCTACGACAACAGGGGATATTTCGGGTTAAAGGCATGGATGGCGGCCAGGAATCTGATTTTTATCCAGAACGGATACGGGAAATATTGTATCGATATGGAGGTCAACGACAAGAGCGTGCTGTCCTATCCCATCGACAAGCACGTCGAGGTTTCGCGGGCCGCCCTGACAGAGCGGCTGACCGAAGCGGATAAAGAGTTGCTGCTCCAGCTGTTCCTGGAGGATATGGACGGGCTTATGGAGAAACTGCACCACGGCGCCGAGGACAAGGTGCTGATTCTCTCGGAGCCGCTGTGCGATCTGGAAACCAGGAAACGCATCTTCTCGGACATCATAGAGCAGTACGGTACGGTGGACGGCAGACAGGCGCAGATTCTCATCAAGCCCCATCCGCGGGATGTGCTGGACTATGTCAGGGAATTTCCGCAGTATATTGTGCTGGACGCCTCTTTCCCGATGGAGATGCTGAATCTGATTCCCGGTCTGCGCTTCCGCAGGGTGGCCTCGGTCTTTACGGTGCCGGACGCCATACGTTTTGCGGATGAGATTGTCTTTCTGGGGGAGGATTTTATGGACAGATATGAGGCGCCCGAGCTGCACCGGCAGAATGAGGCGATCTAGGCGGTGGCGCTTCCGTTTTATGTTTGACGGAGGGAGTCCGGCCTCCCATTTGCAATATACCTGCCGGATGTGATAAAATACTATAATATTTTTTGTGCCGTGGTGAAGCGGAATATTGGTATGCATACGACGGAAAGGATATTCGGCCGATATGATGAAAATATACAGAAAAATGATGATCCTGCTGGACAGGCAGCACAAGCGGAAGATGGCGCTGCTGGTCGTTCTCATGCTGGTCGGCGGCGTGCTGGAGATGCTGGGCGTATCCATGATCCTTCCTGTTATGAACGTGGTGCTGGAGGACAACGCGATTGAGAAGCATAGGTATCTGCAGGTCATATGCGATATTTTTCATATTCATGGCACGAGAGATTTGACGATTTTCGTCATGGTGGGACTCGTGCTGGTGTTTGCGGTGAAGAACGCCTTTCTTTTCCTGCAGCAGAAGATGCAGCTTAAGTTCGTGTACACGAACCAGTTCGCGACCTCCCGCAGAATGATGATCAACTTCATGGAGCGCCCCTACGAGTATTACCTGAATGCGGATACGGCGGTGATCCAGCGCAGCATCACCTCGGACGTCAACAATATGTACGGGCTGATTCTGGCGTTACTGCAGCTGGCCAGCGAGGGGATTGTGTTCGTCTGTCTCGTGCTCACGGGCCTGGCGACGGATGTGGTCATGAGCCTCACGGTCACGGCGCTTCTGGTGGTCGTTCTGCTGGTGATCAAGTGCATTCTGAAGCCTATCATGCGCAGGGCCGGAGAGGAAAATCAGGAGTATTACAGCGGTCTGTACAAGTGGATCGATCAGTCCGTGATGGGAATCAAGGAGATCAAGATCGCCAATCGGGAAAATTATTTTATCAACGAGTATTCCAAGTGCGGCGCCGGCTATGTCAACGCGGTGCAGCGCTACAACCTGTACAACGCCACGCCCAGGCTGCTGATCGAGACGGTAGCCATCGCGGGCATGATTCTGTACATGCTGATCCGGCTTCTGAACGGCACGCAGGTGGAGGACATCATGCCGCAGGTGGGGCTTCTCGCCGTGGCGGCGATGCGCCTGATTCCCTGCGCCAACCGGATCAACAACTATATGACTTCCATCGCCTATTTTGAGCCTTTCTTCATGGGCGTCAGCGACAACCTACAGGAGGATATCCGGGACGAGAGCATTGACTACAGCGAGGAGGCGTATCGCGGGAAGCCGGCGGTGGAGAAGCTGGAGATACGGGATAAGATTGAGCTTAAGCAGATCACCTACAAATATCCCAACACCGACGTGCTGATCTTCGACCGGGCCGATATGGTGATTCCCATCGGCAAGAGCGTGGGTATCGTGGGAACGTCCGGCGCCGGGAAGACGACGGTGGTGGACATCATGCTGGGGCTTCTGCGGATCCAGGAGGGGGAAATCCTGGCGGACGGCGTGGAGGTGCGGGAGCACTATGCGCAGTGGCTCAAAAATATCGGGTATATCCCGCAGATGATTTTTATGCTGGACTCCACCATCCGCAAGAATGTGGCGTTCGGTGTCGCGGATGAGGAGATCGACGACGATAAGGTGTGGCAGGCGCTCAGGGAGGCGCAGCTGGACGAGTTTGTCAGAGGACTTCCGGAAGGGCTTGACACGAGCATCGGCGAGCGGGGCATACGGCTGTCAGGCGGACAGAGACAGCGCATCGGTATCGCGAGAGCGCTCTTCGAGGATCCGGAGGTGCTGGTGCTGGATGAGGCCACCTCGGCGCTGGACAACGAGACGGAGGCGGCGATCATGGATTCCATCAACAGACTGCACGGGCGCAAGACGCTCATTATCATCGCCCACAGGCTGCAGACCATCGAGAAGTGCGACATCGTCTATCGCGTGACGGACGGCAAGGTAGTCAGGGAGAGATAGAGAGCGCTGCAGAGAGCCCGGGAGAGACGCGGCGGAAACGGCAGCTGCGCCGGAAGAAACAGAAAGGGAATGACAGACATGAAAAAACTTTGGAATACGATCTGGGATATGTATAGACAGCACGAGGAGGGGATCAACTATCTGATCTTCGGCTTCCTCGCTTTCGTGCTGAATTATGTGCTGTATATTCTGTTTGAAAAGATCCCCGGGATGCATTACCTGGTGGCTACGGCGCTCTCCTGGGCGCTCACGGTGGTGTTCGCCTACTGGACGAACCGCACGTTTGTATTTAAGAGCAAAAACACGGGAGCCTCCGGCCTGTTTCGCGAGTTTGCCGCCTTTATCGGCGCACGGGTGGCGACGGAATTTCTGGAGCTTCTGCTGATGTTTTTGATGGTGGATGTGGCGAATATGGGAAACTGGGGGCTTCCGCTTCCCTTCGGCTATGTGCTGGCGGGGGAGAATATCGCCAAGCTGATCGGCCAGGCGGTGGTGATTCTGACCAACTATTTTTTGAGTAAGCTGTGGATCTTTAAGGAGCAAAAGTAGACGGGAGAGACGGAAAAGCTATGAGGGCAAAGCGGCAGGCGAATTTTGAACTGCTCAGGATTGTGGCGATGCTGATGATCATCATCCTGCACTATCTGAACATGGGACAGATTTTTCTCCCGTACAGTGCGGACGCGTCGCTCCGGAATCACGTGGCGGGACTGATTGAGTCATTCTGCATCGTTGGGGTAAACTGTTATGTGCTGATCAGCGGTTACTTTATGACGGCGTCCGCGTGGAGGCCGTCGCGGGTGCTGTCCCTGGCGGCGCAGGTTCTTTTTTATTCCCTCCTGGTCACAGCCGTTATGCTCGGCGCGGGGGCGGTCCGGGCGGAGGAGCTGTCGTATGAGTGGCTGCGCTATCTCTTTCCGCTGCAGAGCGAACACTACTGGTTTGCGAGCCACTACCTCGTGCTGTATCTGTTCTCGCCGGTTCTGGCGGCCGGTGTTCAGAAGCTGGACCGGAAGACCCTGCGCAATGTGATCGCGCTGCTGCTTTTGTTTTTCTCCGTGGCCAAGACGGTCATCCCTGTGGGACTGGTCATGGATCACAACGGGTACGATTACGGCTGGTTCCTCTGTCTGTTTTTGACGGGAGCCTACCTGCGGCAGTATGGGACGGAGAAGCGGCGAACAGGGAAAAAGGACGCCCTGCTCTATGCGTCCATGTGTCTGCTAGGCTGGGGGATCTCGGCCGTCTGCGGAGTGGCGGAGCGGCGGACGGGATCGCTTACCTACTATGGGAACGCGCCCTATACGTACAACTATCTCACCGTATTTCTCGGTTCGGTGGCCCTGTTTCTCCTGTTTCGGAATCTGCGGCTTCGCGAGGGCCGGGCAGTCGACCGGATCAGAAGACTTGCGCCCTGTACGTTCGGCGTCTATCTCCTGCACGCACACAGTCTCGTCTTTCGCGGCTGGGACGGCATTTTCGGCATGGAGAAAATACAGGGGACATGGCTGTTTATTCCACACATGATTCTCTGCGTGGCGCTCATCTATCTCCTCGGCACGGCGGTGGATTCTCTGCGGGCGCGTCTGTTTGCGGGGATCGGGGCGTGGGCCGGCCGTGCGCTGGCTAAGCGGCACAGGACCGGCGGGTCGGACGGCGGACGGTTGGGAGGATGATCCGGGAGTGGAGAGGAAGATGAAGAGAGGGGCGAAGCGGGCAGCTCTGGCAGCTCATATCACGGAGAGCGCCTACTTTCACAGCTATATAGAGAACGGACTGTTCATCATCCTGCTGGCATTCTGGCCGTTGATCCATGTCGGGGAAGGGCTGGATGTGGCGGACGCAGTCTACAGTCTCGGCAATTTCCAGTATTTTACCTCGGCGAAGGGAACCTGGCAGGTCGCCACTTATCTGTCGAATGTGCTGGGCTGGCTTTTGATGAAGCTGCCCCGGGGCGGCACGATGGCGGGTATGAACCTCTATACCGGTCTGCTCGTCTCCGTCACGGCGGTGGGCTGTTATCTGGCGCTTCGGCGGAGGATGTCCTCGATCGTCGCTTTTGCGGGCGAGATGCTGGCGGTCAGCCTGTGCTGGTGCCCGACGGTGATCCTGTATCACTATCTCTCTTACTGTCTGATGACGATGGGCGCATGGCTTCTGTATCGCGGCTGTCTCGGCGATGTGCAGGGAAAGGCACGGGGGCGGTATCTGACGGCGGCCGGGGTGTGTCTGGGCGCAAACATCGCGGTGCGGATGCCGAATGTGGTGCAGGCGGCTTTTATCCTCGTGCTTTGGTACAGCGCCTTTCTGCAAAAAGAGGCGCTGCGGGATACGGTGCGCGATACCCTGCGCTGTCTGGCGGGATATGCGGCGGGGTTTGCCGTTCCCTTTGCGGCGATCTGCGTGCAGTACGGCGCGGGCGCCTATCCGGAGATGGTGAGCTCGCTGTTTGGCATGACGGATCAGGCGACGGATTATAAGCCGGGCTCGATGGTGACGGGGATGCTTGCAGACTACGGGCACGGGCTGTACTGGCTGGCTTTTGCGGCGGTCTGTATGGCGGGTCTGTATGTGGTGTGTCTGTTTTGCCGTATGCTCGCGGTGCGCAGCCTGCAGGGCAGGGAGCTGCCGGGCGGCGGGGAAGCGGCTCCGGCGGGCGGGCGGCTGTATGTGTGGGCGGCCGCCCTGGCGTGTCTGTGTGCCTGGGGCGTGATGCTGCGCTTCTACTGGGGGCGCGGCATGTTTCACTTTCAATACTGGTGTCACGATTACCGCAGTGTCTACTGGTGGGCGGTGCTTTTCCTGCTGGCGGGCATCGCGGGCGCGCTGTGGCTGCTCGCGGATCGGGGAGGATCCGTGCAGGATAGGACGCTGGCGCTGCTGATCCTGCTGCAGATTTTTCTGACGCCGCTCGGGAGCAACAATAAGCTGATGCCGATCATCAACAATCTGTTTCTGACAGCGCCCTTCACGCTGTGGTGCGGACAGCGGCTGTGGCGCAGGGCTGACGGCGCGGAGCGCGGCGTGACGCGGGACTCTGTCGGCGAGGGGATTGCAAGGCGGATATTGCACCTGCCGTGGCGGACGCTGCTGCTGGTGTTTGGCGTGACGTTTGCCGTCCAGTGTGTGGGCTTTCATCGGGAATTTGTCTTTGGAGACGGTATCTGGGGCGAGGCGCGGGATACCCGCGTGACCGAACCGGCGAAAGCGGCGGGGATCCTCACGAACCGGGAGAATGAGGAGTGTCTTGCACAGCTTGCGGACTATGTGCTGGGGAAAGGACTTTCCGGCCGGGAGACAATCCTCTATGGGGAGATACCGGGCGTCGGCTATCTGTTGGATATGCCCTGTGCAATCTCCACCACATGGCCGGATCTGGACTCCTATCCGGCCGCCAGGATGGAGCGGGATATGAAGGCGGTGGAGGCGGATATGGGGGCGAAGCGGCCCGTGGTGATTATGTCCGCGGAGACTGCCGCCCGGTATGACTTGACCGCGCACGGCGGAGGAGAGGCGGCGCGGGAAACGTTCGATGCGGAACAGGAACGGGGCGCAGTCGATTCCAAGGCCGAGATACTGTTCGATTTTCTGGCGGATTACGGCTATGAGGAGACTTATATGAACCCGCGCTATGCGGTGTACGAGTAAAGGCGGCGCGGATACGGCGCTGCGGGCGGAGCGCGGCGGAATTGCCAATATGGTCTGCCGTGTGATATAATCGACGCAGATTTGACGAGCCAAAAGAGGAGAGCGGCAGCGATGATTAATTTTAACGTACCCCCTTTTACAGGTAAGGAATTTGAATATATGCGGGAGGCCGTGGAGAATGAGAAGATCTGCGGCGACGGTCCCTTTACGAAGAAGTGCAGCGAGTGGATCGAGGAGAAGACGGGCACGGCGAAATGTCTGCTCACGACCTCCTGCACCCACGCCACGGAACTGGCGGCGCTGCTTGCGGATATCAAGGAGGGCGACGAGGTGATCCTGCCGTCCTATACCTTCGTCTCCACGGCGGACGCCTTCGTGCTGCGCGGGGCGACGGCGGTATTCGTGGACATTCGGCCGGACACCATGAACATCGACGAGAAGCTGATCGAGGACGCCGTCACGGAGCGCACGAAGGTCATCGTGCCGGTGCACTATGCGGGCGTGGGCTGCGAGATGGACACGATCATGGATATTGCGAAGCGGCACGGCCTGATGGTCGTCGAGGACGCGGCGCAGGGGATCATGGCTTCCTACAGGGGGCGGCCGCTGGGGACAATCGGAGATTTCGGCTGCTTCAGCTTTCATGCGACGAAGAATCTCAGTATGGGTGAGGGCGGGGCGCTGCTCATACGGGATGAAAAATATATCGAGAAGGCGGAGATTTACCGGGAGAAAGGGACGGACAGAAGCAAGTACTTTCGCGGACAGGTGGACAAGTACCGCTGGCAGGATTACGGTTCTTCCTATCTTCCCAGCGATATGAACGCGGCCTATCTGTACGCGCAGCTAGAGCTGGCCGACGAGATCACGCGGGCGCGGATGGACAGATGGAACCAATATTGGGAAATGCTCACTCCGCTGGCGGAGGAGGGCAGGATCGAGCTGCCGCACATTCCGCGGGAATGCACCCACAACGCGCATATGTTTTATATCAAGACGAAGGATATGGAGGAGCGGAGCAGGCTGATTGACTTCCTGAAAAAAAGGGAGATCCTGTCGGTATTCCACTATGTGCCGCTGCACTCCGCGCCGGCGGGGCTCAGGTACGGCAGATTCCACGGGGAGGACAGGTACACGACGAAGGAGAGCGAGCGTCTGCTGCGGCTGCCTTTGTTCTATAAGCTGACGGCCGATCAGACAGAGTATATTGCGGAGCAGGTAAAAGCGTTTTATCGGCAGTAGCGGCGGAACGCGAGAGGATATGTCCCATGAAGCGCAGTGCGGGATTGCGAAAATATGAGAACTGTATACTGGTATTGACGGTCATGGCGGTCAACGTGCTGCTTATGGGACTGTTTTTTGACTTTTACTATGACTTGAACGACGACGCCCTGATGCACGACATCATGTCGGGCGTCTATACCGGCACGCCCGACGGGCACAATATGCAGACGCTCTATCCGCTCGGCGCGTTTCTGGCGCTGCTCTACAGGATCTGCAGGCCCGTTCCCTGGTACGGGCTTTTCCTGTGTCTGTGCCAGTTCGGCAGTCTGTATCTGATCGGCGTGAGGCTGTGCGGTCTGCGGGACGGCGCTGCGGGCAAATTGCTGTGGCTGGCGCTTTTGTCGCTTTTTCAGTGGGGCATCTGGCTGAACCATCTCGTCGACGTACAGTACACGATCACCTGCGCCATGCTGGCGGCCGCCGCGCTGTTCCTGTTTCTGACAACGCCGGAAGGGCTGGACACAAAACAATTTATTGTAAAGAGCATCGCGCCCGTCGTTCTGGCGCTTGTCGCCTATATGCTGCGGACGGAGATGTTTCTGCTGTCTTTTCCGCTCGTGTGTCTTGCGGGATTCTGTCGGCTGACAGCGGAGAAGAAGATTTTCGACAGGGACAATCTGATCCGTTACGGAACCGTGTTTGCGTCTGTGCTGACAGGTATGCTGCTCTTGACGGCGGCGGACTGTGCGGCTTACGGCAGTGAGGATTGGCAGGATTTCCGCCGCTTTTTTGATGCGAGGACAAAGATATATGATTATTATCCTGAACTGATTACAGATGATCGGTATCGGGAAGAATTGACGCGGCTTGGTGTGACGGGCGAACAGCAGCAATTGCTGCGCAATTATGATTTCGGACTGGACGAGACGATCGATACGCAGATGCTGGAACGGCTGGCGGATTACGCCGGCGATGCGCCGGAAATTGCAGGGAACTATGCGGCAATCGCGCCGGAAGTTCTCAAGAGTTATCTGTACCGCACGACGCATGGAGGAGTCGGCGGCGACGCGCCCTACAACGCGTTCGTCCTCTGGGCGTACGCGGCGGTGTTCGCGGCGGGGATGGCGGCGCGGCGCAGGAGGAGGGAGCCTGAGAAGAATGGCGGCGGGGACGAGGGCCGCGCGGCCGGATTGCTGCGGCGGTACGATTTTGTGTGGCAGCTTGCGCTGCTTGCTTTTGTGCGGAGCGCTCTGTGGCTTTTTATTCTGTTTCGGGGACGTGATCCGGAGCGGATCACACATTCCTTGTACCTGTTGGAATTTGCCCTGCTGGCCGCCCTGGCTGTTCGGCTGTGCCGTGCCGCCTGTGACAGAGAGCGGGGAAAAGGGCGCGGATTGCTGTGGGGAATCACGGCGGTTTTCGCCGTGCTTGCCGCCGTGAGCCTTCCGGACAGCGTGCAGGGTGTGCGCGGAGATCAGGAACAGAGGGCGGAGATCAATCGGGAATGGTATGCGATAGACGCCTATTGCAGGGAGCGGGAAGCTTGTTTTTATTTTGAGGACGTGTATTCCACGGTGCGTTTTTCGCGGCGGCTGTTTGCGGAACGGGGCAATGACTATGCCAATTATGACATTGTGGGAGGCTGGAACTGCAAGAGCCCGCTCTACGATGAAAAGCTGGCCCGCTGCGAGATACAATCCGCGGCGGATGCGCTTCTGGATCGCGATGACGTATATCTGATCGTATCCCGGCAGGAGTGCGACAGTGTGCTCCGGGCGTTCACCGATTATTATGCCGCCCAGGGGATTGGGGTGCAGGCCGAGCAGACGGATGCCATCGGAGAGCAATATGGCGTCTGGCGTTTTATGCGGACGGCGGAGGAGGGCGCATGACAGAGAGAGGGAGCGTGTATCTTCGCCCGATGACGGCAGACGATACGGAAAAGATTGTGGCGTGGCGCAACCGCGATTTTGTGCGAAAGAATTTTATCTATCAGGAGCTCTTCACCGAGGAGGGGCACAGGGAATGGATCCGCAGCCAGGTGGAGCCCGGGCATGTGGCGCAGTTTATCATCTGTCTGTCCGGCGGCAGGGAGATCGGCAGCGTCTATCTTCGCGATATCGACAGAGTGGCGAAGACGGCGGAGTACGGCGTCTTTATCGGGGAGGAGGACGCGCTGGGCTGCGGATACGGTACGGCTGCCGCGGCGCTGGCGCTGGAGTATGCTTTTGCGGAACTCGGCCTGGACAAGGTTTTTCTGCGGTTTCTCGCGGACAATATCGGGGCGGAGAAAAGCTACAGACGCGCAGGTTTTCGGCTGACAGACCGCAGAGAGACGGTGTCGACCGTGCAGGGCGTGCGGGAGGTCAGGTTCATGGAGATAGATCGGGGCATGTGGGAGGCGCAGGTAACGGGCCGCGCCTCCGGAAACGGAGATGGCGATGAGTAAGCTTGTGAGTTTTGTGATACCCTGTTACCGCTCGGCGCAGACGATCGGCAGGGTGGTGGATGAGATCGACGCGGCGATGGGCGAATTGAGCGCTTACGCCTATGAGATTGTGCTGGTGAACGACTGCTCGCCGGACGATACCTATGAGACCATTCGGGCTATATGCGAACAGAGGCGGGATATCTGCGGCATCAGCCTGGCCAGGAATTTCGGACAGCACGCGGCGCTCATGGCGGGCTTTCGCCACGCGCACGGCGATATCGTGGTCTGCCTGGACGACGACGGGCAGACGCCGGCCGCGGAGGTTGGTAAGCTGCTTGACAAGCTGGAGGAGGGGTACGATGTCGTCTACGCGAGATACGCGCAGAAAAAGCATTCGATTTTTCGCAATTTCGGCAGCAGGATCAACGAGCTCATGGTGCGTGTGATGCTCGGCAAGCCGAAAGGGCTGTATCTGTCCAGCTATTTTGCCGCGAGAAGATTCGTGGTAGACGAGATGACACGCTACACGAATCCATATCCTTATGTGATCGGTCTGGTGCTGCGCACGACCAAGCGGGTGACGAACGTGGATGTGACGCACAGGGAGCGGGAGATCGGAAACTCCGGTTACACGATCGGCAAGCTGCTCGCGCTGTGGTTCAACGGCTTCACCGCATTCAGCATCAAGCCGCTTCGGATTGCGACGACGGTGGGGACGCTGACCGCCTGCGCGGGGCTTCTGTACGGCGTCTATACGGTGATCAAGAAATTTGTGAATCCCAACGTGCCGGTCGGCTACAGCGCTCTGATGGCGGCGATTGTCTTTCTGGGCGGCATGGTTATGCTGATGATGGGACTGATCGGGGAGTATATCGGGAGAATCTATATTTCTCTCAACAATTCGCCGCAGTATGTAATCAGGGAGTGCGTCAACGCGGATTCCGGCGCGGCGCCATCAACTGCGGAGACGACAGAGAAACCATGAGTGACAACGAATTTGGAACAAAACTGAAACTGAATACGGCGGCCTTTCTGATCGCGACGGCGGGAACGCTCTGCCTTCCGCAGGTACTGAACCTTAAGGAAAATATGCTGGGATTTACCAACAGCATTTTTTCTGTCTTTGTCTGGCTTTTGTGTCTGTATGCGGTCAGCCGGTCATTGAAGACCATCGATCTGCATGATAGGAGGGGCTGGCTGCTGTCGGCGGTTTTTTCCCTTTGCTTCACTGTGGCGATGCTGTTCGGCGTCCGCCTGGAATCGGTGGGCAATGTGAATTTTAAAGATATCGGACTGTGGACATCCCTGCCTGTCCTCACGTGTCTTTTTACGATTCTGATACGGAAATTCTGGGATTATCTGGCGGGGATTGAGGAGAAAAAGAAAGCGCTGGCGGAGCATATCCGGCTTCCCGACACGCCGGCCAAAGCCGCCAAATACGTTAATCTCCTGACTTTTTGCTTCCTGCTTCTGTGCTGGTTTCCGGTTTTCCTTGCGGTTTATCCGGGATTTTTTGTCTATGATGCGCAGGAGGAGTGGCTACAGGTGGCGTCCAGGACGTTCTATACGCATCACCCGCTGGTGCATGTGCTGCTGCTCGGCGGTATCGTGTGCGCCGTGCACAAAGCGACGGATTCCTACAATCTGGGTATCGCCTGTTATACGGTCCTGCAGATGGTGATCGTGGCGGGGGGATTTACCTGCCTGCTTTCCTTTATGCGGCGAAAAAAGATCGCCAAGGGCATCCGCATTCTCTCGCTGCTCTATTTTGCTTTCTTTCCCGTTATCGTCATGTTTACGCTCTGCTCGGCCAAAGACACGCTCTTCACGGTGGCGCTTCTCATGCTGCTGCTTGTCCTCCTTGATATGGGGGGGGGTAACGCGGCGGCGTTTTTTGCCTCTGGGAAAAAGATGTTTCTCTTTGCGTTTTGGGCTGTGGCGATGATGCTTCTCAGAAAGAACGGCGTCTACGCCTTCGCTGTCATGTCCTGCGCCCTGCTTTTTTATCACAGGGCATACATAAAGAAGCTGTGCGCTCTGCTGGCGGCGGTTTTTCTGGCGTTTTTCCTCATAAACGGCGGGCTGGCGGCCGTATTCCACGCGCAGGGCGGAGAGAATCAGGAAATACTCACGGTGCCGATTCAGCAGCTGGCGAGAACCTACAAATTCAACAGGGAGAGCTTTGCGCCGGAGGATGTGGAGATCCTCCATGAAATTCTGCCGGAAGAGGCGCTTGTTCTGTATAACCCGAAACTGTCCGATCCCGTCAAGGTGCACTTTCGGAACGATATGTTCGAGAAGGACAGATCCAGATACATAGAACTGTGGCTGCGCATCGGCCTGAAAAAGCCGCTGTCCTACCTCAACGCATGGCTTGTGAATTCCTATGGCTTCTGGTATCCGGACACGGTGATCGACGTCTATTCCGGCAATACGGTGTTCACGTTCACTTATGAGGACAGCTCCTATTTCGGCTATGAGGTGGAGGAACCCGGCTATCGGGACAGCAAGATTCCCTGGCTGGACGAGGCGTACAGGAAGCTGGCCCTGGAGATCTCACAGGAGAAGATACCGATCTGGTCCATGCTGTACTCGCCGGGCGCTATCTTCTGGGGGATTGCCTACGTGTTTACCTATGTGCTGTACCGCAGGAAGTATCAGCTGGTGATCCCGTACCTGCTGGTGCTGCTTATCTGGCTGACGGTGCTTCTGGGACCGACGTATCTGCCGCGCTATGTGCTGATCTTCTGGTTCGGGATGCCGCTCTTTGCGGCGATGCTGGCGGAGGAGCTGTGAGAGAGCGGGAGGCGTATTCTTCGGAGCGGAACGCGTGCGGCGAGAAGGTTTGTAAAATTTGACTTTCCGTGCTATACTAAAATGTAAAAGTATTTTGCGGCAAGGTGGAAAATGGACAGGATTCTTTATAAGAGACAGGCGATCTGTTCGACTGTATGGATTATTGTCATATGCGCGGCACTGGCGCTCTGGCCGCTCAGGCTGGTGAAGGAGACGATTGTCTCCGGAACCGACGAACAGATCGTCGAGGAGTCTGCGGAGATTGTCGATGGCGGCACGGTTCAACAGATGTTCATCGCGCAGTACGACAGGTTGAAAAATATCGATATCTATTTTGCCGAAGGGACGATCGGCGGAAAATTCAACTTTGTGCTGTATGACAGGATGATGAACATCATCATGCAGCAGGTCATCGATACGAAGGATATGAAAGCGCTGCCCGGTTACTGTACCGTGCAGGTCAATATTGACACGGAGGTGGGACGGGAATACTATTTCCTGGTACAGGGAATGGAGGAACCTTTCCGTGTCGCGTATGAAAACACGGCGGATACGGGCAATATATATATCGGGGCGCTCTACTACGACAACATCGAGGATACGGAGCGCTGCATGACTGCGGCATACGAGTATGAGGCGCCGCTGCGCAAGGGCAGAACGCTTGTCTGTGATGTGGTTTTGCTGCTGGTGGGCGCTGCCGTGACATATCTCACGGGACGCTATTACCGGAGCAGGCCGGAGCGGAATGTGCTTGTCACGGTAGAACAGACTGTGAAGGCGGTCTGCTCGCCTCTGATCGTGACTGCGGGAGCGGCGGCCTTTGTCGCCGTCTGGCCGTGCAGGCTGTTTACCACCAATGCGGTTTGCATACTCTTTTATGAAGCGGGTATTATTCTGGCGGCAGCGGTTCTGCTGTATGCCGTGCGCCATGACAGGACAGGCTGTGCGTCGGACAGGACGCTCACAACTGTCCTTGCGGGGGAGTGGCAGAACTATCTGCAGACGGCGTTTTTTGCCGGCGCGATCTGGGCGTGCTGCAATTATATGAACGCCCTGTATGAGATTTATCATGATGTGGCATACCGGCAGATGCTGATCTTTCTGGCGCTGGCGGTGATTGTGACCTACAAGGGCAGAGATATTTTTAACGTTGTCAATTTGCTGTATGCGGCGGCCGCGCTGATCCTGGGGTCCAGGTACTATACGGCGACCGCGGCGGCGCTGGAAGATCCGGAAGAAGCGGAGATTCTGGCGCTGAAGCTTACCGTCTGGGCGGCTGCTCTGGCGGGTGTCGTCATCATCGGTACGGTGCGTTTTCTGATACGGCGGCAGATCAGGGATATCTGCGTCTGGTATAGCCTGTTTACGGCGGTATTTTTTGCACTGATCGTATGGCGGCGCAATACGAGGGGCTGGCCGATTTATCTGGCGTGCGCCTTCGGCCTGTTCTACCTGAACATGGCGGCGTGGGATAAGAAAGCGCTGCTGCTGCGCAACCTGTGCAACGGGATTCTGCTCCATTTCGGCGTGATGACAGTGTACTGCCTGCTGCACAGACCATACCTGTTCTTTCGGTATTACAGATATCCCTTCATCTTTCACACGGTGACGATGACAGGGGTGTATCTGGGGCTGGTGGTGTGCGCGGGGCTCGTCAAATTTCTGGATGCGTACAGGAGATGTCCGCGCCTCAGATGCGTGTACAGGGAACTTTTGGTGCTTGGATTTTCCACGGCCTATCTGCTGTTTACGCTGTCCAGAACGGGATATCTGGCAGTCCTTGCGGCGGTTGTGGTCGTCGTCCCCGTCATGTGCTTTTCCATGAAGCGCAGATGGAGAAATATGCTGCAAAGCGCCGGCATGATGCTGCTTGCGGCACTCGTGTGCTTTCCGGTTGCCTTCACGGCGCAGCGGATTATGCCGGCTGTCGTCGCAAGGCCGATTATGCATGAGATCGAGGAACTTCCCAGCGAGATCGAGCACGGCAGGGATATGGATTCCTATTACTATATCACGCTGCAGCGCTTTATCCAGACATTCCAGATGAAAATACTGGGTATGCCGGAGGAGCGGAGTCTGCATGCACTCCAGATGGTCAGCGACGCGGGGGAGCAGATGCGCCACGGCCTGCGGCCTGTCGATACGGAGGAGATTTTGCTCGCCTCGGCGCAGGATGTGCAGGTAGACGTGCCGGCACAGGATGAGACGGTCGATGATGAGGAGGCCGGAACGAACGGCCGGCTGGATATATTCAGAGTCTATTATCGGAACTTGAACCGAATCGGACATGACGACATGGGGATCATGGAGCCGGACGGACATTATATCGTCCACGCGCACAATATTTATCTGCAGGTGGCGTATGATCACGGGATCGGCGTCGGCATTGCGTTTATCATATTCGGAGCGGGCACGCTGGTCCGGGCTTTTGTATATTATCGCCGGCACAGGGGAGACAGGGAATGCGCCGCGCTGCCGCTGGCGCTCCTGATTGTCTTCGCCGTGTCGGGTCTTGTCGAGTGGGTGTTTCATCCCTGCAACTATATGGCGTGCAGCCTTCTTCTGGCGCTGACGCCGCTTTTGATCGACAGACCGGCGCATGCATAGGAAAAAATTATGGACAAGAAGAGAAAACCTTTTAACGTAAAAATATTTTACCGGAGAACCTGTCTGATTGTATACGATATCATCAGCGTGGTGCTGGCCAGTTATCTGGCGCTTTTGGTGCGCTATGAGTTTGCGATGGATACCATACCGCAGCATTTTGTGCGGCCTGTGGAGCAATTCATGCCCATCAATATTCTGGCGACGCTGCTGATCTTTTATATGTTCCGCCTGTACAGCAGTCTGTGGGCGTTCGCCGGGGAGACGGAGCTGCAGAATATCGTCATCTCCTGTGTGCTCTCCACGGTGGTCAATGGCATTGGGATGCAGTTCTTTAAGGTGATTTCTCAGGCGGTGCCGAAGAGTTATTATTTCCTGTATATGTTTCTTCTGATCACCTGTATTTTCGCAAGCCGTTTTTCGTACCGGTTTTTCAGGGGATTGAAGCATAAGCAGCAGAACAAGAAGAACCTGATCTCCGTCATGGTGATCGGCGCGGGCGAAGCGGCGAACCTCATCATCAAGGAAATCGTAAACAGCAATTTCTCCACGATGGTGATCAAGTGCATCATCGACGACGACAAGGGCAAATGGGGCAGATATATTCAGGGGATCAAGGTGGTCGGCGGCCGCGACAAGATCGTGGAGTGCGCCGACGTCTACGGTGTGGATGAGATCATCGTGGCGATGCCTTCCGCGAGCAGGGCGGAGATCAAGAATATTCTGGAAATCTGTAAGGATACGAACTGTAAGCTGCGCTCGCTGCCGGGCATGTACCAGCTGGTAAACGGAGAGGTCAATGTCAGCAAGCTGCGCGATGTGGAAGTGGAAGACCTGCTGGGGCGCGAGCCGATCAGTGTGGATATGGATTCGATTCTCGGCTATGTGCAGGGCAAAGTGGTGCTTGTCACCGGCGGCGGCGGCTCCATCGGCAGCGAGCTGTGCAGGCAGATCGCGTCGCACAGGCCCAGACAGCTTGTGATTGTGGACATCTATGAGAATGCGGTCTATGATGTGCAGCAGGAACTGAAGGCGCAGTATCCGGAGCTGGATCTGGTGGTACTGATCGCGTCTGTGCGCAACACGAACCGCATGAATTATATTTTTGAAAAATATCGCCCGCATATCGTCTACCACGCGGCGGCGCATAAGCATGTGCCGCTGATGGAGGACAGCCCCACCGAGGCGATCAAAAACAATGTGTTCGGCACCTTTAAGACCGCGCAGGCGGCCGCCATGAGCGGCGTGCACCGGTTTGTGATGATTTCCACGGACAAGGCGGTGAATCCCACCAATATCATGGGCGCCAGCAAGCGGATCTGCGAGATGATCATTCAGACCTTCGACAAGCATTACGATACGGAGTTCGTGGCGGTGCGGTTCGGCAACGTGCTGGGCAGCAACGGCAGCGTGATTCCTCTGTTCCGCAAACAGATTGAGGCGGGCGGGCCCGTGACGGTGACGCACCCGGATATCACTCGTTATTTCATGACGATACCGGAGGCGGTGTCTTTGGTGCTGCAGGCGGGCGCATACGCCAAGGGCGGGGAGATCTTTGTGCTGGATATGGGCGAGCCGGTTAGAATCTTGGATTTGGCGGAAAACCTGATCAAGCTGTCGGGTTTCCGCGTAGGGGAGGATATCAAGATCGAGTTTACGGGACTCAGACCCGGCGAGAAGCTGTACGAGGAACTGCTGTTGGACGAGGAGGGTATGCGGAATACGGCCAATAAGCTGATTCACATCGGCAAGCCGATCGAGTTGGACGAGCATGTATTCTTCGCCCAGCTGAAGGAACTGAAAGATGAGTGTCAGATCGAGAGTTCGGATATCAGGCCGCTGATCAGGCAGATTGTCCCGACATACCACAGCGGAGACGAGGAGGAGCAGCTGTGAGACGGAAACGGCGGCAAACTATGGAAAAGAGGAAGAGTACCGATGGAGAGAAAAAGAATTTATCTGTCGTCCCCGACGATGCACGGCGACGAGCAGAGATATGTGCAGGAGGCATTTGACACGAACTGGGTGGCGCCGCTCGGACCGAACGTCAACGCGTTTGAGAGGGAGATGGAAGAATATACCGGCTGCGGACATGCGTCGGCGCTCAGCTCAGGGACGGCGGCGATCCATCTGTCGCTGAAGCTTCTGGGAGTTGGCAGGGGAGACGTGGTTTTTGTGTCGGACTTCACGTTTTCCGCGACCTGCAATCCGATTGTCTACGAGGCGGCGACGCCGGTGTTCATCGACGCGGAGCCGGATACCTGGAACATGTCGCCGGAAGCTTTGGAGCGAGCTTTCGCGAAATATCCGAACCCGAAGGCGGTGATTTGCGTACATCTGTACGGGACGCCCGCGAAGCTCGACGAGATCATGGCGATCTGCGAAAAACATAATGTGCCGCTCATCGAGGATGCGGCGGAGTCGCTGGGCAGCACCTACCGGGGGAAACACACGGGCACGTACGGGAAGTACGGGATTTATTCTTTCAATGGCAATAAGATCATCACGACCTCAGGCGGCGGCATGTTTGTGTCGCAGGAGGAGGAAGCGACCAAGCGTGCAACTTTTCTTGCAACCCAGGCAAGAGATCCGGCAAGACATTATCAGCACTCGCAGATCGGCTATAACTACCGCATGAGCAACGTCACGGCGGGAATCGGCAGAGGGCAGCTGATGCATCTGGAGGAGCACAAGGCGCGGAAAAAGGAAATCTATGCCCAGTATCGGGAAGCCTTCGCGGATATTCCGGAGATCACGATGAACCCGCTCAATCCTGATGGGGACGCCAACTGCTGGCTCTCCTGCATGACGATTGACGGGGAATGTAAAATAACACCGGATATGGTAATGGATACGCTGCAGGAGGTCAATGCGGAGACCAGACCCATCTGGAAGCCGATGCACCTACAGCCGGTTTTCGCAGCATACGATTTTATCCCGTACCACGAGGACGGCGGCAGCGTCGGCGCGGATATCTTTGCGCGGGGCTTATGTCTGCCCAGCGATATCAAGAACACGCCAGAGGATATGGAGCTGATCATCGGGACAGTGCGCGCCTGCTTTGGAAAATAACATGCGTTTGGACTAGCTGGAAGGAGGAACGATATGTACAGGAAATATATAAAACGGCTGCTGGATATCGTCATATCCCTGTGCGGCATTATCGTTCTCTCCCCAGTCTATCTGATCCTTGCGGCGCTGGTGAGAAAGAAACTGGGAACACCTGTTATTTTTAAACAGGAGCGCCCGGGAAAGAACGAAAAGATATTTCAGCTGTATAAATTTCGTTCCATGACGGACGCAAGAGACAGCGACGGCAATCTGCTCCCCGATGAGGAGCGGCTGACGCCCTTCGGGAAAAAGCTGCGCGGCACCAGCCTGGACGAGCTTCCCGAACTTTTCAATATTCTGAAGGGCGACATGAGCGTGGTGGGGCCCAGGCCGCTTCTGGTGAGATACCTGCCCCGCTACAGTGCGACGCAGCGACGTCGGCATGACGTGCGCCCGGGCCTGACAGGGCTGGCGCAGGTGAACGGAAGGAACGCCATCACGTGGGAGCAGAAATTCGCTTACGACGTGGAGTATGTCGATCATCTCACCTTTGCGATGGATGTCGGCATCTTCTTCAGAACTGTCAGGGCAGTCTTGAAACATGAGGGGATCAACAGCGAGACGAGCGCGACGATGGAAGAGTTCATGGGATAGAGATTTCACGAAAGGAATACCGGAGTATGAGCGAACTGCACATTTTGTTTACCGGCACGGGAAGGCGTGTGGAACTGCTGCAGGCTTTCCGACGGGCGGCCGTGCGGCTCGGCGTCAGGCTGAGGCTGTACGGGGCGGACATGGCGGCCAACGCGCCGGCCTCCGCGTTCTGCGATCACACCAGAAGAATATGCGCGATGCGGGACAAGGACTATATTCCGCAGCTTCTCGAGATCTGCCGCCGGGACAGAATCGATCTGCTGATTCCGACGATTGATACGGACTTGATTGTGCTGTCTGAGAACAGGGAGCGGTTTGCAGAGATCGGAACCAAAGTGATGATCAGCAGTCCGGAGATGGTCGCCCTTTGCAGGGATAAGAATAACACATATGATTTCTTTCTCTCCTGCGGGCTGCAGGCGCCGGAGCCGGTCAATGATTACCGGAAGTACACCGGCCCCTATCCGTGTTTCATCAAACCGAAGGACGGCAGCAGCAGCATCAATGCCTTCAAAGTGGAGGAGGCGCGGGAGCTCGAAGCCTATGCCGCCCGGATCGGCGACTATATTATCCAACCGTTTATCGACGGTACGGAGTACACGATAGACATTTTTTGTGATTTCGACGGCAATCCGGTCTATATTGTCCCCCGTGAGCGGATCGCCGTGAGAAGCGGCGAGGTCCTGAAGACGAGGATTACGCTGGACGAGAGGATGATTGAGGAGGCGAAACGGCTCATAGAGCGGTTCCGGCCCTGCGGCGCAATCACCGTGCAGCTGATCCGGCAGAGAGGGTCGGGAGAGGATTATTATATTGAGATCAATCCGAGATACGGGGGCGGCGCGCCCCTGAGCATGAAGGCGGGAGCGGACTCGCCGGAGGCGGTCATGCGCCTGATGCTGGGTGAGAAGCTCGGCTATCGGGGCGACGGTATACGGGACGGCGCTGTGTTTTCACGGTTCGACCAGAGTATCTGCATTGTGTGTGAGAGCGGGCATCTTCAGGGGACAAGGCGGCCGGTCAGAGGCGTTATCTTTGATCTGGACGATACGCTGTATGCGGAGAAACAGTATGTCCGCAGCGGTTTTCGGGCGGTTGCGCGGTATCTGGGCAACGCCGGGGGCGAGCGCAGGCTGTGGGAGCATTTCCTGGCGGGTCGAAACGCCGTGGATGCGCTGCTGGAAGAGCTGGGGCAGCAGGACAGAAAAGACCAATGTCTGGACGCGTACAGAACGCATATGCCCGACATCGAACTCTACGAGGGCGCCGAAGAACTGATCCGGCGCTTAAAGGGGGCGGGGATCCGGGTCGGCATCATCACGGACGGCAGAGTGGAGGGCCAGAGAAACAAACTGAAGGCTCTCGGTCTGAACGAGCTGGTTGAGGATATTATCATTACGGACGAGCTGGGCGGAGAGTCCTTCCGCAAGCCCAACGATATTGCTTTTCGCATCATGCAGTGCAGGTGGGGAATCCCATTCGAGGAGATGGTCTATATCGGGGACAATCTGTACAAGGATTTCCAGGCGCCCAGACAGCTCGGCATGGAAAGCATCTACTTTGAGAATCCGGATGGTCTGTATTATGAGGAGGGACTGTACGCCGACGACTGTGACGCGAAAATTCAGAAGCTGTCGGATGTATTGTGTGTTATACTCTAAGTGGAGGACGCGGTGGGAAAATGAGCAGAATATTGATTCTTACGAACTCTTCCGGCGGGCTCTACGACTTCAGGAATGAATTTGTGAAGGCGCTTCTGGCAGAGAACGAGGTCTATATCAGCCTGCCCGACGATGTGAAGACGCGGGAACTGGCGGCTGAGGGGGCGCATATCGTGCGGACGCCGATCCACAGAAGAGGCGTCAATCCGCTGGAGGACCTGAAACTGTACACGAGTTATCGCCGGCTGATGAGAGAACTGAAGCCCGATATGGTCGTCACCTACACGATCAAGCCGAATATCTACGGTGGGTTTTGCGCGGGCAGGATGAAGATCCCCTATATTGCCACGGTCACAGGGCTGGGAGGCGCTTTCGACAGGGGCGGCCTGTTCGTCAGGCTGATTGTGCAAATGTACCGGGCGGGGCTCGGGAGAGCGGCCTGCGTTTTTTTTCAGAATGAGGAAAACAGAGGGATTTTCCGCAAATACGGCATAGCAGCCGGGCGCAGAGACAGATTGGTCATGGGCTCCGGAGTCAATCTTGACAGACACTCCTGTGAGGCATATCCTGATAGGGACGAGACGCACCTCCTGTTTGTGGGGCGCGTGATGAAGGAGCGGGGAATCTTGGAGTTTGTCGAGGCGGCTAAGGCGCTGCACAGCGATAAGGTATTCTTCGAGGTCCTGGGCGCGTGCGACGAGGATTATCAGGAGATGCTGGATCAGCTGGAGGGAGAGGGGATCATCAGACAGCTGGGGTTCCACACGGAGGTGCACCCGTATCTGGCTGCTGCGAGCGCCGTGGTGGTCGCGTCCTTTCACGAGGGTATGTCCAATTCCCTGATTGAGGCTGCCGCGACGGGGCGACCTGTCATCGCTTCCGACATCAGCGGCTGCAGGGAAGCTTTCGACGAGGGCAGGACAGGTTTCGGATTCACGCCGGGATGTGCGGACGAACTGATTGCGGCGCTTGAGAAATTTCTCTCGCTGTCTGTGGAGGAGCGCGGCCGTATGGGACGCGCAGCGAGGGAGAAGATGGAGCGGGAGTTTGACAGAACGAAAGTGACGGCGGCTTATATGGAGGAGGTACACCGGATACTTTTGCGGTGACGGATACAATACATAGGCGAAGAGGGAAAGGTGGTAGAGAACAATGGATTTGTATGAAAAGATTGTGAGCGGCGAGGAGAAGCTGTCTCTGGTAGGTCTGGGATACGTGGGTATGCCGATTGCGGTTGCCTTCGCGAAAAAAGTGAAAGTGGTGGGTTTTGATCTGAATGCGGAGAAGATCGGGCTGTACCGAAGCGGCATCGATCCCACAAACGAAGTGGGCGACGAGGTGATCAAAAACACGAAGGTTGATTTCACGGCGGACGCCTCCAGGCTGCGCGAGGCGAAATTTCACATCGTGGCGGTTCCCACGCCGGTGAAGCCGGATCACACGCCGGATCTGTCCCCCGTGGAGGGCGCGAGCCGCATTCTCGGGCAGAACCTGACCAAAGGCTCCGTCGTCGTGTTTGAATCGACGGTGTATCCGGGAGTCACGGAGGATATCTGCGTGCCTATCCTGGAGCGGGAGTCCGGGCTGAAATGTGGCACAGACTTCAAGATAGGCTACTCGCCGGAGAGAATCAATCCGGGCGATAAAGTGCACAGACTGGAGACCATCACCAAGATTGTGTCCGGCATGGACGAAGAGACGCTGGATACGGTTGCGAAGGTGTATGAGCTTGTGGTGGAGGCGGGCGTGTACCGCGCGCAGTCCATCAAGGTAGCAGAGGCCGCCAAGGTTATTGAGAACAGCCAGAGAGACATCAATATCGCGTTTATGAACGAGCTGTCCATTATCTTCCACAGGATGGGGATCGACACGCTGGAGGTGCTAGAGGCGGCGGGCACGAAGTGGAATTTCCTGCCGTTCAGACCGGGACTTGTGGGCGGACACTGTATCGGTGTGGACCCCTACTATCTGACCTACAAGTCGGAGGAGGTGGGATACCACTCGCGCATTATTCTCGGCGGCAGGCGCATCAATGACGAGATGGGCAAATATGTGGCGGAGAGCCTGGTGAAGAGCCTGATCAAGGTGAGCGTTCCGGTGAAGGGGGCGAAGGTCGCGATTCTCGGCTTCACCTTCAAGGAGAACTGCCCTGATACCAGAAATACCAAGGTGATCGATATCTATAAGGAGCTGGGAGAGTATGATATCCACCCGCTCGTGGTGGATCCGGCGGCCGATGCGGATGAGGCAAAGCGTCTGTACGGGATTACCTTTGGCAGTCTCGACGACGTCAGGGATATGGACGCGGTGATTGTCGCGGTGGCGCACGACGCGTTTAAGAATCTCGGCAAGGCGGATTTTGATAAATTCTATAAGGCGGCGAATGCGAAGAAGGTCCTGGTGGATATCAAGGGTCTTCTCGACAAAAAGGAATATATGACGGAGGATTACTATTATTGGAGACTGTAAAGTGACCGGGGACAGAAAGCGACACTGGTTTATTTTCATAGGACTGCTGCTCTTCTTTCTGGGGATGTATGCGCTGTACGGCGTCGGCGTCTATGGGGATTCCGACCAGTATATCTCCATGCATATCCACCGAGAACCGCTTTATCCGCTGTTCCTTGCACTCTTCAGAAAGATAGCGGGCGAGGAGGCCGGCCTTGTGCTGGCGGTCATTGTACAGAACATATTTGCGGCGTGCAGCATCTTTCTGCTTGCGGAATATCTGAGCAGAAGGTTTTCGCTTGGCGCTTTGGGCGAGCTTATGCTGGTCGCGATACAGCTTGCGCCGCACATCGTCACCAGATATGCCTCGTCGTACGGGATCTTCGTGGAAAATTCGATCATGAGCGAGGCGCTGTGCATGCCGTTGTTTCAGATTTATGTGTTGTTTCTGCTGCGCATGGTTTTGGAGGACCGGAAATCCGACGCGCTGTGGGCGCTTGTCTTCGCGTGGCTTCTCTCCATGACGAGAGGGCAGATGATGGCGGCGATTCTTGTATGGCTTGTCGTTTTCTGTGTCATGCTGATTGTACGCAGACGGTTCAGACGGCTCCTTCTGCCCGCGCTGGCGGTGGTGTGCGCTTTCGGGATGAGGAGTCTGGCGATACACACTTACAACTATTTCGTGACGGGATATTTTATGGGCAATACCTATGGCCGGGTCAATACGCTGACGAATGTGTTCTATGCGTGCGATGAGGAGAACGGGAAGGTATTCCCGAATGACAGTCTGGAGAGACGCTTTTTCGATAAGTTTTATGCCGAGGCGGATGCGATAGGCGCCAATTACCGGTACGGCGGCGATACCCTCGACGAGCGGGCAAAGCATTTGGAGGCCTGTCATGACAGGCTGAAATTTGATGTGCTGGAGGCGGGATTCTCCGAGTATTACTGGACGCTTGAGGAGACGAGAGACTACTATACGCAGAGCAGGCTTTCGGACGAGGCGGCGGGCCGGATGCTCGAAAAGCTTCTGCCGGCATGTTTCGGGCAATGGCTGTATGATTATCTGTCGCTGTGCATTTATGGGTTTGTGCGCAGCATCGCCGTCGTGCATCCGTTGGTCAGCTGGCTGGCGCTTTTGCTCTATATCGCTGCCGCCGCGCTGTCCGCATGGCGGCTGAAACGCAGAAGGAAAAGTGAAGCGGCCGCGGTTATGGCCGTCGCGCTCCTGTCCATCGCGGCGAATGTCTGCGCGACTTCCATGACGATCATGTGCCTTTCACGCTATATGATCTATGGATTTTCACTTTTTTACATGGCGTTTTTTCTGCTGGGAAGAGAAATTCTGCGGGATGACTTCCGGCAGATCGTAAATACAAGATCAAGAACAGAGCGAGGTTTATGAAGAGATGGGATTTCGTGAGCTGCAGTTTGACAAGCAAAGTATATTTCTGGTGACCGGAGGCGCGGGCTTTATCGGCTCCAACATCTGTGAGGCGCTGATCGATATGGGCCATATCGTGCGCTGCCTGGATAATCTCTCCACAGGGAAGTACGAGAATATTGAGCCCCTTACGGCCAGTGACAGGTTTACTTTTATTGAGGGGGATATCCGGGATCTGGACACCTGCATGAAGGCGACGGAGGGCGTGCGCTATGTGCTTCATCAGGCGGCGTGGGGAAGCGTTCCGCGCAGTATCGAGATGCCGCTTCTGTATGAGGAGATCAATATTCGGGGAACGCTGAACATGATGGAGGCATCGAGACAGAATAGCGTTGAAAAGTTCGTGTATGCATCCAGTTCCTCGGTGTACGGCGATTCCACGGAACTGCCAAAGCGGGAAGGACACGAGGGGAAGGTGCTTGCGCCGTATGCGCTGACGAAAAAGGTGGACGAGGAATACGGGAGACTGTACAGGGAGCTGTACGGTCTGGACACATACGGCCTGCGCTATTTCAATGTCTTTGGCCGCAGACAGGATCCGGAGGGTATGTACGCCGCCGTCATTCCGAAATTTCTTCGGCAGCTTCTGCACGGCGAGGTGCCGACCATCAACGGCGACGGCAGACAGTCGAGAGATTTCACCTATATCGACAATGTGATCGAAGCGAATCTGAGGGCGTGTCTGGCTTCCTCCGAGGCCGCTGGACAGGCGTTCAACATCGGCGCGGGAGGCAGACTGTTCCTGATAGACATCTATGAGCACCTGTGCAGGGCGCTCGGTATGGATGTGAAGCCGAATTACGGCCCGCCGCGCAAAGGCGATGTGCGGGATTCCAACGCGGATATCAGCAAGGCGCGCGAGCTGCTCGGCTATGATCCGGAGTATGATTTCGAGAAGGGTATTGCGCTTGCGATCGACTGGTATCGGGCGTATTTGAAATAGCGACAATGAGAGGACGGTATGGAATTCAGACTGGGCGGATATCATATACAGATAGCCAGAGAATATGAGATCGACGGCACGATGCCGCGCATATACAATGCTGATGGGCAGCCGCTCGAGACTTATTTTATCAGAAACAGACATTCCAGACACGCGCCCTTCGGCCACGAGGGCAGATATTTCTTTTGGGATCGGTACAACTATGGGCTGGATACGCATTTCTACGGTCCGGAGGCGATGCCGAAACCACTCGGCAGGCCGCGCGTCAAATATGGTATGCTGACGGAGTCGAGGACGATCGTGCCGGAAGACTATGAGGTATTTCGAAGACACAGAGGGCTTGAGCGGGAGTTCCGCTATATTTTTACCTACGACGAGAGAATCCTCAACGATATAGAGAATGCGAGATTTTATCCTGTGGCGGCCGGGATCTGGAACCGCAGTATGCGGGACGGACTGTACCGGGAGAAGGACAGAGACCTGTCGATCCTGTCCTCAGACAAGGTCATCTGTGAGCTGCACAGATTCCGTCTGGAGCTTGCCAGACTGTGCAAGAGAGAACGGCTGGCCGACACTTACGGCAGATTTGACGGCGGCGATTATGTGGAGAGCGTGGACGAGACGCTGGATCGCTACCGTTTTTCACTGGTTGTTGAGAACGATATCTCGGATTACTATTTTTCTGAACGGCTCACGAGCTGCTTTGCGGCGCAGACCATCCCGGTGTATCTGGGGGCGCGCAGGATAGCGGACTTTTTTAACACGGACGGCATGATCCTATTGGAGAAACCGGATCTTGAGGAGGCGTGCCGCAGAATACGGGAGTGCACGCCCGAGACGTATGAGGAGAGGCTTCCGGCGGTCCTGGACAACTATCAGCGGGTGCAGGAGTACGTCAACATGCAGGATTATCTGTACGAGCATTATCTGGCAGGGCAGCAGGGCGGAGGCGCATAGGGAATGACAGCCAGAAAGATTGCGGTTCGTATGGACGATATCACGCCCGATATGAACTGGGGAAATTTCAGATTTTTTAGGGAGCTTTTCCGGGAGGCAGGCATCGCGCCGCTGCTCGGCATCGTGCCGGATAACCGTGATCCGAAGCTGCACTGTGAACCTGCCAGGGAAGATTTCTATGAGGTGATGCGCGCTCTCGCGGATGAGGGATACGTCTTTGCGGTACATGGTCTGCACCACCTCTACACAACGAAACGGGGCGGTCTGTTTCCGCTCAACCGCAATTCGGAATTCGCGGGGCTTCCGTATGGCAGGCAGAGGGAGATGCTGCGAAGAGGCAGGGAAGAGCTGGCCGAAAACGGCATTGAAACCGACATTTTTATGGCGCCGTCGCACTCCTACGACGCCAATACGCTCAGAGCGCTCAGGGAGAGCGGCTATACCGGAGTCACGGACGGCTTCGGCAAGAGGCCCTATCGGTACCGCGGACTGACCTTCTATCCGATCTCTTTTAAGCTGAGTCGGAGCCTGAAGGGCAAAGGAGGAGCGACCACGCTGGTGATCCATGCCAACACGGTCACGGAGGAGGAGAAGCAGCGGTATGCCCGTCTGTTCAGAGAGCACAGGCAGGATATGATTTCCTATAAGGAATATCTGGAGATGGCGCCCGTCACGCGGCATGCGCCCGGCAGGATCGCGGAGTATCTGCTGGCGCAGTGCAAGTTCCTGTCAGTCAGGCTCCTGCGTGCCGTGCGGCATTGAAATACGGGGAGGCGAAGAGGATGAAGTACAGAGTGGTTGTATTCGGCGTCAAGGACACGTCGGAAAATATCGTGGAGTTTATTCAGAATACCATCTGCCCGGTAGATCTGGTGATTACCATCAGTCCCGAGGTGACGAAGAAGAATCAGGTTTCGGGATACAAGGGACTCGCGGTTCTGACAGAGAAGTATGGAATTCCGGTGCATGAGGCGGACAGTTATTTTCTGACGGACGACAAGACACAGCGCTTTCTCGCGGAAAATGAGTTTGACATCGGCATCTCTATGGGCTGGCAGCGTCTGATCCCGAAGAGCGTATTGGATCGGTTCGCTTACGGTATCTACGGGTTTCACGGCAATTGCGGCTATCTGCCTTTCGGGCGCGGCCGGTCGCCTCTCAACTGGTCGATTATTCTCGGCGATACCAGATTCAATCTGAATCTGTTCCGCTATGACGAGAAGGCGGACAGTCCGAATATCTTTGCGACGGAGATGTTCTCCATCACGCCACACGACGATATCAGGACGGCGCAGTACAAGAATATGATCTGTTCCAAGAATCTGATCCGCAGGCTGCTGCAGTCCTATGAAAAAGGTGATATCTGCGTGCGCACGGACTCTAAGGACTTCGATTCGTGGTATGAGAAGCGGACCGCGGCCGACGGCAAAATCGACTTCCATGAGCGGACCAGAAATATCTATAATCTGATCCGCGGGGTGGCGGCACCGTTCCCGGGGGCCTTTGCGGTGTGCGGCGAGGACCGGGTGACTGTGTGGAAGGCGCAGCCCTTCGATGAGATGATAGACTTCTCGGCCTATGCGCCGGGGGAGATTATAGACGTGTTTGACGGCAAGCCGATTGTGCGCACGGTGGACGGCTCGCTCCTGATCGACAGCTACGAGTGTGCAAAAGAGCTGAAGGTGGGCGATATTCTGACATGAAAAATCAAATGGAGACGACAGCTGCGGAACCGATACGCATACTGCATGTGCTCGGCGGCACCGGACCGGGCGGCGCGGAGAGCAGGATTATGGACCTGTACCGCCAGATGGACAGGAACGCCATTCAGTTTGACTTTCTGGTGCACAGCAGCGCCGTGAAGAGAGCAGGGGACGACGCTTCGGGCAGAGAACCCCAGTTTTACGACAGGGAGATCGCCAGCCTGGGCGGCAGGATCTATGTGCTCCCGAAGTTTAAGGGATACAATTATCTGACCTACCGGCGTGCGGTGCGGGCTTTCTTCGCTGCGCATCACGAGTTCCGCGTGGTGCAGGGGCACATGACGAGCACGGCGGCCGTCTATCTGCCCATCGCCAAGCGTGCCGGCGTGCCAGTCACGGTGGCGCATTCCCGCAGCGCGGGCACAGGCAGAGGGCTGAAGGCGCTGGCCACGAAGGTGATGCGAAGGAAGCTGTACCGCCGGGCGGATTACTGTTTCGCCTGTTCCGAGGCCGCCGGCGCGGATGCGTTCGGGGAAGCGCGGGTGAAGGCGGGCAGGGTCAGGATTATACACAATGCCGTGGATGTGCGGAAATTTACTTACAACCCGGACGTGCGGTCTGCGCTCCGCAGGGAATTGGGGATAGAGGACAGGTTTGTTCTCGGTCATGTGGGGCGATTCTATTATCCGAAGAATCATCCGTACCTTATCAGGATTTTTGCGGCGGTCTGCGCCGCGCGCGAGGACGCGGTGCTGGTGCTGGTCGGCGACGGCGAGGGCAGGGCCGCGGCGCAGCGGCAATGCGAGGAACTGGGAATCGGGGACAGGGTACTGTTTGCGGGCAATCAGCAATGCCCGGAGGCGTATTATCAGGCATTTGATTTCTTTCTGCTGCCCTCTTTCTATGAAGGATTGCCGGGCGTGCTGGTGGAGGCGCAGGCCGCCGGACTCCGCTGTCTTGTGTCGGACACGGTGACAAGGGAGGCGCGGGCCACGGATCTGGTCACATATATGAGCATCGATCTTCCGCCGGAAGCGTGGGCGCAGGCGGTTCTTGCCGGCGCGGACTATGAGAGGCGGGATACCTGCGGTGAGATGTGCGCGGCCGGCTTCGATGTGCGGGAACAGGCGAAGCGCTACGCCGATTTTTATTTAAAAGGAGACTGTTCGGGCTTATGAAAAATATCTTGCTGATTGTGCCGGCTCTTCATCAGGGCGGGTTTGAAAAGGTCTGCGCCGCTACGGCCAGACTGCTGCAGCCTTATTTTCGGGTGCGGATCGCCGTCTTTGATTCCGCGGATATCGCCTACGACGTGAGAGGGATTCCGGTGGCAGATCTGCATCTTCCGAGCCGTCCGGGATGGCTGGGCAAGCTTGTGTATGTGTTTCTGCGCGGGCTGAAGCTTCGTGCGCTCATGCGCAGGGAGCATACGGACATCGCCTACAGCTTCGGGCCGACGGCCAATCTGGCCAACATCGCCGCAGGCGGCAGGGCGAAGAAATGGCTGGGGATCAGAAGCTATATGGACATGGAACATCCGGGGCAGATCAGACTGTTTTGCAGGTGCGCGGACAGAGTGATCTGCTGTTCCGAGACGATATGCGGCGAGATACGGACGAAATACCGCTGTGATAAGGCGGTCGCTCTCAGCAATCCGTTTGATATACGGCAGGTACGGGAGCTGGCCGGGCGGAGGGAGGCCGCGCTGCCTTGGCGGGACGGCCGCGTTCTGGTTTCGATGGGGCGGGAAGACCCGGTCAAGGGCTTCTGGCATCTTCTGAAGAGTTTCGCGCTCGTGCACGAGCGGCTGGCGGACACGAGACTTGTCATTGTCGGCGAGGGCGGTTTCGAGGCGTACAGGGAGCTGGCGCGCGGGCTTGGAATCGCGAATGCAGTCTGCTTCGCCGGGCTTAAGAAGAATCCGTACCCCTATCTGAAAAGAGGCAGCCTGTATGTGCTTACCTCTCACTATGAAGGCTTCCCGAACGCGATGGTGGAGGCGATGGCTCTGGGGCTTCCGGTCATTGCGACCGACTGTATGACGGGCCCGCGAGAGATACTGGGGGATCGTTACGGCGTTCTGATCCCGAACATGAGCCCTGAGGAGAATTTCGACCCGCAGGTTATCACAGAGGAGGAACGGGCTCTGGCAAAGGAGATCGAAGCGTTGCTGGAGGACCGGGATAAGGCGGCGCATTACAGCCGGATGGCGCTCGAGCGCGCCGGGGAGTACACGACAGAGACCTATGTCGGGAAACTGCGCGAGTGGGCGGCGCAGGATACAGGGGAGAAACGGGAAACCGATGGGGAGACTGACAGATGACACAATCAAGCTGCCGGGAAGGCGGCAGCTTCTGATACTGATTCCTTTTGCACTGTTCTATGCCGTGTGCGTGATTCTCGGAGATCTGGAGACGGCGCGGTATTTGGGACTTGTCCGCAATGCGGGCAGGTTCGCGCTGTGGTTTGGCGGCAGCTACGCGGCGCTTTTGGCGCTGTGTCTTTTATTTTCAAACAGGGCCGCCCTTGCGGCAAGACTGCCGCGCCTGCCGGCCGCCTGCATCAGGAAAAGGCGGCGGGAGAGGCGGTATGTCTGGCTGCTCTTTGCGGCGGTCTGCCTGCTGTGCTATCTGCCCTATTATCTGATGTACTATCCGGGCTGGCTGAACAATGACGCCGTGTGGCAGATCGAACAGTTCTTAGGTCTGGCGGAGCGCTCCAATCATCACCCGTATTTTCACACGCTGCTCATGCGCTTTTTCTTTATGATCGGATATCGCGTATCCGGCACGTACACGGGAGGCGCTGCTTTTTATACCTTCGTGCAGGCGGCGGTCATGGCGATGGTCTTCGCATTTTTCCTGTATCAGCTGTATATCAGAGGGACGAGGGCGCTGTGGCTTGCCTTGGCGCTCCTGTTTTATGCGCTTCTGCCGATCAATGCGATGCAGGCGATCTGCATGGGGAAGGACGCGTTTTTTACCGCGGCGCTCCTGTTCTTTGCATGGCTGACGGCCACGGCCGATCCGGATGCGGGAGCGGGTGCATGGCTTTCCTGTTTTGTGGCCGGGCTGGCGGTGTGTCTGCTGCGGAGCAACGGCATATTCATCTTTGCGGGCACTGCGGCCTGCCTGCTCGTTGTGAAAATCAGGGAAAGCGCGCGGCGGGAGGGCGGATGCAGGAAGAATTTTCCGCGCGGGACGCTCCTGTACATCCTGGCGGTACTTGTGTGCTATCTTCTCTGGCAGGGGCCTGTTCTGCGGGCGATGCATGTGCAGCCGCCGGATACCATCGAGAGTCTGACCATGCCGACCCAGCATCTGCTCTGCGCCTATCTGAAGGGCGGAGAGCTGACGGAGGAGGAGACGGAGCTGCTCGGCAGAGTGATCCCGCTGGAGGGGGCGGAAGCATACTATAATCCACACCTGTTTGATCCGGTCAAAAGCCTGATCAGGGAATTCGGGAATCAGCGGGAGATCGAGGATCACAAGGCGGACTACTTCATGCTGTGGCTGCGGGTCGGCCTGCGGAACCCGCTGCAGTACCTGGTGGCCCAGGTCAGGCAGACTGCCGGTTTCTGGGCGTACAGCGTGCCGGATTACGAGTATCCTTACGGGGAGTACTATATGGTGGACAATCCGCTGGGGATTGCGGCGCAGCGCAAGCTGTTCACCTATGACGATGAGCTGGCCATGCACGATTACCTGATGGGATTTTTGGAGCTGTACAACAGGGTGTGGAGTCTGGGACTGAACACGTGGCTTCTGGTGTTCTGTCTCGCCTATGCGGTATATCGCGGAAAGAGCGCGGTCGTTTTTGCGCCGTTTTTCATGATGCTCGCGACGCTGCTTCTGGCGACGCCGGTGTACAATGAATTTCGTTATGCGTACGGGCTGTTTGCGGCGTTTCCGATCCTGTTTCATTTTACTTTTGGCGGAGAGACGGAAGATGAAAAAGTGGTGTAAGGCGGTTTTGTTCATACTCCCGCTGCTGTGTATGGTGGCGGCGGTCAACTGGTACGTGGATTCCTACGCATATCTCCGGGTCACTTACGACGGGATTGGGGAGCAGATGGAGCGCGGCATGAATGTGGAGGGACTGCAGGAATCGGATTTCAACGACAGAAAGCTTCTGCTTGCCTGCCTGAACAGGCAGTCGTCCGCAAAGGAAGTGATCGTGGCCGGCTCCAGCAGAGTGATGAATTTTGACCGCGAGATGTTCGGGACGGACTCCTTCTACAACACTGGGCTGTCCGAATCCACGATCTACGATCTGCTGGCGGTGGCGGGCATACTGGACCGGAACGGCCGGCTCCCGGAGAAGATGGTTATCGGCGTGGACGCCTTTCTTTTCAACGCGAGTCACAACAATGAGCGCTGGGAGGAGCTGGAGGACTATGTGAGCTACATGGAGGAGCGGATCGCCGCTTCGCAGGAGAGCGGCTCGGCGGCTGCGGACGGCGTGAAAGCTGTGAACGGGACGGCCGCGGCTCTCCGGGCGGACACCGGCCGCGACCATACCAAGTGGCTGTCGCTCAATTACTTTCGCTACAATGTCACACGGCTCTGGGAACACAGGCGTTTCCTGGTGAATTACACGACGGACCGGGAGACCGAGCGCTATCTGAAGCGCTGTGACGGAAGCGTCGCCTACGAGAGAAGTCTGCGGGAAGTGGACGTCGGCGAAGTGGAGGAGCTGACCAGACAGTCCATCGCGGAGCATGTGGTATACCGCCTGACGGATTACCGGGAGATCGACGGGGAGAGTATGCGGTTGTTCACCGCGCTGTTGGACTATCTGCAGGGGCGCGGCGTGGAGGTGATTTTATACTTGCCACCCTATTCGCCCATGATGTATAATTACATAGAATCTGAGGAGCAGTTCCGGATTGCTCTGCAGGTGGAGCAGAGCGTTAAAGAACTGGCCGCGGACAGGGGAATCGCCCTGTACGGCTCCTACGACCCTGCCGGCTGCGGACTGGAAATGACGGATCTGTACGACATCTATCACGTCAAGACAGAGAAGATGCCGGATACATTCTATCGGGTACAGTGAACGGAGAAGGGGCAGAAGCTGCGATGAAAGCAAACGTTACATACTGGCTGGACCAGACTGCGGACAGGCTGCCTGACAAGGTTGCTTTCGCGGATGAGAGGAAGGCGGTCACTTTTGGGGAGTTGCGGTCCCAGGCGCGGGCGCTGGCCGGTCAGATACTCGCGCGGGGCTTTTTTAAGAGCCCGGTGGCCGTGTATATGGAGAAGGGTGTCGATATGCTGGTCTCCTTTATGGGAGCGGCATACAGCTGCAATTTCTATTCGCCCATCGATATCGGAATGCCGGCGAGCAGAGTCGACAAGATTCTGGAGGTGCTGCAGCCGTCCCTGGTCATAACGACGGCGGCGCTTAGGGACACCTTCGCGCAGTATGCCTATCAGGGCGATTATCTGATATTTGAGGAGGCCGTTTTGCTGCCCGAGGACGGGCAGATTGTCGATTCGGCCAGAGACAGGGGAATCGACACGGATCTTCTGTATGTTCTGTTTACTTCCGGTTCCACGGGCATCCCGAAGGGAGTCACGATCAGCCACCGCTCCGTGATCGACTATATCGACTGGGTGACGGAAACTTTCCAGATCACGAAAGAGGATACCTTCGGCAATCAGGCGCCGTTTTACTTTGACAATTCCATTCTGGATATCTACAGCACGATCAAGAGCGGGGCGACCACCTATATCATACCGAAGAATCTGTTCGCGCAGCCCGTGCCGCTTCTGGAGTACCTGAGGGAGAATCAAATCAATACCATTTTCTGGGTGCCCTCGGCGCTCATCGTGGTGGCGAAGCTGAAGGCTTTTCGCAATGTGGATCTCTCGGATACCCTGCGGCGGGTTCTGTTCTGCGGGGAGGTGATGCCGAACAGGCAGCTCAATGTCTGGCGTAAATTTCTGCCGAACGTCCTGTATGCCAACCTGTACGGCCCCACCGAAATTACAGACGCCTGCACGTACTATATTGTGGACCGTGAATTCTCCGACGACGAGCCGCTGCCGATCGGCGTTCCGATGGCGAATACAGATATTATCGTGCTGAACGGGCAGGATAAGCCCGTGGCGGAGGGCGAGGTCGGCGAGCTCTGTGTGAGAGGCACGTCCCTCTCGATGGGATATTACAATAATCCCGAGAAGACCGGGGAGGTCTTCGTGCAGAATCCGCTGAATCCGCATGTGCCGGAAATTATCTATCGGACCGGCGATCTGGTGAAATACAACGAATACGGCGAACTTGTGTATCTTTCCCGCAAGGATTTTCAGATCAAGCACATGGGACACCGGATCGAACTGGGTGAAATCGAGACGGCGGTTTCCTCTCTGGAGGAGATCGCGCTGTGCTGCTGTCTGTATGACGAGAAGCGCCAGAAGATTGTTCTCTTTATCGAGGAGCAGCTGGACAAGGCGTACATCAACGAGCGGATTGCCAGACTTGTGCCGGAGTATATGCTGCCGAACAAAGTGATTACGCTGGAGACAATGCCGATCAACGCCAACGGCAAGATCGACAGGGTGAAGCTGAAAGAATATCTGTAGCGCTGTCGATGCGGAATGAGGATGTATATGGGTGAAACGAAAGCCACGGCATTTCGCAGAGTCATCGTGATCGGTTACGGTAAGGTGACGGGCGAAGTGCTTCGGTATGTCTGCGACAGGCAGGAAGAATATGGATACGACCTCGAATTTATCGAGCATGAGATGCATTCACTGAGTGTCACGGAGAAGATCTGCGCGGAGAGAGGCGTATCTTTTCAGCGGATTCCGGATAAAAAGAGGCTGGCGGCTTATCTCGACGGGGTCGTCGGGGAGACGCTGATTGTCAGCGCCAGCAACAATTATCTCTTTCCCTCCGCGCTGGTGCAAAAGGAAAATATCACCGTCATCAATTTCCACAATGCGCTGCTGCCGGAGTACCCGGGGCGAAACGCGCCTACCTGGGTGATCTACGCGGGGGAAAAAGAGACAGGCATCACCTGGCATTATGTGACGGTGGGCGTGGACGAAGGCGATATTATCATACAGAGACGGTGCCCTGTCGGGGAAGATGTGAAGGCGTATGAACTGACGGAGCGGCTGATGGATCTGGCGGCCGAAGCGTTTCGGGAATGCTTTGCCGACGTGCTGGAGAGGCGGGCGCAGACGAGACCGCAGGGCTTTGATCCGGCCCGCAGGCTATACCGGTCCAGGGAGATACCTTCGGACGGGCGGTTCTGCCTGACCGATCCGCCGGAGGAAATCTACAGGCTGCTTCGCAGCGTGGATTACGGCAAGAGCGATATCTTTCCGCCGCCGCGGACCGTGATCGGCGGCCGGGAGGCGGAAATCCTCAGATACCGCCGGATCGCGCCGGATGGACAGGAGGACAGGCCGGGCTTTGTGTATCTGCCGTTTCGGGACGGATTGCTGAAGATGAAATACAGATATGCGGACTGCGCGGATGAAAAGGACTGCACAGGCGGCGGGACGTGAGCGGCATAGGAGAACCGGAGGAGAGCATCATGGAAGAAAAGATTTTGGAAATTCTGGAAGAGCACTGCGAGGAGGCGCTGACCTACGACGGCGACAGCATGATGGAGGACGGCGTGATCGATTCTTTTACCGTCATCAACGTGGTGAGCGATCTGGAGGACGAATTTGACATCGAGATTGACGCGAAGTACGTCGTGGCGGAGAATTTCAGGAATAAAGAGGCGATCATCGCGCTCGTGAAAAGGTTGTTGGAGGAGTAAATGCAGTTTCTATCATTGCCCTTTGTGATATTGTGGGCGATCGCTTTTTCACTCTATTATCTGGTGCCCAAGGGGCGTCAGTGGTATGTGCTGCTTGCGGCGAGCCTTGTCTTCTATGTGATCGGTCTGCGGGGGTTTCCGCTCGGTCTGCTGCTCACGGCGCTTACAGCCTACGGCTGCGGGCTGTATCTGAAGCGGCTGCTCGAGCGGGAGAGAGAGGAACTTGCCGCGTGCGCTGACAGAGAGAGCAAAAAGGCGGTCAAGGATATGTTCCGGAGCAGGAGAAAGCGGTTGCAGCTTCCCTGTTTTATCTTTCAGCTCGGCCTGCTCGTCTTTTACAAGTATGCGGTTGTCGCGTTGCCGCTCGCAGAGCGGCTGGCGGGTTCGCGGGCCGGTTTTCTGGAGAGAGTGATCATGCCGCTCGGCATCTCTTTTTATACGCTGACGGCGATCGGCTATGTCGTTGACGTCGGGCGGGAGAACTGCGAGGCGGAGACGAATCCTCTAAAATTCTTGTTGTTTCTTGCGTATTTCCCATCTGTCACACAGGGGCCGTTCAACCGCTATGCCCATATGAAGGAGCAGTTTGCGGGCGGCCGCGCTTTCAGCTACGACAGACTGCTTCGCGGCATACAGAGGTTTGTGTGGGGCGCTTTCAAGAAGCTGGTAATCGCGGACAGGCTCGGCATCTTTGTGGATCGGGTCTATGGCGTGGAACCGTCCTCAGTGCCGGGCAGCGTATTCGTCTGCGCGACGGTCCTGTATATGCTGCAGCTCTATGCGGATTTCTCAGGCTATATTGATATGGCGATGGGAGTCAGCGAGACATTCGCCATCGCGCTTCCCGAAAATTTCAGGCGACCCTATTTTGCAAAATCGGTGGCGGAATTCTGGCGCAGGTGGCATATTACGCTGGGGGCGTGGTTCAAGGACTACGTGATGTTCTCTTTCGTGATGTCCGGTCCGGGCCGCAGGCTCGGCAAGGTATGCAAAGGGAAGTGGAAAACGTTCGGCAGGCATGTTGTGCCGATCCTGGGAACGATGCTTGTATGGTTTTTTACGGGGATATGGCACGGCAGGACGCTCGGCTATATGTTGTGGGGGATTTACTATGGCGTCATCATGAGCATATCCTTGGTGCTGGAGCCGTATTATGGGGTCTGGAAGGAGAAACTGCATATCCGGGACGGCAGGCTGTGGTCTTTTGTATGTATGGCGCGGACATGGCTGATCGTCTTTGCGGCCGACGTGCTGATCAGAAGCGGGAGTCTGGAGCAGGCGCGGGCGATCTTTCTGTCCTTTGTGACCAGGCTGCGTCCGGTGAGTCTGCTGACGGGCGAGATCACGGCGTACGGATTGAGCAGATATGATTTTCTGCTGTTGCTTGCGGTGTTGCTTGTCTGGCTGGCAGTTTCCGTATTGGAGGAGCGCGGGGAGGACGTCAGAGCCTATCTGGCTGCGAAGCCGGCTCCGATCAGGTGGATGTGCTACTACGGCGTTGTGCTGACGCTGCTGGTAACGGGCATCTACGGGGGCGGTTACGACACGGCGGTGTTCATGTATCAGAGTTTCTGACGACTGACGGAGGGAGTGCGCGTATATGGCACGCAGGATAGCATTTCACTTAAATTGTCTCGAGCAGGGCGGCGCGGAGCGCGTTGTCACCAATCTGGCCAATCGGTTTGCCGCGGAGGGCTATGAGGTTCTGGTCGCGACGGAGTGGTACGGCGAGGATGAGTTCGCGCTGGACGAGCGGGTCAGACGGGTGCATGTGGGGCTCAGAGAGGACGATGAAAAGAAGCCACATCCTGTGCAGGTATTGCTCCGTGTGAAATATCTGCGAGACTTTCTCAAAACCGAGAAGCCGGATATCCTGATTCCCTTTGCCAGAAAAGCGCTGTACAGAGGACTGTTGGCGGCTTATTTCATGAAGCTTCCGGTGCTGATCTCCATTCGTACGGACCCGGCGGGGCATTATGAGGAGCTTGCGGATAAGCTGCAGATTCCGCTCCTATTCCCGCGCGCCGACGGCTGTGTGTTCCAGACGGAAGGGGCCAAGGCGTTCTTCGCGCCGCGGCTGCAGGAGAATTCCCGCATTATTCTGAATCCGATCCATGAGAAGTATATCGGCGTTCCGGCGCCTGAGAAGAGAACAAAGACAGTGGTGCAGTCCGGCAGGCTGGTGGACTTCAAGAACCAGCCCATGCTGGTGCGCGCCTTCGCTAAGGTGCACGCCAGACACCCGGACTATGACTTGAAAATCTACGGCGGGGATTCCCATGATGGCACGAAGGAGATTCTGGAGAATCTGATCGGCGAACTGGGAGCCGGCGATTACATTCACCTTATGGGCGCAAGCGATCAGCTGGAAAAAGATCTGGTGGACGCGGCGCTTTTCGCCTTCACATCAGACTGGGAGGGACTGCCGAACGCGCTGATGGAGGCTATGGCGCTGGGACTTCCGATCGTCGCCACAGACTGTCCCTGCGGCGGGCCGCGGACGATCATGACGGACGGCGTGGACGGCCTGCTGATTCCGATTAAAGACGAGCAGGCGCTTGTGGACGGAATCAATCGGCTGATCGAAGATCCGGCGCTGGCGAACCGCCTGGGCTGCGCGGCGAGGGAAATCGCCGGACGGGCGAACGGACAGGCGGTCTTCGAGCAGTGGCGGGACTACATCGAGGAGCTGTGCGAGAAATACGAGAGCAGGAAGAAGGGGCGGTGAGAAATATGAACGCCAAAGCAGAAAAGTGGCTTGGCCGGATTGCCGTGGCCGTCAATGCGGCGGCGATTCTGTTTATGGTTTGTGTGATTGCAGGCGGCGCGCGCTATACGGTGTTTGCCGGGGATGATTACACACATGCCGTCCGCGTGGGGGTGTTCCATGTCTCTCTGCCTCGGTATCTGGCCGCATCTCTTCGCTATTCCCGGGAATTATATCTGGACTGGCAGGGGACATATTTTGCGATGTTCCTGCAGGCGTTTCTCTCTCCGCTGAACAATTTCGGCCTGCAGCAGCTCAGGATCGTCATGGTCTGCAATGCGCTGCTGTTCTTTGCGGCGCTCTTTGTCGTGTGGTGGGCGGCCTCAGGCTTTGTGTGGAGAGAAGGCCGAAAGTTCAGGGGGGGGGTACGGCTGACGATCTATTCCCTCGCCTTATTTGCGATACTGGATTCACAGATATTTGAAGAGATTTTTTTCTGGTATTCCGGTGCGGTGGCGTACAGTCTGCCGTTCTCTGTCGCGCTCCTGGCGCTCGCCTGCCTTCTGGCGTCGAACAGAAGCGAAATTCCGGGACGGGGCAGACGCGTATGCGCCGCCCTTGCGGCGGTGCTGCTCTTTCTGGCGGCGGGAGGCTCGCTCATTGTAAGCGGTGCCGCCTGTTATGCGGCGCTTCTTCTGGCGGTCGGCTTTTATCTGATCCGCAGGAAGTTGTCGGCCGCAAATATTGCCGTTACGGTATCGGGTATCGCGGGCGCTCTCCTCAACACGGCGGCGCCGGGCAATTACGCGAGGCATACGTACAGTATGCAGGGGGAGAACTGGCAGCTTCTACAGGTTATTAAATGGACGGTCAAAGGCGTGTGGACCGAGACGGAGAGACTTGCCAGAAACACGATGTTCGGCGTTGTTCTGCTGATCATGCTCGCGCTTGGCATCTATCTGTCCAAAAGGCTTGCGCCGCATCTGAAAACATATGGAATTGTCAGCCTTTTGGCTGTCGGGGTCAGCTATGTGGCTGTTTTCCCGGTGGTGCTGGGATATAATGGGCTGCTGCTCCCGAACAGATGCTGCTTTGTCCTGGACACGGTTCTGGTGCTCTCGCTGTGCAATCTGGCTGTATTTGCGGGCTGCCTGCTGGATCGCTGGGCCGGTCTGCGCACGGACAGGCGTGTGTGGGCGATTCTTTTGATCATCCTTTTTGCGGCGGTTCTGTCCGCGCCGGAAGCGCTCTCTGAGTCGGCGCTTATGAGGGTGGCGGAGTCCGTGCACAATGGGGCCTATCGGGATTACTACGACCGGTGTACGGCGGTCTACGACTACCTGGAGAGCTGCGACGGGGAGGACGTCGTCGTGGAGGTGCCCGCGTTCATCGAGAACTTTGAGTGCTTTTATCTCGACGAGGACGAGGACGGCTGGGTCAACGTTGGTGTTGCGGAATACTATCACAAGCGCTCCGTGCGGCGGAAACCGGAGTAAAAGAAGAGGGAGAATAAACTTGTCGGCTTTGGCCGCAGAGTATATAATGTATCATATCAGAGCGAAAACAAGCGCGAGTGAAACGAGCATTTGTTTTCGCCTGATATGATAACGACAGAATCAGAGAGCGCGAAGCGCGGCGCCTGCGAAGCAGGCGGATTCTGGAGTGGGGTTAGAAGGACAGAAAACAAGCGCGAGTGAAACGAGCATTTGTTTTCGCCTGATATGATAACGACAGAATCAGAGAGCGCGAAGCGCGGCGCCTGCGAAGCAGGCGGATTCTGGAGTGGGGTTAGAAGGACAGAAAGGATAACAACATGTTTTCATTCAGTGATTATCGGGAAATCATCAGGATCATACAGGCCACAGGCAGGCAGTGCGGCTATGCCGAAGCCCTGGGACGCGACAGCTTCATTATCATGCGGCATGACGTGGAGTACAGCGTGGAGCGGGCCTACCAGATGGCCAAGGTGGAGCAGAGCATGGATTTCACATCCACCTTTTTCTTCCAGTGGACGAACAATTCTTATAACATCCTCTCCAGAAGAAATATGGACATGATCAAGGATATGCATGAGCGGGGACAGCACATCGGTCTGCACTTTGCCCTGAACGGCATGACGGATATGGAGCAGATCCGCAAACGCATTAAGATGGAGATCGATATTCTGAGCGAGATGTTCGGTTTTGAGATTACGGAATTTTCCATACACAGACCCTCCAAGGATGTGCTGCGGGAGAATATCAAGCTGGACGGCATTCTCAACGCTTACCAGGATGAATTTTTCACCTTCGCGGACAAGATCGGCGCGAATACCGCGCTGAAGGTCAAATATATGTCCGACGCCAATCATATTTGGCGTTATGGTTATCCGGACGAAAACAATATCACAAGTTATGATAAAGTGCAGATTCTTACACATCCCTTTGCGTGGTGCAAGAAGGGGTATGATAACTTCGACAATTACAGGGCGCTTCTGCAGGAGAAGTATGTAGAACTGGTGGAATCCGTAGATAACGAGTGTAAGGATTTCGGTGAATACAAGGATTACTTCCTGGCGAAGGATGTGCGGTGAATATAAGGTGCGCAAAGCATTGCGGGCGGTGCGGAATCAACAATAACGGGCGGTATTAAATATGTGCGGAATATGCGGATATGTCAGCAGAAAAAATATCACGACAGAGCAGCTGAAGCGGATGAATGACACGATGTACCACAGAGGTCCCGACGACAGCGGAGAGGAGATCTGGGAGGCACCCGGCGGCTGGCAGGTGGGACTGGCACAGAGGCGGCTGTCCATTCTGGATTTGTCCTCGCTGGGACACCAGCCGATGCATTCGGCTGACAAGAGAGTCTCGGTGGTATATAACGGAGAAATATACAATTACCGGGAATTGCGGGAAGAATTGGCGGACTATCCCTTCCGGTCGAACTGCGACACGGAAGTCATCATAGCCGCCTATTTAAAATGGGGCATTCGCTGTGTGGAGCGATTTAACGGTATGTTTGCGATTGCGCTCTATGACAGAGAGGCGCAGGAACTCTATCTTGTCCGTGACCGTATCGGTAAGAAGCCGCTCTATTACTGGTACGAGGAGGAGAATCTTGTCTTTGCGTCGGAGCTGAAGCCGATTATGCAGTGCCCGGGCTTTGCGGCGCGGATCGAGACGCGGGTTCTGCCGCGTTATCTGTTCCAGCAGTATATCAATGCGCCGGAGAGTATCTACCGCAATGTGTATAAGCTGGAGCCGGGAACGGCTCTGCGATTTTCTCAGGGACAGATCAAAAAGTGGAAGTATTGGAGCGTCAGAAGAGCCTATCACGAGGCGCAGGCCGATCCAATCAAAGATTATCAGGAGGCGAAAGCGCAGCTGAAGGAACTGCTGCGAAAATCGGTGCGGGCGAGGATGATCGCCGATGTGCCGCTGGGGGCGTTCCTGAGCGGCGGTTACGATTCTTCGCTTGTCACGGCAATCGCGCAGGAGTGCTCCGGCAGCCCGGTGAAAACCTTCTCCATCGGCTTTCATGAGGAGAGGTACAACGAGGCAAAGTATGCCAGGGCAGTGGCTGAATATCTTGGCACAGATCACACGGAACTCTATATTGACGAACAGGATATGTTCGACCTGGTGGACAGTATTCCCCGGTATTATGACGAGCCCTTTGCGGACAGCTCGCAGATCGCTACGATGCTGGTCTCCGGGCTGGCCAGAGAGCATGTGACGGTGGCTCTGTCCGGGGACGGCGGCGATGAGTTTTTCTGCGGTTACAATATTTATGAGAATGTGCGGCTGGCACAGCGGCTGGATATGCTGGGCGCGGCAGTGCACGGCGTGTGCGGGCTGCCGGGATTTAAGCAGGCGCGTCTGGAGAGCCGCCTGCCCTTTAAGGTGCGGGTGATCGCCGGCAACCGGGAGAGGGAGAGCAAGACACAGTTTGGCGCGGACAATTATCCGGTTGTGGCGCGGGCCATGGTAAAGCGGCAAAAAGAACAGGAGGATCTGTCGGTTCACTACCTGGTCGAGAGCGGGTATCGGATACAGGACTGGCAGATCAGGCGAATGCTTCTGGATATGGACACTTATCTGCCGGGGGATATTCTCTGTAAGGTGGACCGCGCGTCCATGAAATATTCTCTGGAGGCGAGATGCCCGATTCTGGATAAGGACGTTATGGAGCTGTCCTACCGGATTCCCCATGCCTTCAAGTATGCGGACGGCGACAAGAAACATATTCTGAAGGATATCGCATACGATTATATTCCAAGAGAACTGCTGGACAGGCCCAAAGTCGGTTTCGGCGTTCCGCTGGACGCGTGGCTGCGCGGACCGCTGCGGGATCGCCTTACAGATTACGGCAGTTATGATTTCCTGGCGAGGCAGGATATATTCGACGCGAAATATGTCTCCGACATGATCGGACGGTATCTGGAGACGGGAGACGCCGGTCCGGCGACCGGGGCGAACTATTCCAAACTGGCGTGGTCGTTCTTCGTATTCCAGCAGTGGTATGAGAGCTATCACACCGGGGAAAACCGGATTGCATAACCCGCGAAATACGATAAAAAATAAAATAACGCGGGAAAGAAATGATTTTTTCAAAAAAAAGAGATCAGAAAATGGAAGAAATTGTCGAGACAATTTAAAAGACAAAAATAAAATCAAATTTAATTAAAATGTTTGTTTTGGGTAAATTTGCAGGATAAATGAATCAAAATTGCAAAATCAGCGATTTTTTTGAAAGAATATGAAGGATTTGATTCAAACGCATGAAAAAGAAAACAGGTGTAAGACATATCGCTTTTTATATCGGGTCCCTGCACAAGGGCGGCGCGGAGAGAGTGTTCGTGAATCTGGCGGAATTTTTCATAGCGGAGGGCTGCCGCGTGACGATGGTCACACAGTATCAGTATCCGAAAGAGGAGGAATATGATCTGCCAGCCGGGGCCGGACGCGTGATCTCCGATCTGACCGGCGATGAGCTGAGCCGGAGCCGCGTTTTAAATTTCTGCAGGCGTCTGCGCAAGCTGCGCCGCATATGGAAGGCCGAGCAGGTGGATCTTGTGCTGACGTGCACCGGCAAGAACAATTTTATGACGATTGTCACGACAATGTTCACGGGGACGAAACCGGTGGTCTCCGTGGTGGGAGAGGCTAAGGAGGAGTACCCGAACAGGCTGATGCGGACGCTGGCGAATCTTCTCTTTCCCTGTGCGGCGGGCATTGTTCTGCAGACGGAGAGATCGAGGTGCTTTTTTCATAAGAGAGCACAGCGCCGGGCGGTCATCCTGCCCAATTCGCTGAATCCCGCGTTTATCAGACCGCGGTATGAAGGGGAGCGAAGGAAGGAGATTGTCGCCGTAGGCCGGCTGGACGCAAACAAGAACCATGCGATGATGATTCGGGCTTTTGCGGCGATCGGCGATAAATATCCGGACTACACGCTCACAATATACGGGGACGGCGAGCTGCGGGACGAACTGCAGGCGCTGGCCGCGAAGCTTGGAATTTCACAACGCGTGTTTTTGCCGGGCATCATTCCGGATGTGGCGGCGAAGATCGAGCGCGCGGCGCTGTTTTTGCTGACCTCCTATTCGGAGGGAGTTTCCAATGCATTGATTGAGGCACTGGCGCTTGGCCTGCCGGTCATTGCCACGGACGTACCGAGCGGCGGTACGGAGGAACTGGTCCGTGACGGCGAGAGCGGACTGATTATTCCGACAGGAGATCAGGGAGCGCTGGAGCGGGCGATGGACCGGCTGCTGGGGGATCCGGCCTATGCCGACCGGTTGGGCAGAGAGGCGGCCAGGATACAGGAAAGACTTGCGCCGGAGCGCGTAAATCGATTATGGGAAAACTATTTTAATGAAATCATGATTTAATATTTCGGAATAAAACCTATAAAATAAATCCTGATTAAATAATAAAACAATTGTGCTGATTGAAAAGAGGCTGTTATGGAAAGAAGCAAAGCGTTGATTTTGCTGCAGATTTTCGTATTCACAGGAATTTTTGTTCTTTTGCTGATCGGGGTATCCTATATGGTGCGGACGAACGGTGATGTGAAGGACAGGTTCTCCGGTTTCTATGCGGAAAAGGATGACACGCTGGATATCGTGATGATCGGTTCCAGTCCTGTGTTTCCCTATTACGCCACGCCGAAGCTTTGGGGCGACATGGGCGTCGCCATGTACCCGCTGTCGTCCAACGTGCAGCGGCCGGCCGCCATGAAATATCTGGTGCGGGAAGCCGAAAAATCCCAGCACCCGAAGCTGTATATTTTTGAGATGCGCATGTTTACCATGCGTGACGAGGGACTGCGCGACAATATGGCGTACACGAGGGGCGTGACGGATAACATGCGTTACTCGCTTCTGCGCGGCGAGACCATCCGGGCGCTTGTGCCGGAGGACGAGGAGGAAGGGCGTCTCAGCTTCTATCTGGATATCATGAAATATCACACGAACTGGAAGATGCTCCTTCTGCCGTCGGAGTGGGCGAACGTGGCATATCATAAGAAGAACCCGCTGAAGGGCTATGCCTTCAAGGATGAAGTAGGACCGCAGCCTATGCCGACATGCGGCGGCGCGGGCGGCAGGACGGCGATCCCCGAAGAGCAGGAGGCATATCTGAAGGATCTGCTCGCCTTTTTGCGCGCGTCGGGCGAAGAGGCGCTGTTTATCGTCTCTCCTTACGGCGAATCGCTCGAGGAACAGCAGATGTATAATTATATGGAAGAGATTGTCTCTGAGGCGGGCTATTCTTTTTTGAATATGAACAATTATTATGAAGAGATCGGTATTGTGTTCGAGGAAGATTTCGCGGATTACGGCAGTCATACCAATGCGGTCGGCGCGGAGAAGTGTACGGCCTATCTGGAGGAATATCTGCGGGAGCACTATGATTTCGAGGACAAGCGCGGCCGGGAGGATTACGCATCGTGGGACCGGGCTTACCTTGCGTGGCAGGGGGAGATGGAGACGGCGCGGGAGACGATTCGCGAGAGGATAGAGAACGAGGACTATGCCGTCATTGAGGAAGAGGAGCAGGAATAGAGGGAGAGGTGGTTTCGCGTTGCAGACACAGGTTCACATCGAATACATGCCGGGCGTAAGCTACCCGCATTGGGATGATCACACATGTTATGCTCCGGCGGAGAGATATCCTGAGCTGTTTTCGGAAGAGAATAACATCTGTCTTTCCGGGGAGAACAGGGTATATGAGATGGTGCGGAACACATTGGCCGCGCTTGGGCTGGACGAAAAGCATTTCGGGACGAAGGACTGGAACCCGCTGGCGGATTTTGTGAAGCCGGGCAATACGGTTCTGGTGAAGCCGAACATGGTGAATCATGTAAACGGTGCGAAGGACGGCGGTCTGGACTGTCTGGTCACGCACCCCTCCGTGGTCAGAGCCGTGTTGGATTATGTCGTTCTGGCCCTGCGGGGCAGCGGCAGGATCCTGTTGGCGGACGCGCCTGTGCAGAGCTGTCATTTTGAAGAATTGGTGCGCGAACTGCATTACGATGCGATCATCGAGGATTTCAAAAGAAGAGGAACGGATGTTATTTTACTCGATCTGCGGCAGCTTTCTTCCGCTAGGCTCAAACGGAACGGCGGTTATGACGGCTATGCCGCCGGCGGCCCGGATGTGGAGGTGGATATGGGGAGCGACAGCGCGTTTGGCGAATCGGCGCAGGGCGGCCGGCCGCCGCGGTACCGCATCACCAATTATCTGCCGGAGGAGATGGAGCGGTATCACAGGGACGGGCTGCACAGGTACTCCATAGCCGGCGCCGTCATGGAGGCGGACGTCGTCATCAATCTTCCCAAACCCAAGACGCACCGCAAAGCAGGGATCACGGCCTCCGTCAAAAATATGGTGGGCTGTGTCGCCAGAAAGGAATGCCTTCCGCATCACACGAAGGGGAGCAGACGGGAAGACGGGGATGAGTACCTGAAACCGTCGCTTTTTAAAAGAATGCGCACGGGCATGGAGGAGAGAAACGACAGGATCGCCGCCGCTGGCGGGCGAGTCAGCGGATTGTCGAGTTTTTTCGGCGTCCTCCTGTACAAGGCTGCCAGACTGATGAGAGCGGATACCTATGTGGAGGGAAGCTGGTACGGCAACGACACGCTCTGGCGGACGGTGTGCGATATCTGCCGGATCGTGCTGTATGCGGATAAGGAAGGAAAGATGACGCCTGAGCGGCAGCGGAAGATGTTTGTCCTGGCGGATATGGTGATCGCCGGAGAGGGGGAAGGTCCGCTGTGCCCGCAGCCGAAGGCGGTGGGAATTCTGGTCGGCGGCTGGGAGCAGATCGCTGCGGATACGGTGATCGCCGCGCTGATGGGATACTGTGCCGAACGTTTTCCCACGATAGCGAACGCGGATTATGGCTCGCGGTACCGGCTGCCCAGACAGGACATACGGATCTCCTCCAACAGTCCGCTGTTTCGGCAGAAAAAGCCGGACGAGATCCGGCGGCTGGTGAGCGCGTTTGCGCCGACGTCCGGTTGGAGGGAATGGCTGGAGGAAGAGAAATGAAGGAAATGCTTATCATCAAAGACCTGAGAGACTGGTTCTGGTCCACATATCCCGACTGGACCAATGCCGTCTCGCTGGACACGGGATACCTGGAGCGATATTTTACGGATCTCGGCTACCATGTGGAGATCACATCGTATCATGCGTTTGACTATCAGAAAGACTATAAGGGGGTTATCGTGCTATATTCCTCCGCGGAGGACTACTGCGGGGGATCCAAGGCGTTTATGGAAGATGTGCTGGTGCATCTTGTGATGCAGGGGGCGGTTTTGCTGCCCGATTTTCCGTTCTTTCGCGCACATGACAATAAGGTGATGATGGAGATACTGCGCAGCGGATTTCGCGATGAGAGGCTGAGGACGATCTCCTCCCGGGTATGGTCTTCTCTGGAAGAGCTCAAGGCATCGCCGCCGGCACAGTTTCCGGTGATTGTCAAAAAGGCTGCGGGAGCCGGCGGTCTGGGCGTATTCCTGGCGCATGACCGGAAGGAGCTGTTCCGGTATGCCGAAAAGGTTTCGCGCATGGCGGATCTGAAACAGTTTTATTATCTCTCCTGCGTGAATGTAAAGCAGAAGCTGCTCGGCAAGCCGCCGGTGCTGATCCACAATACCAAGTTCATCACTCAGAATTATATTGAAGGCCTGCGGGGAGATTACAAGGTGCTCGTTTTCGGGGATCACTATTTTGTGCTGCACAGGCTGAACAGGGAGAATGACTTTCGCGCCAGCGGCAGCGGCAAATTTACCGATGAGAATGAGGGCGGTCTGAAGCAGGTTCTGGACTATGCCGGCGCGTGTGCGGATGAGATCTCTTCGCCCTGGCTGTCTCTCGACATCTGCTTCGACGGGAAGAACTGCCATCTGATAGAATTTCAGTGCCTCTTCTTTGGTTTTAAGGCTATGAGCCTGTCTGAGAGGCATTATATGCGGGCCGGCGGAGGCTGGGAGACGGTGGAGGGAGCTGTCGTGCCGGAGGAGGAGTTCTGCTATGCCGTCAGACGTTTTCTGGAACAGTCGCGGTCGGAAAGACTGTCGTGAGAAAGGGGTATGCGCATGAGAGTTCTGCAGCCGTACAGTCCGGCGAGGCTGCCCGAAGACATGCAGCGGGAGCTGATCTCCGTGATTATTCCCGCATATAATATTGAAGCTTATGTGCAGAAATGCCTGCGGTCCGTCCTGGGGCAGAGCTATCGGAACCTGGAGATTATCGTGGTGGACGACGGCTCGACGGACGCCACGGGACAGGTCTGCGACAGAATTGCACTGGAGGATGCGCGGGTGCGGGTGATCCACAAGGAGAACGGCGGACTTTCCGACGCGCGCAACGCCGGCATGGCGTGTGCGACAGGAAGCTATATTGCGTTTGTGGACGGCGACGACTGGATCGACGAGGATATGTACGCCGATATGTACGCCGCGATCAAAGAGCAGGAGGCGGATGCGGCGGTCTGCCGGTACCGGCAGGTATACAGGACGCACACCGAAGACAATTCCGTGGACAGAGGGGTTCTGTTCGAGGGCCAGGAAGCACTGGAGCAATATGTGCGGGAAACGGAGGAGTATGCGATCCAGAACGCCGCGTGGAACAAGCTGTACCGGCGCGAAATCCTGGATTCCCTGACGTTCCCTGTGGGAAAATGGTATGAGGACATTCTGTTTACGACGGTTGCGCTGAGCCGCGTAAAGAGGTGCATTTATCTTGACACTGCCTATTATAACTATATAATAGACAGAGAGGGAAGCATCATGAATATGCGGATCAATTCGCACACCTTTACGGATCAGATCCCCGCCTATTACGAGAAGACGGCGTTTCTCGAAAAGCTGGGGAGACAGGATCTCGCGGATATTCATGATTATTTTTTTTATAAAAGACTACTGTTATTTTATGATGCGGCCGAGCGGTCGCAGGGCGCGGACAGAGCCGGATTTCTGGCGGAGCTCACGCGGATCATAGAAAAAAATAAAGACCGTTATGAAAAGGCTTTCACCTGTTCCGCGGCGGATCCGCGCGACTATGGGAAGATGAAGCTGTTCTTAAAGTCTCCGACACGTTACAGCCGCAGGAGACGATGGGAGGAGCGAGTGGTGATTCCGCTGAAGGCGAAGGTCAAGAAAATTTTGGGGATATGATTATCGTACAATTGTCGGGCGGGCTGGGCAATCAGATGTTCCAGTATGCCCTCTTCCTACAACTGAAAAATCTCGGCAAAACGGTGAAGATCGACGATGCGACGGGTTTCGCGGAGGACGAACAGCGGGACTTCGCGCTGGCACCCTTCGGGGTGCGCTATGAGCGGCCCACCCGGGAAGAGCTCATTCAAATGCTGGACTCCTCCATGTTCTTTTGGAGTCGGGTGCGGCGCAAGATACTGGGAAGGAAGCGGAAAGCTTATTTTGAGGAGGACAAGCGCTATCATCCGGAAATCATGACCTGGGACGACATTTATCTGGAGGGTTACTGGCAGACGGAGAAGTATTTTGCGGCGTCGGCGGATCTGGTCAGGCAGACTTATGACACGGACAAGCTGCTTGCGTATGTCGCTGCCGAGCGCCCTGCGGAAGGGCTGGAGGCGTATCTTGCGCGCATGGAGAGCGGCGAATCGGTGAGCGTGCATATCCGCAGAGGCGATTATCTTCTGCCAGCGGGACAGAAGCTGTACGGCGGGATCTGTACGGCGGCTTACTACCGGGAGGCGATGCGCCGCATGAAGCGGGAGCGTCCGGACTGCCGCTTTTATCTGTTTACAAACGACAAGGCGTGGATCAGGGAGCGGTTGGCGCAAGAGACGGCGGTGATGGACGGTGCGGTGGTGAACGCGGAGGACCGGGCGCTGGCCGAGAGCTTGGAGATTGTGGAACTTGGCGGAAACGGGAGCAACGACTATGCGGAATTCGCCCTGATGAGCAGGTGCAGGCACAATATACTGGCAAACAGCAGCTTCAGCTGGTGGGCGTCCTATCTGAACCGGAACGCGGACAAGATTGTCCTCGCGCCGGACAGATGGCTGAACGGCTGGGACTGCGAGGATATTTACCGCCAGGATATGCGGAGAGTGAAAGGATAGGCAATACATGAGCAGACGTACGGTTGCGGGGGATCAGGGGGCGGCCAAAGTCACCCTGCTTCACAAGGTAGGGTATCTCTTCGACGGAAAACAGAAACGCCAGCTGGTCGGGCTGGGCGTACTCATACTGATCGGTGGACTTCTGGAGACGCTTGGCGTGTCCATGATACTGCCCGTCGTCGAGGTGATCATGGATCCGCAGTCCATCATGGACAATGCGCTGGTGGCCGGTGTGGTCCGCCTTCTGCACATAGAGACGAACAGACAGCTGATCATGGCGATGCTGGGAGGTACGATTGTTCTGTATGTCGTCAAGAACGCTTACTTTGTGTTCCAGATATATGTGCAGAACACTTTTGTGACGCGCAACAGAAACCGCATGATCAGCCGCGTGATGCGGGAGTTTCTGAACAGGCCTTACGAGGAGTATCTGGGCGCAGATATCCCTACGGTGTTCCGCCTGACGGACAGCGATATCCCCAGCGCCTTCCAGCTCGTGCTGGTGATGATTCAGATGGTGACGGAGATTGTGGTTGCCGTGTCCCTGAGTATCATGCTTGTGGTCGTGAGCCCCGTGATGTGCCTCTTTATCATCGCTATTTTCCTGGGCATGACCCTCGTGATCACCAAGGTTTTGAAGCCCCGTCTGAATCAGATCGGACACAGGAACCAGATGATACAGTCGCGTATCGCCAAGTGGCGCATCCAGTCCATATACGGTTTGAAGGACGTGAAGGTGCTGCACCGGGAAGAATTTTTCGTGCGAAACTATTACGAGAGCGGCGCGATCGGCGCGAATGTGGCGAGAAACTACGCCGTGCTCAACAATCTGCCGAGGCTCCTGATCGAGACGATCTTCATGGCGGCTATGCTGCTTTTCGTCATGCTGTATATGGTGCGCGGCGGTGATATCGCCGTGCTCGCGCCGCAGCTGACCGCTTTTGCGGTGGCGGCGATCCGCATTATGCCGGGGACGAACCGCATCAACACGTATCTGTCCGAGATCGCATACGCGCAGCCCTGTCTGGATTATCTGTACGAAAATCTGAATGAGAGCATGAAGATGGATGTGAACGGCAGTGTGACGGGACTGACGGGAGAGCGGCGGGAAGACGGGCAGGGACTTGCGCTGCGGGACAGGATCGTGCTGGATCACATCACTTATGCCTATCCGAACACGGCGAAGAATATCTTTACGGACGCCCATATGGAAGTGAGGAGAGGGCAGTCGGTGGGCATTATGGGGCCTTCCGGCGCGGGAAAATCAACGATTGTGGACATCCTGCTCGGACTGCTGCGCGTGCAGGAGGGGACGATCACCTGCGACGGCGTGAGCATTTTTGAGAATTATCCGTCCTGGCTTGCGAAGATCGGTTATATTCCGCAGTCGATTTATCTGATTGACGAGTCGATTCGCGACAATATTGCGTTTGGCATCGATGCGGACAGAATAGACGACGGGCGTATCTGGGAGGTGCTTGCGGAGGCGCAGCTTAAGGAGTTTGTGGAGGAGCTGCCGGAAGGACTGGACACCACCATCGGCGACAGGGGCGTGCGCATCTCGGGCGGCCAGCGGCAGCGGCTCGGCATTGCCAGGGCGCTCTATCACAATCCGGAGATACTGGTCTTCGACGAGGCTACCTCGGCGCTTGACACGGATACGGAGAAGGCCGTCATGGATGCGATCAACAGCTTCCACGGCCGGAAAACGATGGTGATCATCGCGCACCGCCTGAACACCATCGCCAAATGCGATGTGATCTATAAGGTGGAGAACGAAAAAATTGTGGAGACGACGTTAGCATGATAGGAGTAGAGACACAGGCCGGTTTCGGGCTTGGGAATCAGTTGTTTTTTTATGTTACGGCCAGATGTCTTGCGCTGGATAAGGGATATCGTTTCAGCGTGCTCGACCCGGAACATTTTGCCAACAATATGCACAGTGACTGCGGTCTGTATTTTATGGATCTGGATATGGGGGTGCCGTCGCGCAAAGAGGATTATCGGTCTGTTTTTTATGAGAAAGAGACGCGCCTTTTTGCGGGAAATTCGAAGCACGATCTCACCCATGGCGTCTATGTGACGGGAAGCGACGAGAATCTGTCAGCCGTTGAAGACAATACGCTGATTTATGGCAATTTGCAGTCGGAAGATTATTTTATCTCGCATAAGGATGAGATCAGGGAGTGGCTCAGGGTCAAGCCGGAGTATGACTGCAGGGAGTACAGCCGGGATAATCTCTGTATACTGCACTTGAGATGTACCGACTATACGGGTTCTCCGGAGCTGTTTCTGCGGAAAAAATACTGGCTTATGGGTATGAAGCAGATGCGGAAGATCAATCCTGCCATGGAGTTCATGATCATCACGAACGATGTGAAGGAGGCCGGGAAGCTGCTGCCGGGGATACCGGCCTACAATTTTGATCTGGCCAAAGATTACAGTATCCTGAAAAACGCGAGGTACCTTCTGTTGGCAAACTCTTCGTTTGCGTATTTTCCGGCGTTTACCAGCGATACGGTGCAGTATATTCTGGCGCCGAAATACTGGGCCAGACACAATGTGTCCGACGGTTACTGGGCGTCGGAGCAGAATATCTACAGTCTGTTTCACTATATGGACAGAAGGGGAAGAGTGTTCACCGCGCAGGAGTGCAGGGAAGAGCTCGCGGTGTATAAGAAAAAGTCCCGAAGATACGCCCGTGTCAATGTGCCGCCGCGCGGCTTGCGGCTTGGGTTGATGAAAGCGCATGCCTGGCTCTACTATAAATATGCGTATGTCTGCAAGATTGGCCGCGGCGTGGCGAGACGTGTGCGCCGGCTTGCGAAAAGAGCGGGGTGAGTTGGTGTTTTATGGAAGGTAAGACGACAGATCAAATGCGACGGCGGTCGATCATATGGAGGGAAGGGCTGTCTGTGCGCTTGGACGGGATCTCGATGCGAAGAGCGGCGGTATGCGCAGGTGTTTTGTTCGTGTTGTCGCTTCTCCCGCTGCTGCTTCTGGGCAGATACAATGTGATGTGCATCGACGATTACGACTATGGCAGACAGGTTCATGACGCATGGGTGGCGACGGGCTCCTTCCGGCAGGCTGTGCAGGCCGCGTGGCAGCAGAATATGGAGTTTTACCGGGAGTGGCAGGGAACTTATATCTCCTGTTTCCTGATGGGGATGTGCCCGATGAATTTTGACTACGGCGCGGCGTGGATCGTTCCTTTTTTGATGATAGGGATGCTGTCCGTCTCCGTCTTTGTGCTCGGCAGGCACATTCTGTGCCGGTGGCTGGGAATGGAGCGAAACGGCAGCTCTTTTGTGATGTTTCTTCTGCTCTTTATGTTCTATCAAGTGATGGAGGCGCCCTTCGAGGGGATTTACTGGTACAACGGGGCAACACACTATGTACTGATGGAGTCCGTGTGGTTCTTTATGCTCACATCGATCTCGGCGGCGCTGATGACGCCTGAGCGGCCGAGAGAGATCGCGTTCAGCCTTCTGGCGTCTGTCCTGGCGGCGATTGTGGGTGGGGGCAATCTGGTCACGGGACTGCAGGCGGAGATTGTCATGGCTTTTCTCGTTCTGGGCGCCGCTGTGAAGAATCGCAGGAAGCTTGCGGCCGCGGTGATTCCGTTTGCCGTCGGGAGCGCCGGCTTTCTGATCAATATTCTGGCGCCGGGCAATGCGCGGCGGGACGAGCTGGATACGGCCGTGGGCTACTCCGCGGTGACGTCTGTACTTCTGTCCTTCTGGCATACTGTGGGCTTTATCATCCGCTGGACGCCGGCTTTCGTCATCCTGGTCTGGCTGATGCTTCTGCCGGTTTTGTGGCGGCTTGTAAAGCAATCGGAGCGGTCGTTCCGGCATCCAGTCCTGGTCACGGGCGGCTGTGTGTGCGTGTTGGCGGCGATGTTTACGCCGACGCTCTACGCGGTCGGCGAGGTCGGGATGTCCAGAATTGACGATATCATCCAGATGGTGTATTACCTGTGTCTGACTGCGGTGACGGCGTACTGGCTGGGCTATCTGGCCCACAGAGACGGCGGGGAGACGACGCGGGGCGGGAGCGCCGGCGCCGCGTTTGGGCGGTTTCTGGAAGCTGCCGGCATGAAAATGGCGGGCGTCTGCTTCTGTCTGGTTCTTGTCGTGTGGATTTGTACGGCGGACAAGAACACCTACACGAGCGTCTCGGCTCTGCGGTCCCTGGTAAACGGAGAGGCACAGACCTTCTATGCGGAGGCGATGGAGAGACACGAGCTGTATGAGGATGACTCGGTTACGGACGTGGTGGTGCGGCCTTACTCTGAGCGGCCGGCGCTCTTTGATTTTCAGGATCTGTCGGAGGATGAAGGAAACTGGCTCAATCTGGCGGTGGCGCGGTATTATCATAAGGAGTACGTGAGATGTCTGACAAAATAAAGCTGCCCGACGTCACGCTGGTGGCGATGACGAGTGTGAATATTTATGAGACGATCCGGGCGATGCGATACAGTATGCGGGGGATCGAGTTCGGCGATGCGGTGCTGGTCTCGCATCGGCGGCCGCTTACGCTGCCCCGTTCCATCCGCTGGTCCTATACGTCGAAGCTGGACGACATAGACAAGTTCAACTACAAGATGGTCTATGAACTGGGGGAGCACATTCACACGGACTATGCGCTGCTCGTCCATGCGGACGGCTTTGTGGTGCATCCCGAGAGCTGGCGGGAGGAATTCCTGGAGTACGACTATATCGGTTCGCCGTGGCCCATGCCGAGCGAGGAACATCCCTACTATGACTCCAGGGGGAATGTGTGCCGGGTCGGCAACAGCGTCTCTCTGCGCAGCAAGCGCCTGCTGGACTATCCGGCGCGGGCGCATCTGCCGTGGGAACCGATGGAGGACGGCAGCTATAACGAGGATGTGTTTCTGTGCTGCAAAAACAAGAACAGGTTAGAGGAGGCCGGCATGAAATTTGCGCCCATTGAGGTCGCAAAATATTTCGGGCATGAACTGATGATTCCGGAGATCATGGATGTGGAGAACCCCTTTGTATTTCACAAATGGCGCGGTCGGAACGCGCAGTACCCGAGATTCGTCAATCCCTGCAAGGTCGTCTGGCGAAAGGTCAAGGACTGTATCCGGCCGTTTCTCTTCTGGCGGAGGTGGACAAGGAAAGCATGATCTATGACTGCATCCCTTTTTTTAACGAATTGGATATTCTGAAGCTGCGGCTGCAGATCATGGCGCCCTACGTGGACAAATTCGTGCTGGAGGAGGCCTCGGTGACTTTCTCCGGGGAGCCGAAGGAGATGGTCTTCGACAGGCATCGGGATATGTTCGCGGAGTTTGCGGACAAAATCATCTATGTGGCGGTAGAGGATTCACCGCTTGCCGGCGTGACGACGCACGAGCGGGATTACTATCAGAAGAATCAGCTGGTGCGCGGGCTGGCGGGCTGCGCGCCGGATGATATCGTGATTTTCGGAGATGTGGATGAGATACCGAATCCGAAGGCGCTGGAGGAGATACTGGCCCGTTTTGACCCTGCCAGGGTCTATCATCTGGCGCAGCGGATGTTTTATTGTTTCCTGAATATGGAAGAAGTCTCGGGCAGCCTGCTCTCCATCACCGGAGAATTTCCGGGGGTGGAACAAAAGCGATGGCTTGGGACGAAGGTGTGCAGCTATGCCGGAATTCCCGAGCAGGGGATCGTGTATCTGCGGGAAGTCGCTCCGGAGGATGAGCGAAGTGTGCGTGTCGCGGATGGCGGCTGGCATTTCGGCTATATGGGCGGCAACGGCGAGCGGGATGTGGCGAAGCGTATCGGCGTCAAGGTGCGGGCGGCGGCGCATCAGGAATACAACAGCCCCAGATATCTGAAGGAAGCGGTGGACCGACTGATGTGCGGGGAGGATATTTTTGACCGCAGCTGCAGGTTCGTGCGGGTGCCGATCGACGAGAGCTACCCAGCGTATCTGCGGGAACATCGGGAAGAGTATGACTTCCTGATTGCACCCGAAATCGGCAGAGTGCGTGTCGCCGGGAAAAAGGCGAAGCTGGCCTGCCTCGATGGACTGCGCAGACTTCACGGAGCGGCGGTAAAAATGCTGCGCCGGTGACACGCCACAGCGCCGGGCGGGAAGGAGGGCGTGATGAAGGAATTATACAGCAATATACAAAAAAGCAGACTGCCGCAGTTTTTCTTCTATGCCGGACTGACTGTCGAACTGCTGATTGTGATTGTGAATAAGAGCAGTTTTCATAATCCGATTGAGAGTCAGTTGTTTCGCGTGACATTTCTTCTCTTCGCGCTGAAGCTGCTGTTTACGGACTATTCTCTGAAAGGCTGGGGCGTTATTGCGCTGTTTGAAGCGGTAGCCTTCGTATCTTACCGCGCAACCGGCGGCAATGATCTGATTCGCCTAGTCACTTTTGTGGCGGCGTGCAGGGATATTCCCGTGCGGCAGATGCTGAAATATACTTTCGGGGTCACGCTGGCCGGCTGCCTGCTTATTGTAACGCTCTCCGTGGCGGGGATCTACGGGGATATCAGTCTGACGCAGTACTATGGACATGAGGCGCCTGAACTGACGCTTTTCGCTGATAGGGAGGGGACGCCTGAGACACGTTATACGCTGGGAATGGGGCATCCGAATGCACTCGCCTGCATGTCCCTGATGCTGACAGTGCTGGGAGTCTATCTCTGGTTCAACCGCCTGAAATGGTACGGATATGTACTGCTTCTTCTGCTTGACGCCGGCGTCTGGAAACTGACGGACTCCAAGACGGGAACCCTTATTACGGCGGCGTTTCTGGCGGGAGCCTTCATGCTGCACTGCTGCCGGTTTCTGCGGGAAAAGGCTTTTGTCTACGTGTGCGGTTTACTCGTGTTTGCGATGTGTCTCGGCTTTTCGTTGGACGTCGCGGTGTGCGCGCCGCGGGTCTGGCAGGCGAGGTGGAACCTGGTCCACTATTCGGATCCGCTTGATAACGGGCATATTTTTGCGTTGGAGCGGATCGACAGGGTGCTCACCGGACGGATCGTGGCGCTTGCGGGGACTGTAAACAACGAGGGGACGGTCGGCACGTGGTCCCTTTTCTCGAAGCCGCATAACCGGGAGTATTATTTCGACATGGGCTGGGTGCGGCTGTTCTACTGGTATGGCATTGTGCCTGGAACTCTGTATATCGCCGCGATGCTCGCGCTGCTGTGGGGAATCTATAAGAAGCGGGATGCCTGCGGGCTTTTGGCTTTTGCGACGCTCGTCGGGTACACCGTGATCGAGGCGCATCTGATCTCCGTGTATCTGGGGCGGAATTATCTGCTGATGCTTATGGGATATTACCTGACACAAAAGGATCTGCCGCAGGAGATCGGCCATAAAGATTGAATTTTTTCCCGATAAATGCTATTATAAACTGATATATTATTTTGAAGAATAGACAGGATTTATCGAGGAAGTTTTCATGAACCGTAAGACGAAGATTATAGAGGGATATTGGCTGCTCTTTATGGATCTGCTCAGTATCTCTATCTCTTATGTCATTGCCATACTGCTGCGATTTCGTACTTTCAGATGGGTGGACGAGCCGGAATTACACTTTATCGGCTACGTCTGTTTCCTACTGTTCTGCGTAGTCTACAGCTTTCTGTTCGACTGGAACAGAGAGTTTCTGAAACGGGGCTTCCTCGTAGAATTTATCGCTGTCGTGAAATTTAACGTCTTTATGGTGCTGTCTCTGATGGCCGGACTGTTTCTCTTCCAGCGAGGCGTTTATTTTTCCCGCCTGGTGATGGGTTATTTCGGCGTGGCGGATGTGTTTGTCGTCTGGTTGGTGCGGATCGGTATGAAGAAGGTGCTGCGGATTTATTTTACCTCCAAGTCGAATATCGTCAAAATGATGATTATCACGAAGGAGTCCGTGCTGGAGAAGACGGTGACCGACGTGAAGGCGGCGGTGGATATCAACTATGAGATTGTGGCGCTGGCCTGCGTGGACGCGGACCGCAGAGGCACGGTCATAGAAGAGATCGAGGTGAACGCGGACGGAGACAACGTGCTGGATCTGGCAAGACAGATGCCGCTCGACGAGGTGTTCATCAATCTTCCGGAGGAGGACAAGGACTATGTGCGGCATATCATATACGATCTGGAATCCATGGGAATCACCTGTCACTACAATATCGACATCATCGAGCGGCCTCAGAAAGAAGTCGTAGTAGGCGACTTTGCGGGTTATACGGTGGTGACGTATTCGATTAACAGTATTGACTACAGACGCATGGCGATCAAACGGCTGATCGATATCATCGGCGGGCTGGTGGGCTGCGTTATCACCGCTGTTCTGACCCCCTTTGTGGCGCTGGCAATCAAACTGGATTCGCCCGGGCCGGTATTCTTTGCCCAGACCAGAATCGGCAAGAACGGCAGGCGCTTCAGAATTTACAAGTTCCGTTCCATGTATATCGACGCGGAGAAGCGCAGGAAAGAGCTGGAGGAGCAGAATGAGATGCAGGGTCTGATGTTCAAGATGGAAAACGATCCGCGCATCACGAAGGTGGGAAAGTTTATCCGTAAGACCAGCATCGATGAGCTGCCGCAATTCTTCAATATCGTGAAGGGCGACATGAGTCTTGTCGGGACAAGGCCGCCGACGGAGGACGAATTTGAGCAATACGATTCCCACTACAGAAGGCGCATCAGCATGACGCCCGGGCTGACAGGCTTGTGGCAGGTGACCGGGCGCAGTGAGATTGTGGATTTTGACGAGGTGGTCAAGCTGGATCTGGCATATATCGACAACTGGACACTGGGGCTGGATATCAAGATTCTGCTGCGGACCGTGTGGGTCGTGCTGACGGGAAAGGGATCGAAATGACGGAAAAAACCGGACGCAGAGTCAGAGTGCTGATGATCGGTCCCGACCGGAGCGTGCACGGAGGGATCTCCGGCGTGGTGAACAATTACTATGATGCCGGCCTTGACCGTGCTGTCGAGCTGCGCTATATCGGCACGATGGCGGAGGGGACGAAAGCGTCGAAACTTCTGTGGGCCGCGAAGGCGTATATCCGCTTTTTGACAGCCCTTCCCGGATGCGGGATTGTACATGTCAACATGGCGTCGGACGTCAGCTATTACAGGAAATCGATCTTTATTCGCACTGCGAAACTCTGCCGGAAGAAGATTGTAATACATCAGCATGGCGGTAATTTTCCGGAATTTTATGAGAGACAGCTGAGCGACAGAGGCAGAGCGCGCGTGAAGCGGGTGCTGTCGATGGGAGATGCCTTTCTGGTGCTCGGCACGGCGTGGAAGGATTTCTTCGGCGAGATCATTGGCAGGGAAAGCATCACGGTATTGCCGGACGCGATCCGCATTCCGGAGCGCCGGGAGAAGGTCTACGGGGAGCACAGGATTCTGTATCTGGGAAGACTGTGTGAGACGAAAGGGATCGGCGAACTGCTGACGGCCATGCCGGTTCTGCGGCAAAGTTATCCGGATGTCCGTCTCTATCTGGCAGGTATCTGGGAGGATGACCGGCTGCGCGAGCGGGCAGCAGCGCTGCGGGAATGTGTGACGGATCTCGGATGGATCGACGGCGCCGAAAAACAAAAATATCTGCAGGAGTGCGATATTTTCGTTATGCCCTCGCACTTCGAGGGACAGTCGGTGTCGGTGCTGGAAGCCATGGCCTATTCGTGCGGCATTGTGGCGTCTGAGACGGGCGGGATTCCCGATATGATTATCAACGGGGAGACCGGACTGCTTGTCGCCCCGGAAAATGCGGCGGCGCTTGCCGACGGGCTGTCCGAGCTGCTGGCGGATCCGGCGCTGTGTCAGAGACTTGGGGAAAACGCCCGCAGGAAGGCGGAGGCGGAGTACTCCATAGATCACAATATGGAACGCCTTCTCGCCATATATGATTCGCTCAGTCGAGGGGAGCCGGAGCATGGAAAGTAATAAACCGCTGATCAGCGTGATCATCCCCGTCCGGAACGGGCAGGATTATCTGGAAAACTGCATCCGGAGCATTGAGGCGCAGACCTATGACAGGATCGAGATTCTCATCATCGACAACGGTTCAGAGGATCGTACCGGGGAGGTGTGCGGGGAGATCGCGGCAGCTTACGGTAATGTGCGGCTTCTCGCACTGGAGAAGGCCGGCGTCTCCGCGGCGCGCAATGCCGGTATCGATGCGGCGGCGGGAGAACTGATCACCTTTGTGGATGCGGATGACAGGCTGTGCCCGGATATGCTGCGGGTGCTGTATGACGGGATAACAGGTACGAACAGCGACGTGGCCGGTTGCAGTTTTTTCGAGTGGAGCAGCGAGGCGGAATGGGCGGCGCGAGACCGCGGCGCTCCGACAGCGGATAACGCGGGTTATACGATATACGATGCGAAAAACTATTTGAAAGACGCCGTGCTGTGCGGCAACAGCCGCTGCTGGAGCAAGCTGTATCGGCGGGAGATGCTTGACAGGGCGCGTTTTCCGGAGGACCTTGCGATCGGCGAGGATATGCTTTTTCTGGTGCGCCTGCTTGCCGGCGCGGACAGAATCGCGGAGACAAAGTGGGCGGGCTACGGATATTTTCAGAATCCGGCGGGAGCCATGTTCCGTAAGTTTACGCCGGACTACATGGATCAGATTACCTGCTGGCAGCTTGCCAGGGAGGAAGTGCTGCGCATGGATCGCGGTCTCGACGCCCAGGTGACGGCGCTGTACATGATGGGCATCATGCTCACGGCGGGCAAGATTGCCGTGCTGCCGGCCGCAGAACGGCGTGAGCAGAGCGCGTATGTCGAAATCTGCCACGAGCGGCTGCGGGAGGCTATGCGCGTGCCGGGAGCGCGCGGCAGGCTGTCTGCGGGGTACCGCCTCAAGACGGCGCTGTTTTCTCTGTGCCCCGGGCTGTATATGGTTTTGTACCGCGCTCAGAAAGCGTTTCATTTACGAGTGAAACTCGCAAAGCGTGTTTCAACTCGTTGACTGTGCGCGCCGGGGCGCATTAAGTGTAAGGAAATAAGGAGTTATCGGCTATGTTGATCGTCAGAGTGATGGGCGGGCTGGGCAATCAGCTCCAACAGTACGCGCTGTACAGAAAGCTGGAACACCTGGGCAGGGAGGTCAGGCTGGACACCTCCTGGTTTTATGACCGGACGCTACAGGCGGGCGGCGTGACGGAGCGGGAACTGGAGTTGGATCGTCTGGAGCTGCCCGCTTACAGGAAGGCTTCCGAGAGCGAGATCCGTGCCGTCCTCGGAAGACTGTGGGAGGAGCCGGAAAAGACGATCGATAAGGTGAAAAGAAAGCTGGGATTCGCCGCCGCGCACGCCTTCGAGGAGACGGATATGTACCACGAGGAGGTCCTTGGCATGGACAGGGGGTATCTGGTGGGATACTGGGCGTGTGAGAAATATTATGCGGATATTCTGGATATTCTGAGAAGAGATATCTCTTTTCCGCCGTGTGGGGATGAGGAGCTTCGGCGCAGAAACGCGGAGGTGGCGCAGATGATGGAGGAGACGCCGTCTGTCAGCATCCACGTCCGTCGGGGCGACTATCTGGATGAACTCAACCGCGGGCTTCTGGGCGGAATCTGTACCGACGCTTACTACGAGCGGGCGATCCGGTATGTGCGGGAACGGATTCCCGGGGCGCTATTCTTCGTGTTCTCGGACGATACGGCGTATGTGCGGGAACGCTTTCGGGGAGAAGAATATCGGATTGTGGACTGGAACAAGGGGAAAGACAGCTTCTATGACATGATGTTGATGAGCCGGTGCAGGCACAATATATGCGCCAACAGCACATTCAGCTTCTGGGGAGCGCGCCTGAATCCCCATGACGGAAAACTCATGGTGCGCCCTTCCATCCACAAGAATACACAGGTCTGCGTGCCGGATGTGATGCGGGAACTGTGGCAGGACTGGACGCTGATTACGCCACAGGGTGAGACGGTAGTATAGGAGCAGGTTTTGGAGCGCGTCGGAAGAGGCGGCAGTCATCCGGCAAAAGATCGGACAGGGAGTGCATCGGCGGTTATGGCAAGAGAGAAATATATGATCAGCGTGATCGTGCCGGTATATAATAAAAAGCGATATCTGGGGCAGTGTATTGACAGCATCCTGGCACAGAGCTATGAAAATCTGGAGCTCTTGTTGGTGGACGACGGTTCCGCTGACGGCAGCGGGGAAATCTGCGACCGATATTCGGAGAAGGACGGGCGCGTCCGGGTTTTCCATCAGGAGAACGGCGGCCCTACGGCGGCGGTTGTGACAGGACTCCACAATGCGAAAGGAAATTATTATGTATTTGTGGACAGCGACGACTATATCAGCGGGGATATGCTGCGCGAAATGGCACGGCAGCTGACAGGGCGCGCCGGGGAGATCGTCTGCTGCAACCATGTGCTGGAGAAGCAGCGGGAGACGGTCCCTGTGAAGATGCCGCTGGCGCCCGGTGTGTACGAGGGAGCCGGGCTGGAGAGGGAGATCAAGGCGAATTTGCTGGGACGCGAGGAGCGTCTGATTCCGATGTCGCGCTGCATGAAACTGTGCGAGAAGACCGTGTTTGAGGGAAATGAGAAATATTACGATACGCGGCTGCGCATGGGGGATGATTTCAACCTGATCTATCCCGCGCTCCTCTCTGCACAGAGGATCGTTGTCATGGACGAGGCGTTTTTTTACCATTACCGGTATGTGGAGAACTCCATTGTGCACGCCTATGATCCGGATAACGCAAGGAGCGTGGAGCGGTGGTATCGCGCTCTCTACAGGATTGTGCGAGACAGGCAGGTCCCTGACGGGGAGGCGCTTTTGAACAGGGAATACTGTTATATGATGCTCTATGTCATCAAGAATGAGCTGCGCAGCCCGCAGGGCGGCTATGTGCAGAGGATACGGAGAATTTTCGGGGAACCGGAGGTGCGGGAGAGGATCGCGGGCACGCGGATCAGCGTGCACAGTGCGCAAAACGCACTGCTGTATCTTGGTATCAGACATCCGAGCAGGACGGTTCTCGGGCTCCTGCGGCTGGTTGTGAGGCAGTATGACCGCGTGAGCAGGGCGCGGAACAGGGGTGACAGAAAGGTATGACAGACGTATGAAGGAACAGTTGGTAATGTATCTACATGGCGGCAGCGGCAATCACGGCTGCGAGGCGATCATCAACAGCACATGTCATATGCTGGATGGTATTCCCAAGCTCCTTGTCACCAACAGCGAGGAGGAGGACAGAGCGTATTCCCTTGCGCCGCTGTGCGATATTCTGCAGGAGAGGAAGATTGCGGAACATTTCTTTGCGCATGTGTGGTATTATGTATGGAGGGCGGTATTTCACGACCCGGAGTCTTTTATGCGGTACCGCTTCCGCCAGGTGCTCGGCCAGAATCGCGCGCCGCTGTATCTGTCCACAGGCGGCGATCTGTACTGTTATGAATTGTCCCGCAAAGAGGCTATCACGGCGAACGCGGCGTTCTGCAGGGCAGGCGCCAGGACGATTCTGTGGGGCTGCTCTCTGGAGCCGGAGCTTCTCCGGGAGCCGGAGGTTATAGAGGACATGAAAAGGTACGCGCTCATCACTCCCAGGGAGTCCATCACGGAGCAGGCGCTCCGCGCGGCGGGCGTCACGGACAACGTCAGGCTGTACCCGGATCCGGCTTTCGCGCTGGAGCCGGAGGAGACGGAGCTGCCCCGCGGCTTCGTGCGCGGCGGGACGATCGGCATCAATGTGAGCCCTATGGTGGTTGAGCGGGAGAGCGTGCCGGGTATCACAATGGCCAATTACCGGAAATTGATAGATTATATTCTGCAGACCTCCGACAACTGTGTCGCCCTGATACCGCATGTCGTATGGCATCACACCGACGACAGAAGGGCTCTCAGGGAGCTTTATCGCGGGCATGAGGCAAATGACAGGGTATTCCTGTTTCAGGACATGTCCTGCCGGAAGTTAAAGTATGTCATCTCCCAGTGCCGCATCTTTATCGGGGCGAGAACACACGCGACGATTGCGGCCTACTCGAGCTGCGTTCCGACACTGGTGATCGGATATTCCGTGAAGTCGCGGGGAATTGCCAGAGATCTCTTTGGCAGTGAGGAGCACTATGTTCTGCCTGTGCAGGCGCTGGAGAAGCCGGAGGAGCTGATTCAGGCGTACGACTGGATTGCGGGCAGAGAGGACCAGGTGCGGGCAGATCTGGAGCGGATGATGCCGGCATACCGCGCGCGCGCCGCAGAAGCCGGGGAAGAGGTGCGCAGGATATGGGACGGCTGCCGTGCCGGTTCCGTGCAATAGGAGAGGCGCAGATATGGGCAGAGTCAGACAGGCCGAGAAGAATATTTTCTTTGGCTATGCGGGCAATATCGTTATCATCGTAATGGGATTGCTGCAGAGGACGGTTTTCATTGCGCTGTTAGGCAAGACGCTGCTCGGCGTCAACTCGCTGTACACGGATATTCTGAGTATGCTTTCACTGGCGGAGCTGGGGATCGGCAGCGCGCTCAATTACAGCCTGTACAAGCCGGTGGCCGACAACGATCTGGAGAAGATCAAGTCCTATATGCGCCTTTATAAGCGGGCTTATCTGGCGATTGCCGGGGTGATCGCCGTGATTGGCGTGGCGCTCATACCGTTTCTGCCGGCGCTGATCAGGGACGGCAAGGGAATTTCGGACAGAGAGCTTGTGCTGTATTACTTGATTTTTCTGTTCAACACGGTGAGCACTTATTTTGTCGCGTACAAGTACAGTCTGGTCAACGCGCAGCAGCGCAACTATATCCAGACGAACATTGCGACGGTCACCAGGATTGTCGTCACGCTTGCGCAGATTGTCACGCTGTATCTGACGCGCAGCTTTCTCCTGTTCCTGCTGGCGCAGTCGGCTATAGAACTGATACAGAAAATTTTTGTCAGTGTCTATTTTAACAGGCTGTATCCGTATCTGACGGACAGAAATGTGCGCAGGCTGGACAGGGAGGAGACGGGAGTCGTCGTCACCAAGACGAAGGCGCTGATGCTTCATAAGATCGGAGATGTGGCGAGACTGTCCACGGACAGCGTTATCATCACGTATTTTATGGATGTGGACTGGGTCGGCATCGTGGGCAATTACACGCTGGTGATCACCTATGTGTCCAACTTTATCGGCGTGATTTTCAATTCCGTGATCTCTGGCTTCGGCAATCTGGTGGCGACGGAATCCAGGGAGAAGCAGCACGCCATGTTTCGGGTATACCGCTTCTTCGCGTGCTGGCTTTACGGGTTCGCGGCCGTCGGATTCTGGCTGCTTCTTACGCCGCTTGTCGCGGGGCTGTGGCTGGACGAAAGCTGGCGGCTGGGGCAGACTGTGCTGGCGCTGATCCTGATCGATTTTTATCTGAAGGGCGGCAGAACTGTTCTCGTGAACTTCAAGATAGCGGCCGGCGTATTTGAGCAGGACAGATATCTCCCACTGATCCAGGGAGCGGTCAATCTGATTCTGTCGATCGCCGGAATCCGGTATATCGGCCTGGCGGGTGTGTATGTGGGAACGGTGGTATCGGGCGTTCTGGCGAATCTGATTCAGCCGGTCATTGTGTACAGGGATTGCTTTGACCGCAGCCCGTGGCTGTATTTCAGAGATTCCCTGAAATATATCGCCGTCATCGCGGGCGTTCTGCTCTTGATGCTTCCGGTCAAAGCGGTGGTGATGACGCGAGTGACGATTGCGACGTTTGCCTCCATGGCGGTGATTGTGACGGTGGCGTACAACGCGGTATTTTATCTATGCTTTAAGAGGACGGACGAGTTTGCGTATCTGTGGAGGCTGGCTGCCGGCAGACTCAAATTTCTGCGAAAGGGATAGGTTGTGTAAGATGATCTCGGACAGGCGGGAACTGGCCTTGTCGGCATGTCATGATCTGCTGACATACGGACTGTGGGATGCGAAGACGAGAGCCAAAAGATGGGTCAAAAAGAACATACTGCGAAGGCCGGCCGATACGGAGGATCTTGTTTTCTGGCCGACGGGTCTGCTGGCCTGCGGCCTGTGGCATTGTCTGCAGACGGCGGAGCCTGCCGTAAGCCGGGAGATTGCGCAGTCGCTGGCGGATTACTTCAGGAGGTGGGAGGCGAGGCGCATGCCTGTTCTCTGCCTGGACGATCTGCTGGCGGGAGAGACTTTCCTGGCTGTCTATGAAGCCTGCTGTGATGGCAGTGGACCGGCGGGGATCGCGGGAGAGCGGGACGCGGAGAAATACCGCGAAGCGGTTGACAGGATGGCGGCCTACGCGGCGGCATATCCGCGCGACGAGGCCGGCAGTTTTCCCTACCGCGCGGGGCAGAAGAACGGCCATGTCTATGTGGACTGTATCGGGCTGGCGTGTCCTTTCTTGTATGAGTACGGACGGTATTTTGGCAGGGACGAATATATGGAGCTCGCCGTCAGGCAGATCGCCAATTTCCTCGCTTACGGTATGGACGGGGCGACGGGACTTCCCTATCACGGCTATGAGCTGCGGTCAACCTGCAAGTACGGCATCGTGGGCTGGGGCAGAGCGGTGGGCTGGCTGCTGCGCGGCATGGCCGGGTGCATGACGAGTGCGTACGGGCTTGAAAGACTGCGGGAGCCTTATATCGCACTGGCGGACGCGGTGCTGTCGTATCAGCGGCAGGACGGGTACTTCTCCTGGCAGCTGCAGGCGGCGGAGGGGCCGGCGGACACCTCCGCCACGGCGATGATCTGCGCGGCTCTCCTGAGAGGCATGGAACTTCAGATTCTGCGCGGAGCGGACTATGAGGAGGCTTTGCGGGCGGGCGAGAGCGCCCTGGAACAGTCGACGAGAGGCGGACGGGTGTATGACTGTTCCGCTGAGTGTGAAGGCTTTGGCAGATATCCGCAGCGCTACGGCGCATATCCGTGGGCGCTGGGACCGGCGCTCATGCTGTATTAAAAATGCGGCGGACGGCCGCAGGGCGGCGCTATGGCGGGAAGAGGCAGGAAATGAAGATGAGAGACAGAATTGAGAGGATTATGACGGAAAGCGGCATAGAGATCTCGATTGCGGAGGCGTGCTATTTTGCCTTCTTTATTCTTTTGTCCGTCACTAAGGGGCTGGGATTGTATGAAGGGCAGAAGCCCTTTGAAATGCTGGTCGCGCTGGCGTTTCTGTTTGCCGTTTTGAAAATATGTATTACGCCCTACACCAAAGGGCAGTGGGTCATGGTGACGGTGCTTCTCATGCTCACAGCGCTCGTGTTTTGCTGTTCCCGCGAGCGGGGAATTTTGTTCGTTGCCTTTGCGGTGCTTGGCATGAAAAATATCTCCGTGAAAAAAGTATTTCACGTCGGCCTGTGGGTGTGGTCTCTCTGTGCGATTGTTCTGAGCGTCTTTTCTTTTTTTCGTCTGGAACATACGATATACAGAGTGCATGCCAAGCTGGGCATGGGGTATATATTTCGCTGGAGCCTGGGTTTTACGCATCCTAATATTCTGCACATCACTTACTTGGCGCTGTGCGCTTTTATCATTTATGAGCTGGGAGACCGTTACAAATTCCGGCATTTTCTGTGTCTGATGGCGGGCAACTGCCTTGTGTTTCTGTACTCGGTCAGTTACACGGGCTTCGGGATCGTGGCGGTGCTGCTGACCGGCTGCCTGTATGTACAGTTTCGGCCGCGGTTCTGTGTGGTCGAGAAGCTGCTGGCGAATCTCGTATTCCCGGTATGCCTTCTGCTGTCGTTTGTGGCGCCGCTCTATCTCTATTCCAAGAATTACTGGCTTTCTATGCCTGTACAGAAGCTGAATTTTCTGCTGAATACAAGAATCGCTCTTGCGGAGCAGTTCCTTCGGTCGGAGTACCACAGTCTGTTCGGGGCCGATATCTCCTCCATTGTCAGTTCGTCCATGACACTGGACAATTCCTATATGTGGGGTTATATCAATTATGGGCTGATCCCCGTTGCGGTCATCTTTCTGGGATATTTTATCCTGCTCTTCTGCGATACGCATAAGCAGAGGACGAGGGAACTGATGATTCTGGTGTGCTTCCTTGGAGCCGGCTGGACGGAGCCGTTTCTGTTCAACACATCCTTCAAGAATGTCACGCTGATCTTTCTGGGAGCGCTTCTCTTTGCGCAGAGAGAGGGCGTGGAGGAATACGGCTTGTTTCCGCGCCTGCAGCGGACAGTGAGGATCCCGCTGGCGGGCCTGCCGGCGAGTCTCGCGGGCAGGGCGCGCGAAGCACAGAGGGGGCACGGCGGTATGACGGCGTCTTTCTGCGCGGCGGGAGCGGCGCTGGGAATTATCCTGTGCGCCGTGTGCTATCGCGCGCCGGCCGGTTATGTCGTGCCGAGATTTTATACGGATGGGCGGGAGGAGGATTCCGTGTATCTGGAGAGCCGGGACGACCCGGCGTACGAGGGCTGGAAGGTCATGAATTACTCTGATGCGGAGACTCCGATGCAGCTTGTACAGGGGGCGGCAGTCACACTGGAGACGGTGAGATACCATGTGGGCTGCGCGCTGATCGGCGGTTTGTGCGGCGGGATTGCCGGCACAGTCTATCTGATGCGGCGGCGCGATGTGACACCGCATCAGGAGCATGGGAAGGAAGAATGAGGACGGTGAAAAAGGATGCCTGAGATGAGCCTGCAATATTGTACCATCTTAAAAACGAATATCAATGTCACCGATATGGACGGGACGATTACGTACATCACAGACAATCTGGAACGATTGAAAGGAAATTACATCTGCGTGTCCAATGTGCACACAACAGTGATGGCGTTCCGGGACAAGCAGTACCGCAGGATACAGAACAGCGCCGCGATGGCGCTGCCGGACGGGCAGCCGCTGTCCATTGTGAGCCGCAGGCGAGGCTATGCGCAGGCGGAGCGCGTGCCGGGGCCCGATCTGATGCCCGCCATTCTGAATCTGTCGCAGGAGAGAGGATACACGCATTACTTCTACGGCAGCACGGAGAACACGCTGGAGAGGCTGAGGAGAGAACTGCTGGCGAGATATCCGAAGCTGAGGATCGCGGGTATGTACGCGCCTCCTTTTCGCGAGACGACGCCCGAGGAGGATGCGGAGGACGTGCGGAGGATCAATGAGAGCGGCGCGGATTTTGTCTGGGTGGCGCTGGGCGCGCCCAAGCAGGAAGTATGGATGTATGAGCACCGCGGCAGGGTAAACGGTCTGATGCTTGGAGTGGGCGCGGCGTTTGACTTTATCGCCGGGACGGTGAAGCGGGCGCCCATGTGGATGCAGAAGCTCTGCTTGGAGTGGGTGTTCCGCATCACGCAGAATCCTAAAAGGCTGCTGCCGCGCTATCTGAGCACGAATTTTGCCTTCCTGTACTATGTCCACAGAGAGAACAAGGCGCTGCGGGAGAAACGCAGCCGTATGGCGGGCATTGAGGCGAAGGCGGGCGGCGTCAGCGGGAAAGACCGGCTCCGCATAGCGATGATCGGTCACAAACGGATACCGTCCAGAGAGGGCGGTATCGAGATCGTTGTGGAAGAGCTTGCCGTGCGCATGGCCGCGCTCGGGCACCGGGTGGATGTCTACAACCGTTACGGTCACCATGTGTCCGGCAAGAAATACGATCAGGAGTACGGCTGGAAAGGCAGAAAGTACTATAAGGGCGTCAGGGTATATATCGTGCCTACCTTTCGCACCAGCAGTCTGAACGCCATTGTCTACAGTTTTTTCGCGACGGTCAGAGCCCTGTTCGGCAGATACGACGTGCTGCATTATCATGCCGAAGGGCCCTGCGCCATGCTGTGGCTCCCGAAGCTGCTTCGCAGAAAAATCGTGGTTACGATTCACGGCCTGGACTGGCAGCGCGCCAAGTGGGGCAATTTTGCCTCCTTTGTCATTAAATTCGGCGAGAAGATGGCGGCGAAGTATGCGGATGAGGTGATCGTGCTGTCCGAGAACGTGCAGCGGTATTTTGCGGATACCTACGGCAGAGAGGTCACTTACATTTCCAATGGGATCAGCCGGCCGCAGCGCAGGGAAGTTGATCTCATTGCGGAGAAGTACGGTCTTGCGAAGGACGGTTATCTGCTGTTTCTCGGCAGAATCGTACCGGAGAAGGGGCTGCACTATCTGATTGAGGCGTACTCAGGGATCGATACGGACAAGAAGCTGGTAATCGCCGGCGGCAGCAGCCAGGCGGTGGAGTATATGGAGCGGATTTACCGCATGGCGCAGAAAGATCCGCGCATTATTATGACCGACTTTGTGCAGGGGCAGACGCTTGAGGAATTGTATTCCAACGCCTATGCGTTTGTGCTGCCCAGCGATGTGGAGGGCATGTCCCTGAGTCTGCTGGAAGCGATGAGCTACGGCAATTACTGCCTGGTGAGCGATATCTGCGAAAACACGGAAGTTGTGGAGGACAAAGCGCTTGTATTCGGCAGAGGCGATGTGGACGATCTGCGCGAAAAGCTGCGGTATCTGCTGGAGCATCCGGATATTGTGCGGGAGCGGGCGGCGCAGAGCGCGGATTTTATCTGTGGAAAGTACAACTGGGACGAAGTCGTGGATGAGACTGTCAGACTGTATCGAAGATGCTGCGGGCGCAGCCGGCTCGATGCAGATGCCTGATTGGATGGTGGACATATATGTGTAAAAAATATATGCTCGGATCACTGATGATTCTGATGATATTGCTGGGCGCCGTCTGCTATCATCATGAGCAGAGCAATAGCCTTGTCTTGACAGTGAGAGCGGATTATGTGCCGTGTCTGACTGTCAGCACACAACAGAGCGACAATACAATTGAGATCTGGCAGGACGAAACAAGCGGCAGAAATTTTTTCTTTCTTCCTTCCTGTGTGACTCGCCATACTGTCACGGTGGGAAATATCGGCACGGACAGTCTGAGGATTGACGGGAAACTGCTGGAGAAGGGGGATACCTTCAGCTGGGAGGAAGAGCAGGCATATGAGCTGCAGATTACGGATGAAGCGTATGAGACGCATACATACAGTGTCGTCTTCATGAAATCGGCGAATATACCGGCGGTCTTTATCGATACGGCCAGCGGCAGCATGGCATACCTGAACGAGGACAAAAAGCATGAAGAGACGGGCGATATCCGGGTTGTGGACAAAAACGGCAACACAGAGTATCAGGGAGCGCTGGAGCGGATATCCGGCCGCGGCAATTCTACATGGAAGTATGACAAAAAGCCATATGCTATCAAACTGACCGAGAAGTATCCGCTGTGCGGACTGAAAAAAGGGGATAAGTGGAGGCTGCTTTCACTGTGCCGTGAGGGCAGTAAGCTGGACAATAAAATTGCAATGGATCTGGCCGAGGAGCTGGGAATCGCCTACAGTCCCCAGGGCACATGGGTGGATCTGTATCTGAATGGGGAATATGCCGGAAATTATCTTCTGGCAGAGTCTGTCTCTGTCGGAGAGGGGCGTGTGGAAATTTCTGATCTGGAGAAAGAGAATAAGAAGTACAATGAGAATATCGACACGGCAGATACTTATGCGGAGGAAGACAACAAGGGCTACCTGATAGAGAATGGGAGAGATATCAGCGGCGGCTATCTGATCGAGAGAGATTTTGAGCTGTACTATGAGGAGGAGAAGGCGGGGTTTGTTACCTCGGTCGGAAATCGATTTACCGTCAGAGCTCCGCAGCACGCTTCCAGAGAACAGGTGCTGTATATACAGGACTGTGTGGAGAACGTGGAACAGATGGTGCAAAGTGAACAGGCGGAGGTGTGGGATTATCTGGATGCGGACAGCTTCGTAAAACGTTTTATGATAGATGAAATAGCGTTAAATATGGATGTCGGGATTACCAGCATGTATTTTTATAAGGAGCGGGGCGACGACAAACTGTATTCCGGTCCGGCATGGGATTACGACAATGCGTTTGGCGATGGAGAAAGCTATCTGCACTACAATTACAACTATGAGCGCACTGTTCTGAAGGATTGTGATCAGGATGAGAATCGTCTGAACTGGTATGTGAAATTGTATGAGACGCCGGAAGTGCAGGAACGCCTGCGGCAGGAGTATGCCGGGATACTGCCGTTTTGTGAGGATTTGCTGAATTATAAAATTGACGAATATGTCCGGACCATATCCGCGTCGGCAGCTATGGACCGGCTGCGCTGGCTGAGCGGTATTGAAGAGGCGGAGGGAGAGTGGGTGATGTCGTCGGGAAGATATTCATTTTTCGACGACAATGTCAAATATACGAAATTCTTTCTGGCGAAGCGGCTCAACTGGCTGTGTGAGAGATGGGGCGTGGAGCATGAGCTGTTTCAGACGCCATCCAACGGGCAGATGCATACGGTCACTTTCTTGAATGATGAGGGAGTGGTCGCCGTTGAGGAAGTGATGGACGGAGAGGAACTGGAAAAGCCGGAATATGATGAAGATGTCTATTGCGGCTGGAGAAATCAAGAAAGCGGCGAGGAGTATATACAACAGATGCCGGTTTACGAGGATGCAGTCTACTACAATGCGAGATTGGAATAATGGTTTTATGCGGGGTTATTTTTTCCTGAATCATGGAATTGATGCGTATGCGCAGTCGATCAGCGCCTCCGCTGCGATGGACCGGCTGTGTGGGCGCTTTAAAAATCAGGAGAATAGATATGCGTAAGAAATATATACTTGGAGTGCTGGCAATTCTGATGACGACACTGGGAATCCTCTGCTACAGGCAGATGCAGATGCGCAACACAGTTCTGCAAATTCAGGGAGGAGAAATGCCGGTTCCGTGTATTGCCGTGCACTCGGAACAGGGTGTCAATGAAGTCAGCCTGTGGCAAGATGAAACAGATGGCAGGGGATGGTTTTTCCTGCCATCCTGTGTGCGCCGCCGCACGGTCATGGTGGGAGACCTTGGCACGAACAGTCTCCGGCTCGACGGAGAGCTGCTGGAAAAGGGCGATGTGTTCACTTGGGAAGATGAGCGCACTTATGAACTGCAGATTACGGATGAAGCGTATGAGACGCACACGTACACGGTCGCTTTTATGAAGTCAGAAAATATACCGGCGATCTTTATCGATACGGCGAGCGGCAGCATGGAGAAGCTGAATGCGGACAAGGAGTACGAGGAGACAGGGGATATCCGCGTTGTGGAGCAGAATGGAAACACAGAGTATCAGGGAGCGCTGGAGCGGATATCCGGGCGCGGCAATTCGACCTGGGAGTATGAGAAAAAGCCCTATTCCATCAAATTGACGGAGAAGTATCCACTGTGTGGGCTGGACAAGGGAGACAAATGGCGTCTGCTTGCACTGTGTCGGGAAGGCAGCAAGCTGGACAATAAACTGGCGATGGATCTGGCAGAGGAGCTTGGGCTTGCCTACAGTGTGCAGGGTACATGGGTGGATCTGTATCTGAATGGGAACTATGCGGGCAATTATCTTCTGACGGAATCGGTATCTGTCGGGGAAGGCAGGGTGGATATCGCCAGCCTGGAGCAGGAAAATAAGAGATATAACAAGGATATCGATCATGCCGGACGGTATGAAGAACAGGACAGCAAGGGATATCTGATTGAGACGGGCGACAATGTCAGTGGCGGATATCTGATCGAGAAGGATCATCCGGACCACTACGAGGCGGAAACGGGAGGCTTCGCGACTTCCCGGGGGAATCTGTTTACGATCAGTGCGCCGCAGCACGTTTCCAGAGAGCAGGCTCAGTATATTCGGGATTATGTGGAAAATATTGAGCAGCTGGCGCAGAATGACCAGTTTGCAGTGTGGGACTATCTGGATGTGGACAGCTTTGCCAGACGCTTTCTGGTAGATGAGATCTCTCTGAATACGGACGCGGGGCTTACGAGTATGTATTTCTACAAGGAAAGGGACGATGATCAGCTGTATTCCGGTCCAGCGTGGGATTATGACAATTCCTTCGGCGAGAGCAACGCGGACGGAGAGCCGGGATATGATTACACGTATACGATACTGGCGCTGTGCGACAATCAGCCTAATCGTCTGGACTGGTACGCGAGGCTGTATGATACTCCCGAACTGCAGCGATGTCTGCACCGGGAGTATGAAAAGGTGCTGCCGTTCTTTGAGGATATGCTTGGACGGAGGCTCGATGAGTATGCGGAAACGATCAGCGCCTCCGTTGCGATGGACCGCCGCCTGTGGGAGGGCAGGGATGAGAAGATTCGATCGATGGGAAAATATTCGACATATGAGGCGAACGTCAAGTATATGAAATTTTTTATCGCCAAGCGCCTCAACTGGCTGTGTGACAGATGGGGTGTGGCGCATGAGGAGTTTGCCGTGCCGTCGAACGGGCAGATGCACACGGTCACTTTTGCCAATTATGAAGGTGTGATCGGCACGATGCAGGTGCTTGACGGAGCGGAACTGAAAGAACCTCTTGCATATGACGAATCGGTTTATCAGGGGTGGGAAAACCAGTATACCGGCGAGAAGTACCAATGGCAGATTCCAATCTATGAGGACATGGGTTTCTATAACGCAAGATGGGGATGACCCAGTGCGGCCGAGAGGCTGAACCGGCTGTGTGGGCGCTTTAAAAATCAGGAGAATAGATATGCGTAAAAAATACATACTTGGGTTGCTGGCAATTCTGATGATGACACTGGGAATCGTTGGATACAGGCAAATGCAGATGCGCAGTACAGTCCTGAAAATTCTGGGGGGGGGAGAGCCGGTTCCGTGTATTGTCGTAAATACAGAACACAGTGCAAACACGGTGCAGTTATGGCAGAATGAGGCGGATGGAAGCGGTTATTTTTTCCTTCCTTCATTTGTGCAGGGACAAAGATTCATGGTGGGAGACCTCGGCGCGAACAGTCTCCGGATCGACGGAGAGCCGATGGAAGAGGGCGATGTGTTCACCTGGGAGGATGAGCGCGCCTATGAGCTGCAGGTTACGGATGAAGCGCATGAGACGCACACGTACACGGTCGCTTTTATGGAGTCAGAAAATATACCCGCAATCTTTATCGATACGGCAAGCGGCAGCATGGAGTATCTGGATGCGGATAAGGAGCGTGAGGAGACAGGGGCGATCAGCGTCGTGGATCAGAATGGAAACACAGAGTATCAGGGGGCGCTGGAGCGGATATCCGGACGCGGTAACAGCAGTTGGAATTTTGTAAAGAAGCCGTATACGATTAAACTGACAGAACCATATCCGTTGTGCGGACTGGAGAAGGGGAATAAGTGGAACCTGCTTTCACTGTGGAACGAAGGCAGCAAATTGAATAATAAAATTGCGATGGATCTGGCGGAGGAGCTGGAATTCGCCTACAGTCCGCAGGGCACATGGGTGGATCTGTATCTGAATGGAGAGTACGCGGGCAATTATTTGCTGACCGAATCCGTTTCCGTTGGGCAGGGTAGAGTAGAGATTGTGGATATGGAAAAAGAGAACAGAGGCTATAATGCGGATATAGACTCGGCGGCCCGATATAGAAGTGGGGGGGGGAAGAATAAGGGATATCTGATCGAAAACGGCAATAATATCACGGGAGGATATCTGATTGAGAAAGAGTTTGGGAATTATTATAAGCTTGACAGCAGCGGATTTGAGACATTCAACAAAAATAAATTTGTGATTAAATCACCCCAGCACGCCTCGAGAGAGCAGGTGCAGTACATTCAGGACTATGTGGAAAATATAGAACGGTTGGTGCAGAACGGACAGCCGGAAGTGTGGGATTATCTGGATGCAGACAGCTTTGTGAAGCGTTTTTTGGTGGATGAGATCTCGCTGGATATGGATACAGGCATCACCAGTATGTATTTCTATAAGGATCGAAATGATGATAAGCTGTACTCGGGACCGATTTGGGATTATGACAATGCCTTTGGTGAATGCGATACGTGGAATGCTTATGATTATCAGTATACGGTTTTGAAGAATTGTACTGACATCGAGAATCATCTGGACTGGTATCCGAAATTATATGATACGCCGGAGATGCAGCAGCGGCTGATGGAAAAATATGGAAGACTCATGCCGTTTTTTGAGAGCCTTCTGGGACGGAAGATTGATGAGTATGTTGATATGATACATGCCTCTGTCGACATGGATCACTGCCGCTGGGTCGACTGGGAGAAGCTTGATCTGCAGGAATGGCGTTATCTGGATTATGACGCAAACGTAAGCTATACGAAGTATTTTATCGCCAGACGTCTTGACTGGCTGTGTGACAGATGGGGCGTGGAGCACGAGGCATTTCCGATACCGAACAACGGCCAGACGCACACAGTCACGTTTATCGTCGACGGGAAAGAGATCGGCTCAATGGAGGTGGAGGACGGCGCGGAACTGGTGGACATGCCCGCATATGACAGCGCGCTCTATTCGGAGTGGAGCAACAAGTATACTGGTTGGGTTTATCGGCGCCAGGTGCCTGTCTACGAGGACACAGTTTTTTGCTGTGCGAGACGTAAGTAATCCGAAAAGGAACCTTAGATATATATAATATATAGCAATATAAGGGATGTAATGATGAAGATTCTGATGGTAAACAAGTTTTTGTATCCCAATGGCGGTTCAGAAACTTATATTTTCAAGCTGGGACAACAGCTGCAGAAAATGGGGCACGAAGTGCAGTATTTCGGCATGGAGCACGAGGGCAGGATTGTGGGAAACCACGCGGAAGTCTATACGTCGGATATGGATTTTCACGGCGGCGGACTTGGGAAGTTGCTGTATCCGTTCCGTATCGTCTATTCAGCGGAAGCTCGAAGGAAAATGCGGCTCGTGCTGGAAGATTTCCGGCCGGATGTGGTGCACCTGAACAACATCAATTTCCAGTTGACCCCCTCCGTGATCTACGCTGTTCGCGACTATGAAAAAAAGCACGGCGCCAAAGTGCGGATCGTCTACACCGCCCATGACTATCAGTGGGTCTGCCCCAACCACATGATGCGCGTTCCGGCGACGGGCAGGATTTGCTTCGCCTGTCGCGGCGGGGATTACAGGCAGTGCAGCAGGAACCGCTGTATCCATAATTCCCGTATCAAAAGTCTGCTCGGCACGGTCGAGGCGAAATTCTACGCGAAACGCCGGACCTACGGCATGGTGGACGTGATCGTCTGTCCCAGCGAGTTCATGAAAAAACAGCTGGATACCGATCCGCTGCTGGCGGATAAGACGGTGGTGATGCACAACTTTATCGAGAAGGATGAGATGCGGTATGGGGATGGCGCGGAGGACGGATATGTCCTGTATTTTGGGCGCTTCGCGGAGGAAAAAGGCACGCGGACGCTTTTGGAAGCCTGCCGGGCGCTGCCGGAAATCCCCTTTGTCTTTGCCGGGACCGGGCCTTTGGAAGCGGAGGTAAACGGGGCAGCCAACGTGGAGAACAGGGGGTTCGTGGCCGGGGAAAAGCTGCGCGACCTGATTGCGAGGGCGCGCTTCAGCGTATATCCTTCCGAGTGGTACGAGAACTGTCCTTTCTCCGTCATGGAATCCCAGATGTACGGCACACCCGTGCTTGTCTCCGATCTGGGAGGAGCGCCGGAACTGGTGCAGGCGGGCGTAACCGGAGAGCTGTTCCGCGGCGGCGACGCGCAGGAGCTGACAGAGCATATCCGCGCCCTCTGGAACGATCCCGAGCGCTGCCGCCGTTACAAGGAGAACTGCCGGCATATAAATTTTGACACAGTAGAGGAATATTGTGATAAAATAGTGAGGAAAGTATACACATAAATGAGCAAGAAGCGCTTACAGAGAGGAGTTCTTATGTCCAGACGAACCCTATACGGCACAGTCATCGTGACCTACCGGTGCAATGCCCGCTGCAATATGTGCGACTGCTTCAGGGATCCCACCAGACCCGAGGAGGAGATCACGCTGGAGGAGATTAAGAAGCTGCCTGAGATGGCCTTCACCAACATCACCGGCGGCGAGCCCTTCATCAGGCAGGACATGCCCGATATTGTGCGGGAACTGTACAGAAAATCCGACAGAATCGTCATTTCCACAAACGGTTATTTTACGGACAGAATCATCGCGCTGTGCAAAGAGTTCCCCAGGGTCGGTATCCGCATCAGCATCGAGGGGCTGCAGGAGACGAACGATGCGATCAGAGGAATCCCAGACGGCTTTAACAGGGGTTACAACACTTTAAAGACGCTGGTGGAGATGGGACATCCGGACGTGGGTTTCGGCATGACGGTGCAGGATATGAACTGCGAGGATCTGGTGCCGCTCTACAATATCGCCAACGATATGGGAATGGAATTTGCCACGGCGACGCTGCACAATTCTTTTTATTTTCGCAAGACGGACAACAAGATCGACGATAAGTACAAGGTGGCGCAGAATTTTGAGAAGCTCATCAACGAGCTCTTGCGGAGCAATTCTCCCAAGAAGTGGTTCCGCGCTTATTTCAATCACGGGCTGATCAATTATATCTACGGCAACAAGCGGCTTCTGCCCTGCGACATGTCCAGGAACGCTTTCTTCATCGATCCGTTCTGCGATGTCATTCCCTGCAACGGCATGGAGAAGAAAGCCGTTATGGGGAATCTGAGAGAGCAGAGCTGGGACGAGCTGTGGAATTCCGAACAGGCGCAGAAGGTCCGTGAGCGTACGAAGCACTGCGACAGGAACTGCTGGATGATCGGAAGCGCATCGCCGGCCATGCACAAATATATCTGGGTGCCCGCCTGGTGGGTCATCCGGCATAAATTTTTGAAGGGCGGCAAATACAGTTTGAAGGAGAACAAGTATGTCGAGCGTCGATAAAAAGATATCCCTGCCGGAGCTGATGCGCAGAGCCGTATGGATTCTGTTTGCTGTGATTGTTGGTTATCTGCTGTTGGCGAGTATCTTCAGCAGCTGCTATCTGGGAGGATATCGTTACAACACGGCTTCGGGAGTCGAGGAAATCAACACAGAGCACACATTCTATATCCGGGATTTCTTTTTACAACATATTGTTGTATTTTCCACCTTCTCGTTTGTGCTGGTAAAAGTGAAACGGAAGAACTCCGGCAGACAGATCCGCGGGAAGTACTTCGGACTGATTGTGTGCGCTGCAGCCGGGATCTTGGCGGCGGCGTTCGTGATGGCGGGACAGTATTATCCCAAGTACGATCAGATGCATGTCATCGAGGCGGCCTTGAGACTGAATCATCATGTCTATTCCGATTTTGAGCCCGGAGACTATCTGCATGTCTTCCCTTTTCAGATCGGGGCGGTGACTTATTTCAGACTTCTCACCTATGTGTTCGGAGACGGGAATTATGTTGCTTTTCAGCTTGTCAACTGCCTCTGGATCGCGATGTCTTACTATCTTTTTGCAAAGATGGCGGGCATGCTCTGGGCGGACAAGGGCAAGGTATATGAGTTCGCGACGGCCGTTGTCGGATTGCTCTTTGTACCCTGGCTTTTGTATGCAACGTTTCTGTACGGCACGGTGGTCGGCATGGCGTTTGCGCTGCTGTCATTCTATATGATGTTGTGCTATGACAGGGATGGGAAGTGGTGGCAGCTGCTGCTGTGCGGACTGAGCATGGGAATCGCCACGGTGGTGAAGTCCAACTATATGATCTTTATGATCGCCCAGATTATCTGTCAGCTGCTTGGGTTGTGGAACGGGCTCCGAAGGAAAGAGGGCTTGGGGAAAGCGCTGGCAAGGTGCGCGCTCATCGCAGCGCTTCTCGTCTTTTTTGCCGCCGGCAGGTGGGGCGTGGACGCCTATGTGAGAAGCGTCAATCAGGGGAACAGCGTGCGGGGGATTCCCATGACGGCGTGGATCGCCATGGGACTGCAGGACGGCAAGGCGGCGCCGGGCTGGTATAACGGTTATAACAACGGCGTCTTTATAGAGAACGATTACGATTACGACAGAACCTCGGAGGCCGTCATGGCAGAGATTCGGAGAATCGTGGCCGGGTATCCGAAAGACCTTCGCACTAGCATAAGCTTTTTCGTCAAGAAGATATCTTCCCAGTGGAACAATCCGACGTTTCAGTCGCTGTGGATTCTGGGGGAGAGAAAAGGCAAGGACGGACTTGCGTGGCTCCTTGAGGGCAGGGGCAGGTATCTGTATACACTGTGGGTGAACCTGCTACATACCTGGATACTGGCGGGTGTGTTCCTCTATGCCGTTCTGCGCCGGAAGAAGAGCTCTCTGGAGGAGACGCTGCTGCCGCTCGCTTTTGTGGGCGGATTCCTGTTCCATATTTTCTGGGAGGCGGAGGGACTCTATGCGATTCTCTATTTTCCGCTGCTGCTGCCTCTCGCCGTATGCGGCTACGGGGAGTGGCGGGGTTTTCTTCTGGAGAAGCGGGCGGCTTATGCACAGGCTGGTCCGGAGAGTGGACAGGCTAAGCGTATGCGCAGGCAGATGCTTGTCTGTGCGGCGCTCACAATCGCTGTGTGTGCGCTTTCCTATACGGATCCTTTCGCTAAGATGATTGCGCGGAACGAAAATACCGGCGCTTTTGACACGTACACGCAGGAGACGGTGGACGAACAGGACGCGCTGCCTGAGTGATCTGCCTGCGAGACGCCTTAAAGGAGAAGCGGTTTCATGAAATTCCTGTATATAGCCCCGCGCTATCACACGAATCAGATGGCCGTTATGAAGGGGCTGACGGAGCACGGACATGAGGTGTGTTTCATCAGTCATTACACGGCGATTATAGAGGATTACGACTGTGTGCAGCCCGTTGTGCTTGGATATTCTCTGTGGTACAGGGCTTTTGACTGGCTGTATGTCAATGTGCTGCACAGAAGGGATCTAGACGCCAATGTTTTTAAGATCAAGCATGGTTTTCCGCCTGTGCGGAAGCTGTGGAAGCTGATCGGGGCGTTCCGGCCGGATGTGGTGATACTGCGGGAGAAATCTGTGTATTCGATGGCCGCGTATCTGTGCTGCAGACGGCGCGGTTATCCGTGCATTCTGTATAATCAGAGTCCGTATCTGTCGGAGCCGGAGAAGACGGACTTCGCGCACAGGCTGGTGGCCAGATTGTCCCCCAGAATGCGCATGACGCCTGTCTATGGCATACAGAAGCCCGGCGTGACAGTGAAGGAAAATGATTTTTATATTCCCTTCGTGGCGGAGGCGAAACTCGGTCCGGCGCAGAGAGAATATTTTGCCGGCGATACGGTCCATATTCTGTGTGTGGGCAAATATGAGCCAAGGAAGCACCACCTGATGCTGCTGGAGGCCGTGGAAAAGCTGCGCCGGACGTACAGGATACGGGCTACACTGATCGGGGAGGCGACGGGGCGGCTGCAGAAGGAGCATCATGCGCAGGTGACGGCCTATGTGAAGGAACATCGGCTGGAGGACTGTGTGACAGTCAAGACGAACGTGCCGAGAAGAGACATGGATGCCGAATATGCGGCAGCCGACATCTTCGTGATTCCCAGCACCAGGGAACCGGCCTCGGTGTCCCAGCTGGAGGCCATGGGCTTTTCCCTGCCGGTGATCTGCGGCGACAAAAACGGAACCGCCTGCTATGTGGAGGACGGCGTGACCGGTTATCAGTTCCGGGACTGCGACGGGGAGGATTTCTGCAGGAAACTGGAGCTTCTCGTGTCGGACAGGGATGCGGTCAGACGGATGGGCGCGGCGGGATATCGCGCCGTGGAAGAGAAATATTCTTTTCGGCAATATTACGACGGGATCATGGAGATACTGAAAAAGATTCAGAAGGAAGGTATATGAAAAACCTGATAAAAGATACGCTGGCGGCAGCCGTATATTTTCTGTATGAGAAGGGAATTTTGAAAACCTCCGTGCGCGTGATGCCGATCGACGAAACGCTGGACGAGCTTCTGTACACGGACAAGAGTATGGTGCGCTTCGGGGACGGCGAGATCGTGATGATCAAGGGCGGCGATCTGGTGCTGCAGAAGGCAGCGCCGGAGATCAGCGCGGGACTGCGGGAAATTCTGGCGTACCGGTATGACGGTCTGATGGTGACCATTCCGGATATCTTCCGCACGCTGGACGATCACCGCCGGGCGAGCAGGCAGTTCTGGCGCGATCATTTTCTCTTCTGCCGCGGCGTTTATGCGAGATACTGTAACGCGGACAGAATATACGGCTCGACTTTTGTGTCCAGATGTTATTACTTCGCGGAGGATAAGAGCCCGTGCGGCGGCTGGTTCGACAAGATCAGAAGGATCTGGAAGGACAAGGATGTGGTCGTTGTGGAGGGGACGAAGACCCACAACGGCGTCGGGAACGATCTGCTCTCTCTCGCCAGCAGTGTGGAGCGCATCATATGTCCGCCGAAGGATGCGTACGGTGCGTTGGATCGGATCCTGGACGCATGCAGGCAGTACGATAAGGACAGACTTTTTCTGTTGTCCGTGGGCGTGGCAGCCAAATTTATTGCCCGCGATCTGTTTCAGGACGGATACCGGGTACTGGATATCGGCAATCTGGATATGGAGTATGAATGGTATCTGAGCAAAGCGCCTGATAAGACGCCGCTTGCGAAACATGAGATCGTCGGGCAGCAGGCCAACGAGGCGGCTGGGTACGGAGAGTATCTGGCGCAGGTGCGGGCATGGCTGTAGAGAGGCGGGTATTCGGGGCGGAGTATGGAGAAACGAAGAAGCGGTGGCAATCTATGCCGGTTTGCGGTAGAATAGAAAAAGGTGACTGCGGCGGCGGACAATACCGCGGGCGAAACAGGAAGGATACGGGAGTATGATTAAGGGAGAGACGACAGGGCTGCTTAAGAAGCTGGGTTATATATTTGACAAAAAGGATAAGAGAAAGATCGCCATTCTCCTGCTGGCAGTCATAATCGGCAGTTTTCTGGAGTTACTGGGCGTCGCAGCCTTCAATCCGTATATCAATATTATCACCAATCTGACAAGGATTCAGGAGACATGGTACCTGAAATATTTTTATGATTTGTTCCACTTTCAGAGTACGAGAGGGTTCCTGACGGCGATTTCGGCGGGCATTATTGTTATTTATATTGTCAAGAACGTCTATCTGATCACGCTTCGCAGCAACTTTTTCCGGTTTTCCTACGACACACAGCGGCGGCTGTCCACAAGGCTGCTTGTGACCTATATGAAGGAGCCGTACACCTTTCATCTGAACAAGAATATAGCGACTCTGCAGAGAAGCTTGCAGGAGGATACCAATTATTTCGTGCAGGTCATCATGTATGGACTGGAGCTGATCACGGAGATCACCGTGTGCACTGTGATGGGCATTTATCTGTTCATTGTCAGTAAGTCCATCACGGTGATTATACTGGGGCTGCTGATCTCCTGTGCCGGCGGGTTCCTGGTTTTCACCAAGAAGTATGCCAGCAGGCTGGGGCGGGAGAACCAGGGCTACAGGGAGAAGATTTTCCAGTGGATGAATCAGTCCATTGGAGGCGTCAAGGAAATTAAGATACTGGGTCGGGAAGCTTTTTTCAGCAGGGAATATGAGCAGTATTACGAGAAATATGCGCGGGGACTCTGGATCAGCAGGACGCTCTCCATTCTGCCCAAGTATGTGGTGGAGGCGATCTGCATGACAGGCCTGCTGCTGGCGATTGTCGTGAAGATGTTTTTCGGTGAGGCGGATTTCGCCTACTTCATCCCGCAGCTCGGCATATTCGCGGTGGCGGCGTTTCGGCTGATGCCGAGCGTCGGCAAGCTGAATGAGTACACAACCAGTATTCTGTATGCGCTGCCGAGCGTCGATCTGATCTATCATGATTTGCGGGAAATCGAGGATTATGTCGGAAAGCAGGACGCCGAGGTGCGGGAGGACTGGCGGCTGCAGGGAGATGTTCGTATTGAACATGTGACTTACTGCTATCCGGATACGGACGAGCCTGTTATCCGGGATGCGAACTTCAGCATTCCCAAAGGAAAGACGGTGGCATTCATCGGCGCTTCCGGTGCAGGCAAGACGACTATGGTGGATATCATTCTGGGGCTTTTGACACCACAGACAGGGAGGGTGACGGCGGACGGCCTGGATGTCTTTGAGAAGCCGAAGACCTGGCGGTCGCAGGTGGGCTATATCCCGCAGGTCATCTACCTGTCGGATGACACGATCCGGAACAATATCGCCTTCGGCGTCGATGAGAAAGAGATCGACGAGAATGCGGTGCGTCAGGCGATGGATGAAGCGCAGTTGTCCGAGTTTGTGGACAGTCTGGCCTATGGCCTGGACACGATTGTGGGAGACAGAGGTGTCCGGCTCTCCGGTGGGCAGAGACAGAGAATCGGGATTGCCAGAGCACTGTATCACGATCCGGAAATTCTCGTTTTGGACGAGGCGACGTCCGCGTTGGACAACGATACGGAGGCGGCGGTCATGGAGGCGATTGAGCGCCTGCAGGGCATGAAAACGATGATTATCATCGCTCATCGGCTGACGACCATCAGAAATGCGGACATCATCTACGCGGTGGAGGACGGACGTGTGACACAGAAGCGCAGGGAAGAGGTTTTTGATGAGTAGGACCAAAGAGGAGCGGACGTATGGGAACTGAGGTGAAAGGGCGTATCAGTCGCATGGATGACAGAACTGCCGGACGGCTGTTTGCGGCGGTGCTGTTTCTGTGTTCTATGGCGGTATTCCTGTTTCCGGGAGCGGGCGGATATGTGCTGTTTGACGACAGCTGGAGCTATACAAGCTTTGACGGATATGTGGAGGGTGTGATGCCCGTGTATCCGCTCTTTTTGCAGGTGTTCAGACTGCTGTTCGGGGAGGAGTCGTATCTGTACGCGGCGGCGGTGGGGCAGGCGGCGCTCTCGGCAGTCTGCGTCCAGATATTTGTAGCGCTCCTTCACAGAAGGTTTCATCTGAAATACTGGGAGAGCTTTTGCATTTATCTCATGGCACTTCTGCCGTTTACTACAGATCTGCCGGAGTGCATGACGCCCAAACGGATCGCCACGGAAGGGATCGCCTATGGGTTGTACTATCTGTTTATGGCAGTGCTTTTGGAAACGGTCTGGACCAGACGTTTCCGGTGGGAGGCGCTTCTCTTTGGCGTGACACTGCTCCTGGCGTCTACCAGATCACAGCTGCAGCTGCTGTTCGGCGTGACCGGTATCGCGTTTTTTTATATTGTGGTTATGAGATGCCGTGAAAAGCGAGGCAAGTGTATCCCGGGAGCGGTCGTCGGTCTGGCGGGTTGCCTGCTGATCTGCGTGGCCGGTGTGTGGATGACAGCGCGGGGCGTCGCGAGCTACAAGGCGATGCGGGAAAATATGCAGATGAAGCAGGAGGCGGCGGAGAATGCGGCCGCGGCCGGAATGACGGAAGAGGAAGCGGCAGCGATAGAGATCGATACCGCTGTCGCCGGGGCGACGCTGTCTGGGCAGTATGCGACGCTGATCTTCTCCAAAGGAATGTATGAGGCGGATTATGAGGATTATAAACTCTTTGCGGATGAGGCGCAGAGAGAGAGGTTCCTTGCCTACTACGCGGCTGTGGACGGCGACCGCGCCAGATATGCATATGCCAGCCCCGGCTTGTGGATGTGGCAGGATATTGAGGGCGGCGTCGGCAAAATCGGATTGTTGACAGGTGCGCTGACGGCGAGTATGGGAGACAGCCGCCTGCAGATCGGACTTACGCTGCTTGGGGCGCATTTCGGCAGATTCCTGTACCACACGCTGTTATTGATGGCTCAGCCCTTTATCTTCACGGTTTTCTTTAAGATCGAGGAGATTTATGTTCTGTGTCATCTGTATACGCTGTTTGCGTATGTCTCGGCAATCGCTCTGACGGTATGGGCGTATAAGGACAGAAAAGTGGACCGCGCTTATGCGGAATTTATGACGGCCGTTCTGACCGTGAACGTCTGCATGGTGGCCATTATATCCGTTGTGTTTATCGGACTGCAGAGATATGTGGTGTATAATTTCGGCATTTTCTATATCGCCTATTTCCTGCTGCTGCTGCAGCTGTGGAAGGAATATGGAAAGAAATTGTGGAACAAATGGTTTGCCCAAAGAAGGACGGACGTATGATGAAAAAAGCAACCGAGATATTCTGTAAATTATGGCGGATTCTGACCCGCGGCCAGAAAATACTGGGCGTGGGCGTCCTGTTGTGCTCGGCTCTCGCGGCAGCGTTGGAGATGTTGGGCGTCTCCGTCGTCGTGCCGTTGGTCAATGCCCTGCTGCAGCCGGAACAGCTCTTTGCGGTTCCCTATATCAAGCGGGCAACGGATGCCCTGGGGATTCATACAAATGAGCAGCTGGTTATTTCCGTAGTGGCTGCGGTGGTCTGCGTCTACCTTTTCAAGAATCTGTACTTTATTTTTCTCAGCTGGGTCAAAAACAAGTATTCCTGCAAGGTGAGACGGGAATGTTCCGTCTATATGATGCAGTCCTATATGAACAGAGGATATGACTTTTTCCTGCGGCAGAATGTGAACGAACTGATCCAGGGCGTCAGCGGAGATGTGAGCTATCTGTACAATATTATCAATGCGCTCCTGCAGATTATTGTCCAGATGTTTACGGTGCTGTTCATCGGCATTTACATGTGCTGCAAGGACTGGCAGATTGCGGTGGGCGTTCTGCTGTCAGCCATTCTGTGTCTGCTGCTCATCGTCGTATTCTTCAGGAGACAGATGGAGCGGGCGGGCGTTCGCATCAGAACGTACAACATCCGGGCCTCCAAGGCGCTTCTGCAGGCGTTTCAGGGAATTAAGGAAGTCTTGGTGATGCGCAAGCAGAAATATTTTATCAGGGAGTATGAGGAGAATGTCAGCAGACAGCAGAACGCGCTGGTCGTGCAGGGAATCGGCAGTGAGATCCCCGCGTATATCATCGAGGCCGTCTGCGTTACGGGGATTATGGCGATCCTGGGCGTCCGGATCGTGAATCTCACGGACCCGCAGAACTTTGTGGCCGTGCTGGCAGCTTTTGCCATCGGGGCTTTCCGTATACTGCCGGCTCTTGGCAAGGTTTCCATGTCCGTCAACACGATCACCAGTGCCCTGTCCAGTCTGGATGCGGTCTATGAGAACCTGATAGAGGCCCGCCGGTTTCATGACAAATTCTTCAGTGTGGAGGCGGAGGACGAGACGAAATATCAGGGCAGGAATTTCAGGGAAGCCATCCATATACGCCATCTCACCTTTGCATACAATGCGGATCAGAAAAATGTCCTGGATGATCTGAGTCTCGAGATCCCCAAGGGAAGATCGGTCGCCTTCGTCGGGGAGTCCGGCGCGGGCAAGTCCACGCTGGCGGATCTGATTCTGGGTGTGCTGACGCCGGGTCAGGGCGAGATCCTGATGGACGATATCAATATCCGCAGGATTCCCGGCATATGGAGCAGAAGCATCGGCTATGTGCCGCAGAGCATCTATCTCTCGGACGCTTCCGTCCGTGAAAACGTGGCGTTTGGGATAGAGGAGAAGGAGATAGATGAGGCGCTGGTGTGGGATGCGCTGAAAAAGGCGGAGCTGGCCGATTTCGTGTCAACGCTGTCCGAGGGGATCTACACGGAGGTGGGAGATCGGGGCGTGCGGCTGTCCGGCGGGCAGAGGCAGAGAATCGGTATCGCCAGAGCCCTGTATCACGATCCGGATATTCTGATCCTGGACGAAGCCACTTCGGCGCTGGATAATGAGACGGAAAAGGCTGTCATGGAGGCGATCGACGCGCTACACGGCAAGATGACGCTGGTCATTATCGCGCATCGCCTGACGACTATCAAAAACTGCGACGATATCTATGAAATTGTAAACGGAAAGGCTGTTCGGCGGAAGTATGAGGAACTCATCTGATACACTGGCCCGGAAGGAGACGGCTGCCGCAATGGAAGACAAGGTGCTGATTATTATCCCCGCCTACAACGAGGCGGAAAATATCGAGCGGGTGATCGACGAACTGATCACTGATTATCCGCAGTACGATTATGTGATCGTCAACGACGGATCCACGGATGCGACGAAGCAGGTGTGCGCGGAGCGCCGTTATCAGGTGCTCAATCTGCCAGTCAATATGGGGATCGGCGGCGCCGTGCAGACAGGTTACCGATACGCGTGGGAAAACGGTTATGAACTGGCGGTGCAGATCGACGGGGACGGGCAGCATGATGTCTCTTATCTGGCAGGCATGATTGAGTATATGAGAGAGCAGCAGGCAGACTGCGTCATCGGTTCTCGCTTCGTCAAGAGAGAGGGCTTTCAATCCTCTGGTCTGCGCAGGACGGGAATCCGGTTCCTGAGTGTGCTGGGATTCGTGTTGACGGGAGTGCGGGTGCGGGATATCACCAGCGGTTACCGCCTGGTCAACAGGAGATTTATCAGGATTTTTGCGGAGGATTATCCGGCGGACTATCCGGAGCCGGAGGCGATGGTGATTGCGGCCGTACACGGCGGGAAGATCAGAGAATATCCCGTGGTCATGCGGGAACGCATACAGGGAACCAGTTCCATCACGCTGAAGCGGTCCGTTTACTATATGATCAAAGTGACGCTTGCGATGCTGATCCGGAGACTGAGCTTCGGAGTAAGGAGGCAGAAATGATTCCACATACGCTGCAGATTACGCTGTCTGTTGCGGTAATCTGTTATTTTATCATCATACTGTATTATCTGAAGCGAAAAATGCTGGAGCTCAAATATACCCTGGTCTGGCTGGCGGCGGGGGTAGTCATGGGCGTCATGATCTATTTTCCGGAGCTTCTGGTGAGCTTCGTCAGGATGTTTGGTATCGAGAGCAATATGAACGGCCTCTATATCCTGTGCATCGCGTTTATTTTTATGATTCTGATGACGCTCACCTCGATCGCATCCAGGCAGCAGTTTAAGATCAAAACGCTGATTCAGGAATTAGGCATGATGGAGAAGCGGATCCGGGAATTGGAGGATGAATTGCGAGATGGAAAAAATTGCGGTTGATCTGCTCTGGCTCAGGCCAGGTCAGGTGGGAGGAACAGAATCTTATATCAGGAACCTGCTGGACGGACTTTGCCGGCTGGGAGAAGACTTCTGTTTTGTCCTGCTGGTGTCTCAGGACAATCGCGATACGTTTGTTCATTATGCGGAGGATCGGCGCTTTGCGCTGTTGGAGACGAACGTGGTCTCCGCGCACATCGGCCAGCGTATTTTGTGGCAATTTTTTTTTGAGAACCGTTTTCTCAAAAAAAACGGGATAACAAGATGCTTTAGCCCGGTGTACTGCAGACCGCTCTGCAACGGCGGCGTCAGATATGTGAATACAATACACGATTTACAGGCCGCGCATTATCCGGAATATCACCCCTTTTATGAAGTGGCATATTCCAGGCTGTGCTGGTGGCTGGACACGCATTTCTCCACGCATATCATAGCGATCTCGGACTGGGTAAAGGAAGATATTCAAACCAGATACCGCCTGCCGGATGAAAGAATCACGACGATCTACAATCCGATCGTGGCGGACAGAGGGCAGACGGTTCCCTTCTCCGTTCTGCGTGAGCGCTATGGAGTGGAGGAGCAGGGCTTCTATTATACGGTATCACAAATGATTCCACATAAGAATCTCGGCACACTGCTGGAAGTGATGCGGCTGATCAGGGAGCGGGATATGGAGCTGCCTCACAGACTGCTGATTTCCGGGGTGAACAGCGCGGCGAGAAGCGATGTGGAGCGGCAGATACGGGAAAACGGGCTGGAGAGCGACGTGACATTGACGGGCTATGTGGAAAACGCGGAGCGCAATACGCTGTATCAGCATTGCAGGGCCTTCCTCTTTCCCAGTGTATTCGAAGGATTTGGAATGCCGCCGGTGGAGGCAATGCTTTTTGGGACAGTTGTGATTACGACGGACAGGGCGAGCATACCGGAAGTGACACAGCACAAGGCAAACTATGTGTCGGATCCCTATGACGCTGAGGCGTGGCTCAGAGCGATGGAGCACCCGGAAAATCACAGCAAAGAGATGGACCCGGGCAGATACGATTCCCGCAGGCTGGCCGGGCAATATCTGACATTGCTGCAGGAAAAACTGGGAAATGGTATCGACGATGGAAAAAGAAATTGCTGTTATTCTGGTAAACTATAACGGAAAACGATACAATGACAAATGCATCGGCTCCCTGCTGTGCAGCACGATCGCAGACAGGCTCACAGTCATCGTGGTGGATAACGCATCCACGGACGGCTCTCTGGAGGCTCTTGAGGAGAACTGGGCGCAGGAGGGGCGCGTACAGATCGTCCCGCTGGATCGAAATTACGGATTCTCCAGGGCGAACAACGAGGGCATCCGCTTCGCCATGCGACAGGGAATCTCCTACTATCTGCTGCTAAACAATGATACGGAGATTGCGCCGGACGCGATAGAGCGCATGTACCGCTGTCATCTGCAGACAGGGGGTATTGTGGTTCCCAGGATTCTGTATGCGGACGACAGAGAGAAACTCTGGTGTGCGGGCGGCAGCTTTACGCCCGTCGTGCGCAAGGCCGTCCAGAGAGGACTGAACGAGCGTGCCGAAGGGTGCTATGACAGAGATGAGGACTGCGGGTTCGCCAACGGCTGTGCCCTGTTCCTGTCCGGTAAGATCGTGGAGAAGACGGGGTTTCTCGACGAGCGTTTCTTCCTGTACTATGAGGACACGGAGTACAGTATGCGGGCGGCGCGGCTGGGAATCCGGATCCGCTACTGCGCGGGAGCGAAGGTGTATCACAAGGTGAACGGCTCGACGCTCGGCAATGAGAGGCCGGAGAACGCTTATTATATTACGAGGAACTGGCTTCTGTGTAATTTTTTGCATCGGCGGGATGTCTGCTTCCGAGGCGGGAGATATCCGCTGTTTCTCCTGTATTTTGTCTGCAACAGGATAGCGTGGGCGCTGATCTGGGGAATCAGCGGGAGAGGTAATATGGTGCAGGCTATGTGCAGAGGCGTGCGGGATCACCGGCGCGGGCAGTATGGACAAATCACCGATTTATGATATAATGAGCGTTAGTGAGGAAGGCGTGCTAAAATATGAACTATTTGGCCATAGACTATCTGGAGCGCTCTGCGCGCCGGTATGCGGACAAGACTGCAGTGGTGGATATCCACGGCAGGATTACATATGCGGAGCTCAATACGAGAGCCGGGGAGATCGCCACAGAGCTTCTGGAGGCCGGCTGCCATCATGAATCCGTTGCGATCTATGCGGTGAAGAGTGTGGAGACGACGTGCGCTCTTTGGGGAATCGCCCGCGCCGGCTGCTATTATACCTTTCTGGATCTCGGGCAGCCCGACAGTCGTCTGCGGAAGATTGCGGAGAAGCTGGGGACTCGGTATATATTGACGGACAGTGAACATCGGGAGGAAGCCGGACGCCTGTTTCCCGATCGGCAGGTGATGGATATCGCGCTGATGAGGCATAAGCCGGATGAGGAGAAGCTGCGGTGCGTGCGGGAGGGTATGTGTTGTCAGGATCCGCTGTATGTCAATTTTACCAGTGGGACGACTGGCGAGCCCAAAGGCGTTATGGTGGGGCATCTGTCCGTGGTCGATTTCATAGATGTGTTTGTTGAGACCTTTTCCATTACGGACAGGGATGTGGTCGGAAACCAGGCTCCCTATGATTTTGATGTGTCCGTGAAGGATATCTATTCCTGCGCCGCCGTGGGGGCGACGTTAGTGATTATACCGAGGGAGTATTTTACGAAGCCCAAGGATATTATGGATTACCTCTGCGAGGAAAAGGTGACGACGATCATCTGGGCGGTCAGCGCGATGTGCTTTTTGTCGACCATGAAGGCGTTTTACTATAAGGTCCCTGAGACGATCGGAAAGATTATGTTCAGCGGCGAAGTCATGCCGGTCAGACATCTGGCGATCTGGCGGCAGTTCCTTCCGGATGCGACGTATGTGAATCTGTACGGTCCTACGGAGATTACCTGCAACTGCACTTACTATGTGTTGGATGCGGCGAACGATTACGCGGACGGCATACCGATCGGGAAACCTTTTCGCAATGAGAAGGTATATCTGGCGGGCGAGGAGGACAGGCTGATTCAGAAGCCCGGAGAGCAGGGAGAGATCTGTGTGGCGGGCATCACGCTGGCCCTCGGCTATTACGGCGACGAGGCGGAGACTGCCAGGCGCTTTGTGCGCAATCCGTTCAATTCCTTATATGAGGAGAAGATGTACAGAACCGGCGATCTGGCGCGCTATGATGAGAAAGGCGACCTGTGCTATATCGGCCGGAGCGACGCGCAGATCAAGTATCTGGGACACAGGATTGAGCTGAGCGAGATCGAGTTTTATGCGAACCGGGCCGAGGGTGTGGAGCGGGCATGCTGCGTTTTCATGGAAGAGAGACAGCGGCTTGTCCTGTTTTATGCGGGAGAGAGCGACGGGGAGCAGGTCAGGCATTTCCTGGAGAAGAGTCTGCCGCCTCATATGATACCGGGGCAGTACATTCGGGTGGAGCAGATTCCGCTGACCAAGAACGGCAAGATGGATCGAAGAAAAATTGCGGCGCAGTATGTGGATACGGAAGGACGGAAGGTATGAATCGGTTTGACGAGCGATACGAGATCCGGCTGGCACGCCGCGATGAGATTGAAGCCGTTATGGAGTTTATCGGTGAAGTCTGGAGAAAAGGACATATTTTGTCGTTTGACAGAGAATACTTTGAGTATGAGTTCTGCGACGGGGAACAGGTGAATATCATTATCGCGATCGACAGAAAAACAGGGAGTATAGAGGCGATATCAGGCTTCCTGTACTCCTCGGCAGATCCTGAAAGAAGAGATATCTGGGGGAGCTTCTGGAAGGTGAACGATCTGCATGACAATGAAAAGATGCTGGGCGTGGAGCTGGAAAGGCGTGCCAACGGGCTGTCCGGCTGCAGATACAATAACGGAGTCGGGGATGATCCGCATACGGCGATCCCGCTGTACAGGATGTTCCTGGGATTTCGGGCCGACAGGATGCGGCACTGGTATATGTTGAATCCTTCGACGGATCAGTACAGGGTGGCGGTCGTGCGCGACAGGGAGATCCGGACGCCGGATGTCAGTACAGAGAGAGAGCTTTATGAAATTTCCGATTTCGATGAAATCGAGAGAAATTTTGTGTTCGACCGGGATCAGATCCCATATAAGGATGGCTGGTATGTCCGGAAAAAGTTTTTTCTCAATCCCAGAAGAAATTACCGCGTCTATGGAATCAAGGGAAGAGAGAGTGAGGGAGAAAGCCGGCTGCCCGCCTTTCTGGTCACAAGAGAGTGCAGCGCAAACGGGAGTCGGATCCTGAGAATCGTTGATTATTACGGGGACCGGGAAGCCTTTGCGGAAGTTGGCGGAAAGCTGTTAGAACTTATGGCCAGAGAGCGGTATGAATATATTGATTTTTACAATTACGGCTTTGAGGACGAATTTTTAAGCCGAGCGGGCTTCGTCAGGCGGAAGGAGCAGGATCGGAATGTGATTCCCAATTATTTCGAGCCGTTCGTGCAGAAAAATGTCGATATCTGGGTTCGCTATGAGAAAGAAGGCGCCCTGTTCTATAAGGCGGACGGCGATCAGGACAGAGCCAATGCGGCGGAGGTGTAAATATGGATGAACTGATAGCGTTGTTACAGACGATAAGAAGCGATGTGAACTATGAGGAGTGCAAAGAGCTGATTGACGGCGGCGTCTTTGGCTCGTTTGAGATCATACAGACGATCGCGGGGATCGAGGAGAAGTTCGGCGTGTCCATTATGCCGGATGATTTTATCCCTGAGAATTTTAATTCGGCGCAGGCGATGTGGGCGCTGATTGAGAGACTGCGCGGGGCGGCCGGCGCCTGACTGGCTGTGGGGGCATCTATGGAGAGAGAAAAATATCTTGCCTATATGGAAAACGGTGCGCTGACGACGCCGTCCTATGTGTTGGACTGCGACGTGCTCATGCGCCATGTGCACAGGATTCGGGAGATCGCCGGTGCGCGTGTCGGCCTGTGTTACGCGATGAAGGCCAATCCTTTTCTGGCGCGGTTGATGAGCGACAGCCTGGGCAGAGTGGAGGTCTGCTCGCCGGGAGAGCTGGCCGTGTGCAGGAGGATGGAGGTCGCGCCGCGGGACATTATCTATTCCGGCGTGAACAAGACGGAGGCGAACATAGCGGAGGCCCTGGAGTATAACGTGGGCGTTGTCACGGTGGAGTCGCGCCGCCAGTATGAGCTGCTTCAGAAGTGCTGTGAAGAGCGGAAGCATACGGTCGATGTGTATGTCCGGCTCTCGGACGGATATCAGTTTGGTCTGAACAGGGAAGAGCTGGAGCATATCGTCTCGCACAGACAGGACGAGCGTTTCCTGCGCATCTGTGGTCTGCACTATTTCTCCGGCACACAGAAAAAAGGCGTGGACAAGAACGCCGCGGAGCTGACTTCCCTGCGGGATTATCTGGAAGAACTGGCGGAGAAATACCGGTTTGAACCGGCGCAGTTGGAGTACGGGCCGGGAATGTATTACCCATACTATACGAATGAAGATTTTGACGGGCGCTACCGAGGTCTGGAAGAACTGGTGCAGAGGATCGACGAGATAGATTTCCCCTGCGAAGTTACGTTGGAGATGGGGCGGTTTTTTGCAGCGCCCAGCGGCGATTATCTGACGGCGGTGCAGGATCTGAAATCGGTGGATGACAGGAACTACTGCATCGTGGACGGCGGGATCCATCAGCTGAATTATTACGGGCAGAATATGGCGATGCGCACACCGCTCATAGACCGGATCGGCGGAAACGGAGACGGAGAACGGAAAAAATGGAATATCTGCGGTTCGCTGTGCACGTTTGCGGATGTGCTGGCAAGGAATGTGGAGTTTGCGGAACTTCATCTGAATGATGTGCTGATCTTCAGAAATGCGGGAGCCTACTCGCTGACGGAGGCGCCGAATCTGTTCCTCTCCAGGGAAATGCCGGCCATCTACATGTACCGGGAAGGAGAGCTGCGCAGAGTCCGCGATACGGTGGCTTCCGATCTTTTGGTCTGCAGGTGAATCGTATAGAGCGCCGTTTTCGGAGGAAAAATTTTTGTGAAGGCATTGTTTGTACTGCATGAGGGCGTATTTATATATGGCGCTAACCGGAGCATCAGCGGTGTGCTCAAGAATACGGAGTACGATTATGATTTGATGATTGGCCGGAGTTTTACCAAAAAGCCGGATGAGAGAGAACTGCGGGAAATGTTCGGCAGTCATCTGAAGAATATATACGTTGTATGGCTTCCGCGGTATCGCTGTCATGTCTACAACAAGCTGAGTCTCTACAGCGAGTGCGCCCAGATCGTCAATAACGTGATGGCGTTTCTGCACGCCCCAGGGAGGAAGAGGATTATCCGGAAGGGCGGTTATGATTATGTGCATCTGAACTCCGTGGTGCTGTATCCCATGGTGGATTCCTCCGCCAGATATGTGATGCATATGAGAGAATTTCTGAATGAGCGCTACAGGAGGATCGGAGACGTTGTCAGGGCGTTGAAGCAGGCCTGCGGCGTTATTTACATCGATAAGAAGACCCGCATGATCACGGAGAAAATCGTTGTGAATGCGAACAGTATCCTGCTCAACAATCCCTTTGATATGACCTGGGTACAGGATGTGGATTATGAGGAAAGCCTGAAAAGATACGGGTTGTCGCCGCAGAATATCGTCTTTGCCATGCTCGGCCAGATCTGTGACTTTAAGGGTTCCAAGCGGGTGATCGAGGCTTTTATGCGACACCGGAACGAGAACAGCCGCCTGCTGATCGCAGGGAACGACGAACACGCCTATGCGAGAGAGTGCCGTGAAATGGCGCGGAGCGATAAGCGGATTCAGTTCTGCGGAGAGCTGAAAGATACGGGGAGCATTTACCGCGTCAGCGATTACATTATACGGGGAGAGACGGATTTCGGTATCGGGAGGACGATCTATGAAGGACTGTTCTCGGGAGCCGGCGTCATCACGCCGGGCAGGCCGGAAAATCTGCGGGATATGCCGGGGAGCGACAACTTTCGGGATGCCATATATCTGTGCGACGCCGGGAGCGGACAGGATCTGACAGAACTGATCGATGAGTGTGCGCGGCACAAGCGGACCAACCGGCGTTTTGTGAGCAATATCGAAGAGTATATGACGAAGTATAACGCGTTTATAGAACGTATAGCAGCGGACGGAGGAGAGGGAAAATGAAATACGCTTTGATCGGATGCGGAAGAATTTCGCCGAATCATGTGGCGGCGGCCAAGAACAATCACCTGGAGATCGCTGCGCTGTGCGATATTGAGCCGAAGAATTCCAAGGATAAGATTTTGAAATTCGATCTGCCGAAGACGACGCCTCAGTACACGGATTACCATGAGATGCTGGAGCGGGAGAAGCCGGAACTGGTCGCGATCGCGACGGAGAGCGGCAAGCATGCCGCGATTGCGCTGGACTGTATAGCGGCCGGCTGCAATGTGATCATTGAGAAGCCGATCGCGCTGTCTCTCGCCGACGCGGACGCGGTTATTGAGAGCGCCAGGGAGAAGGGCGTGAAGGTATGTGCCTGCCACCAGAACCGCTTCAACAAATCGATCCAGAAGATCAGGGAGGCGGTCGAGAAGGAACGGTTCGGCCGGCTGCTCTATGGGACGGCCCACATCAGATGGGCACGGGATTACGAGTACTATGCCAGAGCGAAATGGCGCGGCACCTGGGCGCAGGACGGCGGTGCGCTCATGAATCAGTGCATCCATGATATCGATCTGCTCCGCTGGATGATGGGAGATGAGATCGATGAGGTCGTCGGCTTTACGGACCGCCTGCGGCATGAGTATATTGAGGCGGAGGATATGGGAATTGCCCTGATCCGATTTAAGAATGGCAGCTACGGAATTATAGAAGGCACCACGGACGTTTTTCCCAGGAATCTGGAAGAGACGCTCTATATCTTTGGCGAAAAAGGAACGGTCAAAGCGGGCGGAGAGGCAGTCAATATCATTGACGAATGGAGATTCTCAGATTATCTGGATGATCCCGCCGAAGTGATCAGAGAGTGTCATGAGCTGCCGCCGAACGTGTACGGTTTCGGACACAGTAAGCTGTACGCGGATGTGATCGAGGCGATACGGGAAGACCGCCCACCCTACGTGGATGGACTGGCGGGGCGCAGGGCGCTGGAGCTGGTGCTGGGCATCTATCAGTCGGCAGCGACAGGAAATATTGTAAAGTTTCCGCTGCCGCAGTGCAGCACGATGGATTTCGAGGGACGGTTCTGAGCGGGGACATGTTTCTGACCGCAGGGAGGCAGAGATGGAATTTATTGATTTGAAGGCGCAGTATGCGGCGCTGCAGGAGGAGATAGACGACAGAATCAGAGGCGTGCTGACTAGCACCCACTTTATTCTGGGAGAGGAAGAGCGGGAATTCGAGGAGAAGCTGGCCGCGTATGTGGGTGTAAAGCATGTAGTCGGCTGTTCCAACGGAACGGACGCCCTGCAGTTAATCTATATGGCATATGGCATCGGCCCCGGGGACGCGGTGTTCTGTCCGGACATGACGTTCGTCGCGTCGGTGGAGCCGGCCTGTCTGTTGGGGGCGGAAGCGATTCTGTGTGACATAGATCCGAGAACCTACAATATCGATGCAGAGAGTTTGGAACGGCAGATTCAGGCTGTCCAGCGCGAAGGAAGGCTCGCGCCGAAGGCTGTCGTCGCAGTTGATTTTATAGGCAATCCGGCGGACTACGCAGCTATCAGACCGATTGCGGAGAAGTATGGGCTGCTTCTGATCGAGGATGCCGCGCAGGGCATCGGGGCGTCCGTGGACGGCGCAAAGTGCGGGTCGCTGGGCGACATCGCGGCGACGTCCTTTTTTCCGTCCAAACCGCTGGGCTGTTATGGGGACGGCGGCGCGGTGTTTACGAACGACGATGAGACGGACCGGCTGCTGCGCTCCCTGCGCGTACACGGCAAGGGAAAGAGCAAGTACGACAATCAGCGGATCGGTACGAACGCGCGGCTGGACACGCTGCAGGCGGCGATCATGCTGCCCAAGCTGAAGGTATTGGAAGAGGAGATCAGGACCAGGCAGACCATAGCGGCCAGATATGACAGCGCCTTTGCCGGCAGATTGCAGACGCCGTATGTCAAGGAAGGCATGGTCTCTGCCTACGCGCAGTACGCACTGTTAGCCGAGGATACGAAACAGCGCGATCATATTATGGCCGTTCTGAAGGAACACGACATTCCGAGTCTGATTTATTATCCCGTTCCTCTGCACAAGATGAAAGTGTTTGAGGGATGCTTTGCGGGAGACGAGACGTTTGAAAATACGACAGCGTATGCGGACAGGACGTTCTCGCTGCCGTTCAGCGCCTATCTGACAGAGGAAGACCAGCAGAAGGTGATCGACGTTGTCTGCTCGGCTTTATAGGGACAGGGTTTGTACTATAATGGAGGACAATTACTATGGCGATGCATCCTGTCAGAAAACTACAGAGCCGCATCCTGCAGAAGAAGTGGGAAAGGAAAAGGGAATATCTGCTGCAAAACGCGGATATTATGCCGTCCGGCGCCAAGAAATTTCTGGCCTCTTATTATCCTGACGCAAGAGTCCGGAAGAGATACCTGACAGAATTGGGCGTAGAGTTCGGAGAAGGTTCCTGGGCTAATATCGGTTTTCTGAAAATCCCACCGGATACGAAATTAAAGGAAAAGGTGTATATTGGGAAGAATGTGTCGATTGCAGCCAATGTCGTATGTATATGTGAGGCAAACGCCAACAATGGCAGGGAGATTAACACATATCCCTATGTGTCCGAACACGCCACGCGCAGAGGCGATATTGTGATTGAGGATGATGTGTGGATCGGGGCAAATGTTACGATCATGCCAGGCTTGAGGATCGGCAGATGTGCTGTGATCGGAGCCGGCAGCGTTGTCACCAGGGATATTGACCCCTACGGCGTATATGCGGGCGTACCGGCGAGAAAAATGCGTGATGTGAGGGAAACGCCAAAGCAATGACAGAAAATAGAGAAAAATACGTGAAATTCTGTGAAAAGACTTATGTTCCGATTTACTCCAAGCCATGGTGGCTGGATACCGTATGCGGTTCTGAGAACTGGGATGTATGGCTGTATGAAAACGGTGAGGAAGTGCTGGCCGCAATGCCGTATTACAAGGAGAAGCGGGGAGCGTACCGCTATATCACCAAGGCTATATGGACACAGAACAACGGCATTATCTTCGCGCATTCTCCGGAAGCCAAGCCGGTCGCCAGACAAATCTTCGAGGAGAGGGTGATCAATGCCGCCTGCGAATATATCCGATCGCTCGGGGTGGACGTCTATGAACAGCAGTATCACTACAGCTTCACCAACTGGCTGCCCTTCTTCTGGAACGGCTACACGGCGATTGTGCGCTACACCTATGTCATGGAAGATCTGACGGATATGCAGGAAGTGAGCGGCCGTATGTCGTCCAAGCTCAGGGGCAAAATCAAGAAGGGAAACAAGAACGCACAGATCAGAACCGGATTGGATCCGGACAGATTTTATGCGGAACATGAGAAGGTTTTTTTGAAGCAGGGTCTGGAGTGCCCGTTTTCACCGAAAAAATGGGCTGAATTATACGATGCGTGTAAAGAGCATGAGGCGTGCGAGATCTTCTATGCACAGGAGCCGGGAGGGGATGTGGCGAGCGTTCTCTTCCTTGTATGGGACGAGCAGTCGGTATATCAGCTTCTGGGTGGAAGCATGCCGGAATACCAGAGTCTGGATACGTATGACGCCCTGATCTGGGAGGGGATTCAGTTCGCTGCGGAGAAAGGGCTAAAATACGACTTTGAAGGTTCGGTGATCAAGCGGATCTCGAAGTCGTTCCGGGAGTTCGGCGGTGAGCCGAAGCCGTATTTCAGGATCAGGAAGGTGTTCAATCCCGAGATCATGCGGGCGGAGACGGAGAGCGCGATAGCACATGAGGCTGCGGCCGTCGCTGGTCAGTGAGGGAGAGAATGGGATGAAGCTGAAGAACCTGCTGGCAATTGAAGAAAAATACGGACTGTTGGAAGATGCGATAGACGGTTTTGCCTACTGGATTTTTTTCAGGGTGCCGTTGTGGACAGAGCTTTTGGCCGCAACTGATTACGGTGTAGCGCATGCGACGCCACCGTTTTCCAGGAAGAGGCAGCTGATCTGTCGCCTGCGCATGATCAGGAACGCGCTGTTTCACGGCAAAGGCTTTTTCGGACACAGCTGTGATATCCTGATACTGAATGATGAGTGTAGGAAATGGACAGGTTCCTGTTATGAAAGCGTCTTTACAGATTGGATTGCGGCGGAATATCCCGGCAGCGTTGTGTTGGAACGGCCGTACCTGCAGCAGCATTTCCGCCCGGTCAGGACGAAGAGGATGATCTATACCGATTATATTGAGATCAAGGCTACGGTCTGGTATGTCTGGAATCAGCGGTTTGCTCCGGCTAAAGTGAGAGAGATACGGAAGCGGATCGACGACAGAGTGCGGGAGCCGATTCGGGAATTCTGTGAGATGGAAGGTATCGATTATGACATCTCGCGGATTGTGGATATGATGGTATGCGGATATTATATTTATCAGGTCAAGCGGAAGGAGTACCGGAAACTGATTGACAGATACCGGCCGAAGATGATTCTGGAGGTGTGCGGATACAACGCGGACTGTATGACAGTCAATGAACTGACAAGGGAGCGGGGGATCCCCAGCGTAGAATTGCAGCATGGATTCACGGGTGCTGAGCATGCCGCTTACAACTATCTGCCGGGCATGGAGATCAGACAGTTCCCACAGTATTTTTTCTCTTTTTCCGATTATTGGATCAGGTCTGCCGCCTATCCGCTTCCGAAACGGAATTTAATAGCGGTGGGGTTCCCATATCTGGAGCGCGAGGCTGCCGGAGCTAAGGCTAAAGTCGTCAAGGGTAAGACAAAAAAAATTATTTTTATTTCGCAGGGGCCGATCGGGCATCTACTGTCTGAGATTGCGGTGGAGTTGGACAGGCTGATTGACAAGGATAAATATGAAATTGTGTACAAGCTGCATCCCGGTGAATTTGTAGGTTGGAAAGATCGCTATGTGAATCTGGCCAAGTCGGATATCATGGTCGCGGACAGCGACCGGTACAATCTGTATGAGCTTTTTGCCGCGTCGTCATTTCAGATTGCGGGATACGGATCGACAGCCACCTATGAGGGATTGTACTTTGATCTGAAGACATATGTGCTGCGGGAGAAGGCCGAACCGGAGCTGATTGAGCTGTGCGAGAATGGATATGCCGTGTTTTTTGATACGGCGCAGGAATTATATCGGCTGATTACGGAAGATTCTGAGATGAATAATACGGCCAGCTATAAGGATTTCTGGAAAAAGGATGCACAGAATAACACGAAGCGAGAACTGGAAAAAATCATGGGATCAATGGATATTCCAATTTGATATATCCTAATGCCTGAGAGGAGAACAGACCGGTGAAACTAACGATTGTCATGTACCATTATACAAGGGATCTGACGCACAGCCGTTATCCCGCTATCAAAGGTCTCGACGCGGAGCTGTTTCGTGAGCAGATCGCGTTTTTGAAAGAACATTTTACCGTTGTGACGATGGAGGAGGTCTTGGATTGTCTGGAGGGGCGGTACGAACTGCCGGAACACGCGCTCCTGTTGACCTTTGACGACGGCTACATCGACAATTATACTCTGGCGCTTCCGGTTCTGGAAGAGAACCGCCTGCAGGGGTCATTTTTTATTCCGGGCAAAACGTTTGCGGAGCATAAGCTGCTGGATGTCAATAAGCTGCACTATACGCTGGCGGCAGCTGAGCCGGAGATATTGTACAGAGAACTTCTTGCGAAGCTGGACTATTACAGGGGCAGGGAGTTTGACTTTCCGTCCAATGAAGAACTGATTGCGCAATATGCCGTACCTAACCGCTTTGATACGGGCGAAACCATTTTTGTAAAGCGTATGCTGCAGACCGTTCTGCCGGAACGGCTGAGAAAACGAATCTCCAGCGAGTTGTTTGCGGAGTATGTCAACGTCTCGGAGGAACAGCTGGCGTATGAGCTGTATATGAGCGAGGAACAGATCCGTCTGATGAAGCGTCACGGTATGTTTATCGGCGTTCATGGTTATGATCACTACTGGCTTGGCAATCTGCCGGACGATCAGATGCGGGAGGACATACAGAGGGCGCTTACCGTTATGGATGAGTTTATAGATCGTAAGAGGTGGGTCATGAATTATCCATATGGGAGTTACAATGACGGCGTGCTGAAGTATGTCGGCAGCGAGGGGGCAGCAGCCGGACTCATTACGAAGGTTGCGGTTGCCGATCTTGACACGTGTGCGCCGCTGGAACTACCGAGGCTTGACTGCAATGACTTCCCGCCCAAGAGTGAAAACTATAAAAACATTAGCCGGAGTGAGGGATAATATCATGGTCAATTTGCTGATTGCCGATGTTGTGGAAAAAGGGATCAACAGCAATATTGTCAGGAGTATCAGCGAGCTTGGTGTCATAGACCATCTGTACATGATTGTGGGCGATGTGAAGCAGATACCGATTTACGAACAGTACGGAGTGTGCCTTGCGCGGGAGAAGATTGTGCAGGCAATCTATGATATTGACAGCTTTGCTGAGATGTTTCCGATTGATGACGCGCTTCTTAGGCATATGAATCCGCACAGTACGGAGATTATGCAGCAGCAGCAGCGGTATGAGAATCATCCGGATTTCTATATCTCGCCGACGTGGAACGATCATTACACGATGTACATGCGTCATCTGTTTTTCTGGTATAATTATCTGATCGACAGGAAGATCACGCATGTGTATTTTTCTGCGCCTCCGCATGAGGGATACGACTGTATTGTCTATCACCTGTGCAGGTATCTTCACATTGCGGTGAGGATAGAAAACGATAGTATCCTGCAGACTCGCAGATATGTCTGCGATGATCTGTATGATATTCGGTCCGTGATCGGTGCGGAATATGACAGGCTGATGCGGGAGTATGCGAACAGCGATATTGGCGATATTCCGCTGGAGGAAGAGACGGCCAGGACTTTTGAGGAGTGGGCGTCGCTGGAACCGGACAAGATGAAGCCGTGGTATATGCGGATGGATCCGTTCAAGCGCAGGCTGCGCGCGAGGCATGGGGAGACGAACATCATACGGCTCTGGAGAGGGCTGTTGGGACCGGATCATGAACAGTACGGTTTCGGTCCTGGGTTTTTCTTGGCGTGTATCAGGAAGACGCCGCAGATTTTCGGCATGATACCGATTGCCATCAGACACATGAGAGTGTCCTATCCCATCCTCATAAGAAGCAGGCGGCTGAACCGCTTCTACGACTCGCTGGCACAGGAGCCTTTGCCCGGTGAAAAATATATTTATTTCCCGCTGCATTACCAGCCGGAAGCGACATCCAATCCCATGGGCGGCGATATGTATGCGGATCAGATTGTGCCGCTCAATATTCTGTCGCACGCGCTGCCGACGGGTGTAAAGATTTATGTGAAATCTCATCCGGAACAGCTCTCGACCATGCGAAGCGAGGAATATTACCTGGATATGCTGAAAATACCAAACGTGCGCTTGATGAAGCTTACGTGCAGCACCTTTGATCTGATGAAAGGTGCGGTGGCGGTGTCCACCCTTACGGGAACGGCGCTGTGGGAGTGCCAGTTCTTTGGCATTCCGGCGATAGCCTTCGGCTATTCACTCAAGAATCTTGCGCCTCTGACTTATGCGGTGCGCACCGTGGAGGACTGCAGGAAGGCATTGGCTGATATTATGAGTAAACCTAAGCAGGACAAGTTAAAAGAACTAAAAATATACACCAAGGCTCTGCACAATACTTCCTATGAGGATAGCGAAAAAGAGACGGAATTGCCCGGTATTTTCAGAGAATTCTTGACCGGGGACAAGGCCGGGAACAGGGCGTAGGTGACTGGCGAACGGCATCTAGTTGATATAGAACAGATACGCCGGGCGGTCGATTCCGTAGGTTTTGTACGGATATGATTCAAGCAGGGAGTCCAGGATATTCGGATCCAGTCGATTCAGGCGGCTGTCTGCATGGTAGCTGACTAACAGCACATACGGCTCCTCGGTGCGGGCGAGGTAGGAGAGCAGAGGTTCGATATCCTCCTTAGTGTAGCCCAGCCAGTCATTAATACTGCCCTCGAAGGCGAGCGTGTACTCGTCATTCAGCTCGAAGGCGGCCTGCTGGTGCATATTCGGCCACAGGCTGATGCATTTGCGCCCCGCGGCGATATCGCTCTTAGCCTGTTCGATCATCCCGCCGTAGTCGTTGAACACGTTCTCGTGGTAGATGTTGGGACATTCATAGAAGGAAATAAAGTTTTTGAATGGATTCTGCATGTATCCCGGCGCGGACATCAGAACGGTGAGCGCTGTGGCAGCGAGAGATACGCATCGGTAGATGCGGGTGTCGTCAAAGTGGTCGAGCCACAGGACCGTGGCGAATATGAGCACCGGCAGGTAGGCGGCGTAGACGCGGAACATACTTTGATCGAAATAGAGCATATTGTAAGCGATGAAAGGCAATAGCGCCAGTATATAAATACCCGTCCGATTGTCTTCTTTATATTTCCCTTTAACCAGCAGATAGCCGCAGCCGAGCAGACCGACGGACAAGAGCAGGCTCTGGGTCGCGAAGTAGAGCGTGAAGACAGGCGCTTCGACGGTCACTACACTATGCAGTCTGCCCAAGTTACGTATCACTGTCGATAGAGGCGCAAGAATCGGAGAGTTAGGGACAATTTTTAACCGTAGTGGAAAGAGCATATATTCGATGCCGAATATCAGGAGCTCCAGCAGGCATATGACCGGTGTGATGAGTCTTTTGCTGTCCAGAAAGAGTACGAGTTTCACGCCGATATAATTGGCGCACCACGCGGCGATGCCGACCAGCATAACCGCTTTGGAGGACGACTCGTCTGGCTGCATGATGTACAGGCCTGCGGCGACTGCAAAATATAGGATGTGCAGGCAGATTTTCCGGCGGCGGGAATCTGTGTGCGCCAGACGATAGAAGATTAACGCCAGAAGCGATATGGCAGCCTCGTCCCACACATACATGCGGATATATAGATGGTTGCACGCCAGTACGCAGTGCCCGGCGCAGAGGAGCGTCAGCAGCAGGATATTGTATCTGTGTCGGAACATTCTGGCCGACAGATACAGAAGGCTGCCGATGCTGATGAGCGACAGCACCAGAGGGACGGATTTATAGACATAGTAATTCCTGCCGAATACAGCGGAGAGGATGCGGATAAGCCAGTTCAGATAGGGCGCGCGCGCATATTCCGAGATGCTGTGGAAATGCGCGTCGGAGGACGAGATATGATACATCTCGTCGAAATCGTACAGCCCGTTGTATTTTACGATCAGGCAGACGTTCCACACGAAGAAGAGGATAAAAGCGACGACAGCCGCTTGGGCTGTCGGTGACATTGAGGCAAGCTTCTTTTTTAACATACTGTCCGTACCGAACCTTTCCAACCTGTGATTCTGTCTTCCTAGCTTCCGGGAAGACAAGTCTCCGTCTATTTTAGCAAATGGCAGGTACTAAGGCAAGCAGTTCGCACAAAAACTTTTTCTTGCAAAATGTATAGGGACAGGCGATAATATAAGAAAACGCAGGAGAGACAGCACGATCATGATCGGTATATCGGTAGTGGTACCCGTCTACAACGAGGAAGGAAATATAGCAAAGCTGCATCGGGAGATCCGTGAGACCTGTGACAAGGCAGGTTACGATTACGAGATCATTTTCGTCAACGATGGATCAAGCGACAGGACGGATGAGATCTGCAGGACGCTCAGGCCGTTAAAATATATTCAGTTTCGCAAAAATTTCGGGCAGACGGCGGCGATGGATGCGGGAATCAAGGCGGCGACGAAGGAATTCATCGCCACGCTGGACGGCGACGGGCAGAATGACCCGGCGGATATCCCGCACATGGTGGATCATCTGATGGAGAATGATCTGGATGTGGTGTCCGGCTGGCGGAAGAACAGAAAGGATACGCTGATGAAGCGTTTTACCTCCCGCGGCGCGAACTTTCTGCGTTTTCTTTTGGTGCACGACGGCATTCATGACAGCGGCTGTTCGCTGAAAATATATCGCAGAGAATGCTTCGCGGGCGTCAATCTGTACGGGGAACAGCACAGATTCATTCCGGCGATTCTGCAGATGAAGGGATTCAGCGTCGGTGAGGTCGTCGTCAATCACAGACCCCGTACGTCGGGCAAAACCAAATACAACTGGAGAAGAACCATCAAGGGTTTTGTAGATATGATTTCAGTCTGGTTCTGGCACAAGTACGCTTCCCGTCCACTGCATCTTCTGGGCAGTTTGGGTCTGCTGTTCGGCGTCTTGGGAGGGGGCTGCGGCATCTGGTCGGTCGTTTTGTTTCTCAGAGGCTATAAAATGTCAAATAATATCATACCGCCTATTCTGACGGTATTTTTCGTGATTATCGCTATATTGATGTTTGTGTTTGGACTGATGAGCGAGATGATGATGAAGACTTACTACGGGGTTCATGTGGATACGTCGTACAGTATTAAGGCGGTTGTGGAAAATACAGGCGACGGAACGGAGACGGATGGCGGCGCATGAAAATACTGATTTTATCCCACGAATACCCGCCGGTTGGCGGGGGCGGAGCCAACGCCTGCATGAATCTGGCCAGAGAGTACGCGGCAGTGGGACACAGCGTCGTTGTGCTGAGCGTATGGTATCAAGGTCTGTCGAATGACGAGACAATTGGCGCCGTCCGGATTGTCCGCATTCATGCCGCGCGGAAACATCCGGAGCACTGTGGCTTTGGGGAAATGCTTGACTTTCTGCTGAAAGCCGTTCCAATGGCAAAAAAGTTGGAAGAGACTTATCGATTTGATATCTGTCAGGTCTTTTTCGCGATTCCGAGCGGCCCGATCGCTTATATCCTGAAGAAAAAATATGGCCTCCCCTATGTAATACGTTTTGGGGGCGGCGATATACCCGGATTTCAGGAACGTTTTGCGGTAGTGTATAAAATTTTGGGGCCGTTTGAAAAACAAATCTGGAAAAAGGCCGACGCGCTTGTGGCGAACAGCGAAGGTCTGAGGAAGCTTGCGCTGGCATTTTATGATAAAAAAGAGGTTTTGGTAATTCCAAACGGCGTCGATCTCCGGGCTTTTTCGGATCCGGATAAAGCGCAGAAGGAGCGGTCTGCCGACAGCGAACAGCCGGAAAACAGGCGGAATGAGCTCCGGCTTTTATTTGTCTCCCGGCTCATTGAGCGAAAGGGACTGCAGTTTCTGCTGCCGCAGATGGGAGAGATCCGAAAGCGGTGCGCGGCTGCCGGGAAAAGCGTCGTGCTGTCGGTAGTTGGCGACGGCCCATACAGAGAAGAACTGGAGCGCATTGTGCGGGAGTATAAGATAGAAGATGCGGTGAGATTTTATGGACAAAAATCCAAAGCCGAGCTGCCGCTGTATTATCAGAGTGCGGACATCTTTGTGTTTCCATCCAAAAAAGAAGGAATGCCCAACGTGGTGTTGGAGGCGATGTCGTACGGACTGCCGATTGTCATGACTCCCTGCGAGGGGAGCGCGGAGCTGGTCACGAATAATGGGATTGTGGCACCGGCGGAGGAATTTTCGAAGGCGATTATGGAGTTGATTGACGATCCGACGAAGAGAAGATGTCTTGGAGATCACAGTCGAAGGAATGTTGAGCGCTTTTTTGCATGGAATAAGACGGCAGGGCAGTATGAAGCGCTGTTTGATAAGATCATTACCGGCAGTATGAGGTAAGCTATGTGTGGAATTTGCGGCTATATCGGGCCGGATTCCGTTACGGCGGAACAATTATGGAAGATGAATAATTCGATGTACCATCGCGGTCCAGACGACGGCGGCATCTGGCAGGAACGGCAGGAAGAGGGCAGAGAAACCGGATTGGCGCAGCGCAGACTCTCCATCATGGATTTGTCTGAAGCGGGGCATCAGCCCATGATGTCGGAGGACGGAAGGTATATTATTGTATATAACGGAGAAATCTATAATTTTGCGACTCTGAAAACAGATTTGCAAACGGCGGGATATCATTTTCGATCAAATTGTGATACGGAAGTGCTGCTTTACGCTTTTGCTGAATGGGGCGCGGAATGCTTTGGCAGATTGAACGGAATGTTCGCGGTTGCCGTTTATGACAGAACGGAACGGAAATTGACTCTTGCCAGGGATCGGATAGGTAAGAAACCACTGTTTTATTATGCGGCAGACGGTCATTTCGTTTTTGCCTCCGAACTGAAACCCATTATGTTATATCCGCATTTTGCCGGGAAGATCGATACGGAGGTGCTGCGTCAATATTTTTGCAATAAATATCTGGCTGCTCCCTGCAGTATTTTCGAGAATACCTACAAGATGGTTCCGGGCACATTCCTCGAATATCAGAACGGTGAGATCAGACAGGAGACTTATTGGGATCTTGTACAGCGATATGAGGAACTTGCGGTAAGGCCGCACGCGGATTATTATGACTGCGGCAAAGCGATAGATGATCTTTTGCAGGAGGCCGTCGGTTCCCGCATGGTGGCGGATGTCCCTGTCGGAACTTTCCTGAGCGGAGGAATCGATTCCACGCTTGTGACGGCAATCGCTCAAAAGAACAACGATATGCCGGTTCGCACCTATTCGATCGGGTTTTATGACAAAGAGAGAAATGAGGCGCCTTACGCAGCGGAGATTGCCAAATTTTTAGGTACGGATCATCATGAACATTATGTGACAGAGGAGGATGTTCTGCGGTTAATCGAAGATCTTCCGCGTTATTACGATGAGCCGTTTGCCGATTCGTCACAATTGCCGACTATGATAGTGTCTCAGTATGCTGCGCAGGACATTACGGTGGTCCTTTCGGGTGACGGCGGAGACGAGCTGTTCTGCGGATATAAGATGTACGATTTGACCTGGGTTGCCCAACATGCGGATTTCATGGGGAATATTGCCGCGCATGTTCCGGGAATCTCTTATTTTAAAGAGAAGATGCCGGCAGAGATCAGGGCATTCCTGAATAACAGAGACAGGACTGCCAAAACGCAGCTTTTTATTGATGTGATGGCGGAAGAAGTCGATAAGATTCTCGGAGTGCAGGGCGGACATGTTAAATTTGAACAGGAAAAGCGGCTGGACATGTCTGACTGGCAAGTGCGGAGAATGCTGCTGGATATGCAGACATATCTGCCGGACGAAGTGCTGATGAAGACAGATCGCGCCTCTATGAAATATGCGCTTGAGGTTCGCTGCCCTCTGCTGGATTACAGAGTGGTAGAGGAATCATTTAGAATCCCACAGGAATACAAGTACAGAAGATTTGATAAAAAGCATATTTTGAAGGATATTACTTACGCATATGTGCCGCGGGAACTTCTGGACAGGCCCAAGAAGGGATTTGGCGTTCCGCTCAGAAAGTGGCTGCGCACGGTACTGCAGGACGAGGTCCGGCGGTATGCGGATCAGACTGTTTTAGAGCGTCAGGGGATATTCGTGCCGGAGGCGGTAGCGCGGCTGATACAGGCGCAGAGGCGCTCGGACAAGATTGTTTACAGTTCTATCCTGTGGTCGTTTTTGGTATTTCAGAAATGGTATCAGACGTATATTGAAGATATGTGGTAAGGCGGATATGAAAAAGATTCTGATAGTGATCTCTTCCTTGCGGCATGGCGGAGCCGAGAGGGCGGTGTCAAATTTAACTTTAAATTTCCCGGCAGACTGGGAGATAGATATCCTGTTGAATAATGATGAGGTGATAGACTACCCTTACAGGGGCACTCTGCTGTCGCTGGGGTTTAACAGGGACAATGATATGGCTTCCCTGATGTTTCATCTGAAACTGCTTTTCAGAAGAACAAAGGCTCTGAGAAAACTGAAAAAAACCGGGCAGTATGCGGCGTGTATCAGTTTTATGGACAGCGCCAATGTCGCCAATATCCTGTCCGGGAACCGACATACCAAGGTTATCGGTTCGGTTCGCACCAGCATTCGAAAGTTCGGAAAAACATTGTGGGAATACCGGCTGGCGATGTATCCTCTGGTGAGGTGTCTCTATAACAGAGCGGATGCAATCGTCGCGGTCTCTTCCGGAATCAAAGAAGAACTGGTTCGGGAGTTTGGCATGAAGGCCGATCAGGTTGTCGTGATTGAAAACGGCTGCAATGTCTCTGCCCTGACGCGGAAGGCGGCTGAGGCATTGGAAGGAAAAGATGCGGAACTTGAAGATAAGAAACTGATTGTCACGGCGGGCAGGCTGTCCGAACCGAAAGGGCAGTGGCATTTGATCCGGGCCTTTCGCGAGGTGAGCAGACGGGAGCCGGAAGCGATGCTCCTGATTCTGGGCGCGGGAGAACTGGAAGAGTATTTGAAGCGGCTGGTCAAAGTATGCGGTCTGCAGGATCGGGTCGTATTTCAGGGCTTTGTAAAAAATCCGTATAAGTATGTGGCAAGGGCGGAAATGTTTGTCCTGCCCTCTCTGTTTGAGGGATACCCGAACGCGCTGGCTGAGGCGGTCTGCCTGGGTGTAACGTGCATCGCGACGGATTTTCATGCGGGGGCCCGCGAGATATTGGCGCCGGAGCTGGTTGAGAACGGACGCGAGATCACAGAAGTATGCCGGGCGGAATACGGTGTGCTGACGCCCGTGTGCAGCGGAACCAGATATCAGGGAGCGGAGGAACTGGAAGAGGCGGAATGTAAGCTGGCGGAAGCAATATGTATGCTGCTGGAAGACGCCGATCAGAGGGAATATTACGCGCGGCAGAGTCTGAAAAGACGAAAAATGCTGAGCATAGACACCGCCGTGGAGAAATGGTTGAAGCTGTGCGAAAATAAAGTGTATTGAAAATTTGGCGCGAAGGCGCGCCGCAGGAAAATATATACTGAGATTTATGGAATTAGGAGCGATGGCATGATTCGCGTATTACAGATTATCGGCTCGCTGGAAAGAGGTGGGGCTGAGACATTTTTGGTAAACTTATACCGAAATATAGACAGAGATAAGGTACAATTCGATTTCGCGATATATAACGAACCTTCGGAATAGGGATACTATAAAGAGGTTTTGGAATTGGGAGCCAGAGTATTTATTTATGCTGCCGCTGAAATCAAAAGGTTTGGTGAACAATGTCAAGGCAATTTCAGGGATTGTGAGAGAAAACGGTTATCAAATGATATGGCGGTACACGAATTATGTGTCGTATCATCCGTTATATCTCGGAAAGCGGATGTCACGACCCATACGACTTTTTGAGGTCTGAATCTGTCGGCGGAGTTGTGGGCGGATGAGATTCTGGAAAAGACATACTGTCGATGATGCGTTCAAAATAAATGAGAAAAGCAAAAGGAGATATAATACTGTGGTAATGCCTATTGTAATCAATGACCCTCTGGAAGGGGGAGATCTGGCGATTATTATCAAGGCCGGCTACGAGAAGGATGGCGTAGAATTTTTTACACCGAATGATTATTCTCAGCAGCTGGCGTTTATGAAGCATAAGAAAGGAAAAATCATTGATCCGCATGTTCATAACCATGTCCAACGCCAGGTACATTATACGCAGGAAGTGCTGGTGATACGGAAAGGAAAGCTTCGGGTGGATTTCTATACAAATCAGAGAGAGTATCTGGAAAGCTGTATGCTTGAAGCCGGCGACGTTATCCTGCTGGCGTCCGGCGGACATGGATTTGAGGTCCTTGAGGATTTGGAAATGTTTGAAATCAAGCAGGGGCCGTATGCGGGGGAAAATGACAAAACACGGTTTGCGTATAAAGAGCGGGAATGGAAATGGAAGAAAATAGAAGAAGCAGAGTGATGTCAGCGGTCATTTTAAAGGAGGAAGAACATGTCTAATCCCATTTTTACTGTAATTAATGACTGTTCAACAACAAAAAATGAGCTCAAATCCATTGAAAATACTGAGTTTTCTCGCCAAAAGTAGTATAAT
>CANPXP010000001.1 GCA_947586255.1 uncultured Lachnospiraceae bacterium | reverse complement strand
GTAGCGATATCCGTATCGCGGATCTCCGCCTCTGCACTCGTCGTGTTCTCCACGATGTTGTCCAGGTTGTTGATCGTGTGCTCCAGTCTGTTCTGGATCGCACCGAGGTCAGACCTCTGCTCGGATACCTGCTTGATCGCGCTCTTCGCAAATGCATTCAGTGCCGCGAAGTCTGCCGCCGTAGGAGCCACATCGCTTTCCAGATCTGCCGTAACGCCATCTACGCCAGCAGCCTTCTTAGTCGCTGTATCTACAACGTCGCCGCCGTCGAACGCATAGAACTTTCTCAGCATAGCAGCATTCAGCGTATTGTCCTGCTTGCCTTCCATATACTTTTCGCCAGCTTCACCAGACGTTGTGTTTGCTACCGGACTGTCCGTAGACTCAGTCGTCTCAACGTTCGCCGTGCCGAAAGTAACTTTGTCTGCAACCGCATGTGCGATCAACTCGTTGGTGTTCATGTTCTTGATCGTGATCGTGATGTGCTGGCCGCTCTCCGCGCCAACCTGAAGGCCCTTGTTGGAGAAAGAACCGTCCAGAAGGCTCTGCTCGTTGAATGTGGTCGTGCTCTGTACACGGTCGATCTCGCTCATCAGCTGCTTAACCTCGGACTGGATATAAGTACGGTCCGTAGAGGTCAGTGTGCCGTTCTCACCCTTTACTGCCAGCTCGTTGATACGCTGCAACATATCCTGTACTTCGTTCAGAGCGCCCTCTGCCGTCTGTACGCAGGAGATACCGTCCTGTGCGTTCGCCGACGCCTGCGTAAGTCCTCTGATCTGACGTCTCATCTTCTCGGAGATGGACAGCCCCGCCGCGTCGTCCGCTGCACGGTTGATCTTGTAACCCGAAGACAGCTTCTCGGTGGACTTCGCCTGTGCGCTGGTCGTGAGACCCAGCATTCTGTTAGAGTTCATTGCTGTGATGTTGTGTTGTACTACCATAATTTATTCCTCCTTGAATGTTATGCGGCTTCCCTGCCGCTTGTTGCCGTGGCGGTCGCTCCGGCCGTACGCTTCCTTCGTCCCCGCCCCTGTTGCCAAGTAAGTATTATTTACTTTACTTGTATTATATATCGACCCCCTCCCGCAAAACTTTAGGGGAAGCCGCTATCTTTTTTGATTTTTTTACAGTCCGCACCGCAGCCGTACGCAAAAAGAGACCACCCGAAATCGGGTGGCCTCCGGTAGTTCTTTCATAGCAATGTCTGCCGTTATGCCTCTTAGCCGAGCAGGGACAGCGCAAGCTGATTGCTCTGGTTCGCCTGTGACAGCATCGATGTGCCGGCCTGCTGCAAGATATTGTTGTTCGCATATCTTACCATCTCTGTAGCGATATCCGTATCGCGGATCTCCGCCTCTGCACTCGTCGTGTTCTCCACGATGTTGTCCAGGTTGTTGATCGTGTGCTCCAGTCTGTTCTGGATCGCACCGAGGTCAGACCTCTGCTCGGATACCTGCTTGATCGCGCTCTTCGCAAATGCATTCAGTGCCGCGAAGTCTGCCGCCGTAGGAGCTATGTCATTTTCCGCCGTAACCTTAACCTTCACGCCGGTCTTACCTGTGATTGCTGTGTCAACAATATTGCCAGCGGTATCACCGTCATATGCATAGAACTTTCTCAGCATAGAAGCATTCAGCGTATTATCCTGCTTGCCTTCCATATACTTTTCGCCGTCTGCATTAGTCTTCTCGGCAGTTACCGGACTGCTCGTAGACTCAGTCGTCTCAACGTTCGCCGTGCCGAAAGTCGTTACGTCTGCAACCGCGTGTGCGATCAACTCGTTGGTGTTCATGTTCTTGATCGTGATCGTGATGTGCTGGCCGCTCTCCGCACCAACCTGAAGGCCCTTGTTGGAGAAGGAACCATCCAGAAGGCTCTGCTCGTTGAATGTGGTCGTGCTCTGTACACGGTCGATCTCGCTCATCAGCTGCTTAACCTCGGACTGGATATAAGTACGGTCCGTAGAGGTCAGTGTGCCGTTCTCACCCTTTACTGCCAGCTCGTTGATACGCTGCAACATATCCTGTACTTCGTTCAGAGCGCCCTCTGCCGTCTGTACGCAGGAGATACCGTCCTGTGCGTTCGCCGACGCCTGCGTAAGTCCTCTGATCTGACGTCTCATCTTCTCGGAGATGGACAGCCCCGCCGCGTCGTCCGCTGCACGGTTGATCTTGTAACCCGAAGACAGCTTCTCGGTGGACTTCGCCTGTGCGCTGGTCGTGAGACCCAGCATTCTGTTAGAGTTCATTGCTGTGATGTTGTGTTGTACTACCATAATTTATTCCTCCTTGAATGTTATGCGGCTTCCCTGCCGCTTGTTGCCGTGGCGGTCGCTCCGGCCGTACGCTTCCTTCGTCTCCGCCCCTGTTGCCAAGTAAGTATTATTTACTTTACTTGTATTATATATCGGCCCCCCCCCACAAAACTTTAGGGGAAACCGTTATTTTTTTGGATTTTTCTCAGTTCGGTCCGCTGTCTGTGCCTCATTCAGGTACTCTTCCACGAATCTGCGCCGATTCGCCTCATATCCCGTCATGTTCGGGTAGCCGCTGTCATGCAGACACCACGGCCTGTCAGTCCGCGGCACGACTACCTTGTACCCTGCGCGCCTGAATTCCATACTCTGGGACGCGTCATAGAAATCCCAGCCCGTGAACAGATCCTCCCGCCACGGGAGATCGTACCGCGTCGCCATCAGGAGGCCGTCAACTGCCTCCACCTCGTAGTAACCGGCCTCTCCTCCCCGGCCTTCCGGCTGCAGCAGGAAGGGATAAGTCTTGTAAATGAGCGAACTGTAGATGGCGCTGACTCTGTCCTTCGTATGCCACATGATACCGTTCGGCGGCATGCGGAAAGGCCCCGCCAGCCCCAGCATACCGATCCTGTCATCCCTGCGAAAAACCGCCAGCATATCCCCGATAAAATCGGGATTAGTCAGGAAAGTGTCGTGATGCAGATAGACCTTGTATCTCGCCTCGGAACAGCGCATGGCCTCGTTGTAGCCCGACGCCATGGACGCCGCGTCCTCCACGGTCAGCACATCGACCTGCATGCCATTCGGCACATGCAGATGCCTGATATAGTGCATACACTCCTCCGCATACAGCGGATCGTTGGTACACATGATAAAACAGATTTCGTTTTCCTTCATCGTTCCCGTCTCCGCAGACCGCGCACGTCACAGTGCGCGCCTGATCTCCTCCCACACCTTATCCTTGTCGAGCACACAGTATTCCAGCATCGTCGCCAGTTCGCAGAGCGATACGCGCTGCCGTTCCAGAAACCGCTTCAGGGAAGCCGTGCCGTCGTCGGACACCCCGTAATCCAGTCTGCGCAGCAGAAACTTCAGCCGCGTGAACCGCTCCACCAGTTCGTCCATCGTACCGATCTTGGTTAGGATCGTCTCCTCTCCGCTTTCCTTTTCCTTCGCATGAATCAGACACATATAGTAGGTGATCACCGCCGCGTTGTCATTCTCCGCCAGTTCTTCTTGTCCTTTCAGAAGCGGCGCGATATCGTCGTAGCGCCGCTCAGCCAGCAGCCGGTCCACCGCCGCATGCAGCGCGGCAAGTTCCGTGATCGCCTCTGCCCTCTCCCTGTCCATAGCCATCCTCCTGCGTAAAAAGAAGCCACCCGAAATCGGGTGGCCTCCGGTAGTTCTTTCATAGCAATGTCTGCCGTTATGCCTCTTAGCCGAGCAGTGACAGCGCAAGCTGGTTGCTCTGGTTCGCCTGTGACAGCATCGATGTGCCGGCCTGCTGCAAGATATTGTTATTCGCATATCTCACCATCTCCGTAGCGATATCCGTATCGCGGATCTCCGCCTCTGCACTCGTCGTGTTCTCCACGATGTTGTCCAGGTTGTTGATCGTGTGCTCCAGTCTGTTCTGGATTGCACCCAGATCGGATCTCTGCTCGGATACCTGCTTGATCGCGCTCTTCGCAAATGCGTTCAGTGCCGCAAAGTCTGCTGCCGTAGGAGCTTCGTCATCTTTCAAAGCATACGAAACTCCTACACCATCCTTACCTGAGATTTCTTGATCGACAATCTTGCCAGTGGTCTTACCATCATACGCATAGAACTTCTGCAACATCGCTGCGTTCAACGTATTGTCGCCGCTCTTAACATAACTTTCGTTGGCAGAATTCGCACCTGCTGCACTACCCGTAGACTCACCCGACTCAACGTTCGCCGTGCCGAAAGTCGTTACGTCTGCAACCGCGTGTGCGATCAGCTCGTTGGTGTTCATGTTCTTGATCGTGATCGTGATGTGCTGGCCGCTCTCCGCGCCAACCTGAAGGCCCTTGTTGGAGAAAGAACCGTCCAGAAGGCTCTGCTCGTTGAATGTGGTCGTGCTCTGTACACGGTCGATCTCGCTCATCAGCTGCTTAACCTCGGACTGGATATAAGTACGGTCCGTAGAGGTCAGTGTGCCGTTCTCACCCTTTACTGCCAGCTCGTTGATACGCTGCAACATATCCTGTACTTCGTTCAGAGCGCCCTCTGCCGTCTGTACGCAGGAGATACCGTCCTGTGCGTTCGCCGACGCCTGCGTAAGTCCTCTGATCTGACGTCTCATCTTCTCGGAGATGGACAGCCCCGCCGCGTCGTCCGCTGCACGGTTGATCTTGTAACCCGAAGACAGCTTCTCGGTGGACTTCGCCTGTGCGCTGGTCGTGAGACCCAGCATTCTGTTAGAGTTCATTGCTGTGATGTTGTGTTGTACTACCATAATTTATTCCTCCTTGAATGTTATGCGGCTTCCCTGCCGCTTGTTGCCGTGGCGGTCGCTCCGGCCGTACGCTTCCTTCGTCCCCGCCCCTGTTGCCAAGTAAGTATGATTTACTTTACTTGTATTATATATCGGCCCCCTCCCGCAAAACTTTAGAGGGGACCGCTATATTTTTTGATCTTCTGCAGTTCACTTCTTATTGTCATAAAACTGCGGCGACACATAGTTCAGGTTGTTCATGTTATTGTAGTAATTCTTGGCCGCCTTGTTTCGGGATGCACCCTTGCCGATCATCTGACGCCGCCTTTCAAACTGCTTCTCCGCCAGCATCTTATTGCGCATATTGCCCGCGTTCACTGTCACGACCTTGTCGGTGATCTGCCGGATCTGCTCTTTCATGCGCGTGATCTCACCGCGATACCGCTCCCTGTTCTCCATCAGTTCTTCCCGCACCCTGTCATAGGTCGCCTCGAACCCGTCGTCCAGCTGTTCCAGCTGTTCCACATATGTCCCCTGCAGGTCGATCGCCGCGTCGAAAGCGTCCATGTCGAACTCTTCCTGTTTCAGGATCTCTTCCTGAACGGCGTTCTGTGCGATCATGCGATCCAGCAGTTCGTTCTTCTTCTCAAGGCTCTGCAGTAATATCTGCGCACCGCTACGCTCCATATTCCTTCCTCTCTACGCCTTGTTGCAGCGTTTCATGACTTCTTTCCATGTGTCGCGCAGACTGCGCAGATGCGTGTTGACTTCTTCCAGAATCTCCTTGTCCTTACCCACATTGGCCTCAAACAGGCGTCTGAGTACATACACATATATCCTGTCGAAGTCTTCCGCCACCTCGTACTTTCGATCCAGCGTATTGCGGAACTCCTCGATGATGCGCTGCGTCTTCATGATATTGACGTGCGCTTTCTCCAGGTCCTTCTGTTCGATCGCCATAATCGCGATATTACAGAATTTGATCGCGCCCTCATACAGCATCAGTGTGACTTCCGCCGGGGAAGCCGTCATGATCTTACTTTTCTGATACTCTCCATAAGGATTCTGTACCGGCATAAGTGTGCTCCTCCTTGATCGTACTTATACTCGACTACCCGAATCAGCTTCCGCCCAGCATACCCGACAGCGAGCCGCTCTTGGACTGCAGTTTCGCCATCGCCGTCTCCATCTGTGAGAACTTGGAGTACCACTTATCCATCAGGGCGTTCAGCTTCTCCTCCTCCTTGGCGATTCTGTCCTTGTAGTTGTCATATTCTTTCTGCATCAGCTTGTCGTTGTAGACCGTAAACATGCTTCTCGTGCCGTCTACGCTCTTCATCTTCTCCGTCAGCGTCTCATACAGATTCTTGGACAGCCCCGAGAAGAACTCCATAACTGTGTCCGGATCGCTGGAAATCATGGATTTCAGCACATCGTTCTTGCTCTTGGTGCTGGCATCGTCCGGATCGCCGTCGATGTGGTAAGCCGATTTCTCGTTGTCGCCCGCATTGAAGTAGCCCAGCGTGTTGATGCCGAAATCCGACAGATACATCTGCTTACCGTTGACCGTAGCGCCCTGCAGCAGAACGTTCTTCATCACACTGCTGATATCGCCCAGCGTCTCGTCTCTCCGAAGCAGGGAATCCTTGATCTTCTTCTCCCACTCCTCAATCTCGGAGTCGGACAGTTCCGCCTTCTCCTCAGAGGTCAGCGGATCGTATCCCTTGGCGGAATCCGCATTGTACAGCGCGCTCATCTCATTGATCAGGCTGTTGTACTCCTTGAAGAAGTTTTTGATCATATCGTAGACGCCGTCCACGTCATCGGTAGTGGTGATCGTCACCTCTTCCGCGGAGGTCTCATACACCGTGATGGAGAGGCCGTTGATATTAAAGTTGTTGCTGGCGGATGTAAATTCCGCTCCGTCCACATGGATGACCGCGTCCGAGCCCTCCACCCTGACGCCGTACTTACCGCTGTCATAAGCGCCGCTCGCCACCTTGCCGACGATATCCTCCGCCAGAGCGACTTTCTTGTCAAACTCTTCCGTCACCTGATCCGTCAGCGCCTGTGTGCCCGATACGGCATCCGTGTCGGGATCCACCGAATAGTACTTTTCGTTATCGGTGATCGTATTTTTATTCTTCTCGATCTGTTCCTCTCTGTCCTCGATGGCCTTAGTGATGGAATACTGGCCGTTCTTCGCGTCAAAGTTGGCCTGCGCCTCCGTGACTTTCGCGCCCGCATCTTCGATCTTCTTCTGCAGTTCGGCCTTCTCCGCCTCGTCGATCGGATTCTCCGTGTCGGCCACGCGGTCATCCAACTCTTTCTGTGCCGCCGCAAGCGCCTCCTTGGCCTGATCCAGTTCCGCTTTCAGGCCGCCCCTGCGCTCCATGACAGGCTCGCCGTTCTCATCGCGCACAGGGCCGTGCTCATCTTCTTTCTGCACTTCCGGCCCGTACAACTCCTCGTACAGATCGTCCGCTTTCACGCCGTCCTGATAATTCGGCTCCTCTTTCAGTTTCTTGATCTGTTCCGTCAGTTCCTCGTTCTGCTTGGTGAGGGCGTCGCTGTTCTGCTTGTAAGCGGCAGCCCGCTTCGCCACCTCGGTCTCGATCACCTTCTGGTACGCATCGGTGTCTCTCCTGTACCCGGCCCACTTCTTATACTCGTCGCTCGCCAGATCTTCCCTGGAGAGGATGCCCAGATTCTCCAGTGCCTTCAGACCTGCCTCATCGTTCGCCGCGAGAGTGAAATCCGCTGCCTCGCCCGTAGTCTTGGAGCTCAGGAAAAGTCTGTGGTTCGTCTCGTCATAATTTGCGCTGATGCCCGCATTCTGCAGCTTGGCCACCACGTCATTGATCGTCATGTCGCCGTTCAGCGTAATCTTGGTGGTCTTGCCGCCCACCGTCACCGCGAAGTTCGCGTCGCCCTCGATGCCGAGCTGGCTCAGCTTGGTTGTGCCCTTGACATTTCCATAGTCCTCGCTCAGGTCCCGCCCGGTGAGTTTACCGCTCCTCGCGAGCTGGTCCACCGTAACGCCCTGCAGACCGTTCACCGCTTCGCCGTTCACCGTCGCGCTGAGCACGTTGGGATTGGATACCTTGGTCGTCTTCTTCAGGTAGGTGGCCTGATAGCGCATATTATCCAAGGTATTTGTATAGAAATTGAAAATCTTGGTATTCAGAGCCTTCCATGCGTCCATCTTCCAGCTCAGCTTGATCTGATCCTTGACGTACTTGCTCTTCTTGACGCTCTGCGCCGAGACAAGCTCGCTGATGATGGCCTCCGTGTCCAGACCCGAATACATACCCGTAATCCTGATTGGCATATCCTTTACCTCCTGTTATAATAAGCTAACGCTTCTCGTCCACAAGGATACCTGCCATCTCCCAGATCCGCGCGATCATGTCAAGCGTCTTCTCGGGCGGGAACTCTTTGATGACTTCCTTCGTATCCTTATCCAAAATTTTGATCATAATTCTGTTCGTCTCTTCGTGAACGCCGAACACAGCCTCTTCGTTGGTGTTGTTGATCTTCTTGTTCATCTCCGCGATCATCTTCTTGAGCTGGTCGGGAGTCGTCTGTCCGTTCAGCGCCTGCTGTTGCTGCTGGCTGCCGCTGCCCTCGCTGCCGCCCTTCTCGTCCTGCGCCTGTGTCTGCGCCACCGCCGCGGTGGTCTGGTCAACATTCACTGTCTGTCCACCCTCAGGAACGTCCGTGTTCACTGGTGCTGTCGTCTGCGGTTTTACAACCGTCTGCGCCTGATAGGTCATGGCGCTGCTTAATGGTTCGATTGCCATCGTCCTTCACCTCCGTGTGATTTTAATATATTTGGTAGAATCGTCTTGCGATACGCCTCCGTCCTTCCGCCGCGCGGAAATATAGCTGTTTTCCGCATACAGGCAGAGAGTCTGCGCGTAATCTTTGCTATATATATCGGAAAAAAACGAAATATGTTTAGCCCGCCGGATATAAAATAGCAATAATTTTGTGCAGCCGCTGTTCAAACGTACAACACGCGGAAACTTTGCGGTATCCGTTCAGCGCGACCCGCAGCCGCTCCTCCTCATGGGTAAGGTAATAATCGACCTTCTCCAGCATCTCCTCGGGCGTCCTGAAGGCGGCAATCTCCCTGCCCTCCTCGAACAGCTCCGCGATCTCCGGCTGCCAGTTGGTGAGCACGAACCCTCCCACGCTCATAATATCGAACACGCGCAGCGGGATGCCGCTCTCGATGCTGCGCAGCGTGATGTTGAGGTTGATCTTCCCCGCGTGATAGATCTTCAGGGAATCCTCAAAACTCACCTGCGGAAACCGCCTCACATTGTCCGGCACGGTCTGGTGGTCCCAGGTATACAGGCGCAGGTCGCAGCATTCCGCCAGAAGGCTCAGCATGGACGCCCGCTCCAGATTCGTCCATTTTCTTGCAAAAAACCACGCGCGCAGATACGCTGCGCCGCCCATGGCGTCCCTGAAGATCTCCATATCCGGCAGGATCCCGCCGATCTCTTCCACAAGTTCCGGCGTAAGCCCGGCCGACATACGGTCCCCGCCGTCCCAGAGAAAGGCGCTGTCCGAGAGGATCTTTTCACACCTCTCCCGCGCCGCCCCGGATAGTCCGGCGCTACTCCTGTCATAGACGTTGTCCGAGTACAGGCTGCCCACAAAAGAGACGTCGCAGCGGCACTTCCCGATCTCCTCATCCGTGACGGACAGATTCTGCGCCGTGAAGGCGTCGCTTCCCAGCGGCATGTGCCAAACATTGGCATAGCCCATCCTCCGCAGCCTTTCGCACTCCGCCCGGTCCATCAGGAACAGATAACAGTTATCATACTTCGCCTGCGCCGCATGACGGTACAGGGAAAACATCGGGGAATCCATTCCATAGACCACATATTTCAGGCCGATCCGATGGGTGGCCTCCGCCGGATACGGATGAAAGATGTTGGAGATGACGAAATGCAGGCCGCTCCTTTGCAGAAAATCTTCAAACTTCTTCCGCTCTCCGTCGTCCGCCGCTATCCTCTCGACGGGCATGGGGTAGACCGCCGCCTCGTGCCCCATGCGGTCCAGCGCATAGACGATATGCGTGACCTGCTGCGTCTCATTTCCCACAAATAATATTCTCATACGCTTTACTTCCCGTTTTCTTTCCATTATACTGGCATTGTACCGAATTGCAAGGCGGCGTTTTCCCGACTCTCCCTTGCGAATAGCTGTCGAACAGGACAAGGGCAATTATGGAGATACTCTTCTACCGCTACAACAACATATGTGAACCTGACATCATACAGGTCTTTACCGATTTCGGCGTCACGGTCCTCACGGAGGAGGCGGAGATGACGGACAAGCACATCACGCCGAAGCAGTGCGCCGCCCTCATAACCAAATGGCTGACGGAACACCCGATCGCTTTTGTGTTCAGCATCAATTTCTATCCCGCGATCTCGTACACGTGCAACCATTTCCGGGTGCCCTACGTGTGCTGGAGCGTGGATTCCCCGGTGCCGGAACTTTTTTCCAACGCCCTGAGAAACGAGTGGAACCGGGTCTTTCTGTTCGACCGGGCGCAGTACGACTTCTTTTCTCACGTCAATCCGGAGCGCATCTTCTATCTGCCGCTCGCCACGAATGCCGGGCGGTGGGAGGACGTGATCCTCAATATGACCGACGAGGATTTCGCGAAATACGGCGCGGACGTGAGTTTCGTCGGATCGCTTTATACCGAGAACTGCAGATACGACAGGCTGCCGCGGGTTCCGCGTTTCCACACGGCCCAAACGGCGATACAGCCTGCCGGGGCGGACAGAGCGGCGGCAGAATCCGCATCGTCCATTCCGTGTCTGAGCGCCTACACGCAGGGGTTCGTGGAGGGCCTGATCGAGGCGCAGCTCAGGGTGTACGGCTGCAATTTGATCGCCGACAGCCTGCCGGAGCGCGTGATCGACGAGATCGCGGAGGCCGACCCTGATTTCTATGAGAGCGATGACACCTACGGCGACGCCCGCCGTTATCTGGTGGCCCATCAATATATCGGCATGAAGCTGGCTTCTGTGGAACGCATCAGAACGCTGCTGCGTCTGGGGGAGCATTTTCAGGTCGCTCTCTACACGCGCAGCAATCCCTCGATTCTGGAGCAGTTGGGCGTGGATGTACGCGGCGGCGCGAACACGTTCACGGAGATGCCGAAGATCTTCCACGCAAGCCGGATCAACCTGAACATGACCATGCGCCCCATCGAGACGGGACTGTCCTTGCGCGTCTGGGACGTGCTCGGCTGCGGCGGCTTCCTCCTGACCAACTATCAGGCGGAGATCCCGGAATACTTTGAGATCGGCCGGGATCTGGAGACATACAGTTCCATGGAAGAGCTGGAGGAGAAGATCCGCTACTATCTAAGCCACGACGACGAGCGCATTGAGATTGCCATAAACGGCTACGAAAAAACCGCCAAACACCACACCTACGAACAGCGGATCGCGGAGATGATACGGATCCTGAACGAAACGACGCCCTGACCGGGCCGCGGCGCCGGGCGCGATCCCATAAACCGCAAAAACGGGCGGAACGCGCCATCCCGCGTTCCGTCCGTCTATTCTGCATCCTAATCCTATCCCAGCAGATTCTTCAACGCCTCCATACCGTCCACGTTGACCGCTTCCTTGTTGGAATCCTGAATCTGCACATACACTTCCTTGCGGTATACAGGCACTTCGCGAGGCGCGCTGATGCCCAGCTTTACCTGTTCGCCCTTAATCTCCAGCACCGTGATCTCAACGTTGTTGTTGATCACCAGCGCTTCATTCTTTTTCCTGGATAAAGCTAACATCTACTCACCTGCTTTCTTCCGGTTCAAAATATCATAGATCGGATATTTGACCTTATATTCGTCGCCTTCCACAATGACCTGAACCGCCTTCTTCTCGGCCGCATTGATCACGATGGGGCCTTTCAGATTAACCGACATCTGTGTCAGATCCTTCGGCACCGTCACTGTCACCAGAACGAGCAGCTCTTCCGGAATGATCTCCCCGATCACGCCAAGCAGCTCGTCGTCGGCCTCCGGATTATAATCGGGGCAGACGATCAGCGGGTCCATGACCGGCATCGCAAACGCAGGCTCCTGCAGGGACTGCAGCCAGTGAATGGCGTCCGTGCCCTTCTCCTCGTCGTGGATCAGCGTGAACTCCGTCAGTTCCGGGAATCCGATAATCCCTTTGGGAAACTGGATAATCTTGTCGTCGTCGATGACGATCTCGCCAAATACTTTTGTCAAAATCTGCATATATCGCAACCGCCTTTCTTCTCTTCCCGTCACGCAGCCGTCCACCCGGCGCGGCGGGCTTTAAATGTAGTTCATCAGATTGGTCTGCATGATCTTGCTGGTCGCCATGAGCGCCGCCTCATAGATCATCTCGGAACTGGTCAATTCCACCGCCACCTGCGAGACGTCGATGCTCTCATTGTCCGTCTGCAGATCCTTGAAGGTAGCCTGCTGGTTCATCAGACGATTGGTAATCAGCTCCAGCCTGCTGCCTCTGGTGGAGTTGTTCGTGCCCGCCACATTGTTGGCGTCCAGATATTCCTGATACTTGGTGATCTGGTTCTGGAACTGGTCGTGGATGTTCTCGCGGACATAGGTTCTGGCCTTCTCGGCCGCCTCCTTCTGCTTCGTGAGATTCTTGTACTCCTCGCTGTCCTCGGCCAGCCCCTTCATCTTCGTCTCGATGTCGCTGATCTTGGTTTCGATGCCGCGAAGCTGATCCAGACAGCGCTGGAAGTCGTCCATATCCCTCTGCACGTCGTGTGAAAAAATTTCCGTCGCGACCGTGTTGATCTGAATATTCTGATTGAAGCCGACGTCATAATAGATATCCTGCGGCATCGTCATCACGCCGTCCTTGTTGTAGACCGTCTTCTTCTCTCCGTCGCCGATCGTCTTCGTCTCGGTGCACTCGAAGTAGTGCACGGGGTTGATGTCGCCTTCCTCCCAGGAGGATTTGTTGTAGGTGACGCCGAAGGTATCGCCCTCCTTGAAATTGTTATTATAATACTCCTCGCTGAACACCAGCTCGCCCGTGGACGGAATGTAAACGATTCCCGCCGTACCATTCGAGATCGCGCGGTAGGCGTCCTCGGCGCTGGGGTATTCCGCGTCCAATATCTCAATCGGATTGCCGTCTTTGTCTGTGAGCGGATTGCCGTCTTTATCCGTGAGTTTGGGAAATCCTGCCGCCGTATCCAGCTTATCCAGATCGTCATAGGACAGGCGCAGGCGATACAGCTTCGTGTTCTTGATGCCCTGTTCATAACTCTCGCCGTTGACAATGCCGTCTCCCCCAAGGTCGGTATCCAGCGCGCTGAAATCCGTAAAGTTGAAGGAGTCGATGTCCGCATATCCGAAGGTTTCCCTGATATTGTAGGAGGTGGGATGATTCTTCATGTCCGCAATGTCCTCGTCGGAGAAGGTGATCGCCGTGTCCGTCCGATAGCCGGAGAAGATGTAGCGTCCCGCATAGTCCACATTGCCGCTGGCATAGAACTCCTTCGTCAGAGATTTCATCTGTGTGAGAAGGATGTCCAGATCGTCCGACGTCAGATCCTTGTTGGAGGCTTCGCCCGCCTTTTCATACAGATTCGTCAGGATATCGTCTATCGTCTCGATCGCGTCCGCCGTGACGTCCAGCCAGTGCTCCGCGTCCGCCGCGTTTTTCTCATAATACTGCGTCACATAGGTCACGTTGCTCCGAAGGCGCAGCGCCCGGATCGCCACCACCGGATCGTCCGACGGTCTGGCGATCTTGCTCTCATTCGTCATCTGGTTCGTCAGCTTATCCTCCAGAATCTTGTTCTGGTTCAGGTTGTACAGCGAATTGTTCCGCATGATCTTGTTCGTCATTCTCATGGCTATTACCTCTCTTCTATCTCTCTGTCCTGTCCGGCTCTGTACCGCCGCCGCGCGGTCCGCGCCGTCCGTTATACGCCCGTCTGCAGGATCAGTCTGTCGTACACCTCGGTGAGCACGGAGATCATCTTCGACGCCAGCGTGTAGGAATTCTCGTACTTGATCAGGCTCAGCGCCTCCTCGTCCTCGTCCACGCCGGAGATCGACGTCCGCTGGTTGTCGATATTCATCTCCAGGCTCAGATAGGTCGAGTAGAAAGTGTCCGCATTGCTCGTATTCAACATCGCGTCGGACAGCACGCACTCCAGGAAGCCGCTCGCCGTCCTGCCGCGGAAGCTGAACTGTTTCACGTCGTTGATCATGGAGATAACCTTGCGCACCTGATTGTTCTGCTCCACGCCGTCCTCTTCCGTCCGGTCGTCGGTATCCGGATCATCCACATTCTCTCTCGTGCCCAGCAGACTCGCGTCGTGCATCAACTCGTCCGTGACAGTCACGTTGCCCGCCGTCATATAGTAGTATCCCTTACCGTTGCCGCGGGAATCGTTCAGTTCATCCTCCGTGTATTCCCCGGTTCCGTTCGGATAAGCGCCCGTGAAGAGGATGCCCGCGTCCTCGCCCGCGCCCGTGAGTCCATCCGTGAAGATGTCGTTGACTCTCTGCGCGAACTCTCTGATCCACTCGTTCATCTGGGACATGTAATAGGGCACGCCCTGGTAATCCACGCCCTGATTGATCGCCGCGTCCCGGTTCAGCTTCACGACGGTGAGCGGCGCGTCGCTCATCTCATTGTCGATGGTGAAGGTGTAGGAGCCGGTCGCCTCGTCATAGGACCAGTCCGTATAGTAGTAGAGCTGATCGCCGATATTGATGACGCCGCCCGTGTCGGACAGCTTGCACTGCGACATGCTCTTCAGATAGGAGTCCTCCACCGAGATCGTGACTCTGCTCGTCTTGCCCGCGTAGATAATGCTCGTCGCCTTGCCGTGGAAATACTCGCCGTTGTTGCCGTCCCGCATCTGGATCAGCCCCTTCAGCTCACCGCTCATGGACTCGTTGTACATGCCGAAGCTTCTGCCATCCGTCCAGTAGATATCGTAAAGACCGTCCACATCGGTCTGGTTGACCTTTTCCTCCTTCGTGCGCGCCACACAGGTGAGCTGGTTGTATTCGTTCATATCGACCAGAACCTGCCCGCCCGCAATTCGGACGATGCATCTGGTCGCGCCCGTGTCGTTGCCGTTCTGGTCATAAATCGGAACCTCTTCGGTCTTCACGTCCACGATGGCGGAGAGCTCGTCGATGAGGTTATCCCGCTTGTCGCGAAGCTCGTTCGCCGCGGAGCCGCTCATCTCGATCACGTTGATCTGCTTGTTGACCGTCGCGATGTCCTGCGCGATGGAGTTGATGTGGTCCACGCGGATCTTGATCTCGTCGTTGACGTCCTCCTGCAGATTCTGCAGATCTCCGTACATATTGTTGAAGTAATCCGTCAGGCTCTTCGCCGTGGAGCGGAAAGACATTTTCACGGAATCGTTGTTGGGGTCGTTCGCCAGGCTCTGCAGCGAGACCGCCAGCTGATCGAACACCGAGGTAAAACCGGTCTTGCCGTCATCCGTCAGATACTGCTGAATCATCTCACAGTAGTATGCCTTCGTGTCGAATTCGCCCAGCTTCGTCTCATTCTGGCGGAATTTATTGTCGTAGAAGTTCTCGCGAATACGCTCGATGGCCAGCGTGTTGACGCCCGCTCCCGCACACCCGTAGGTGGTGAATACGCGCAGAGGGTTCATCGCCTCCTGCTTGACCGTCTGACGGCTGTAGCCCTGCGTATTCGTATTGCTGATATTGTTCGCCGTCGTGTTGAGCGCCGCATTGGCCGCCCGCAGTCCCGACGCCGCAATCTCCAGTCCGAAAAATGTAGATGGCATGTTCCTTCACTCCTTCCGTCCCCGTCCGGCCCTATCAGCTGCCGAGCGTAGTCAGTATATGTTCCAGCATCTCGTCAACCACATTGATGTAGCGGCTGGATGCGTTGTAAGCGTTCTGAAATTTAATCATGTTGCTGAGTTCCTCGTCGGAGGAGACGCCCACCACCTGTTCCCTCGCGTTCATCAGCGCGTCGGTGGCCACCGTCTGCGTCTCCTGCACGCCCCGCATGACGGAGCCGCTGTTCGCCACCTGGCCGACCAGGTTCGTGTAATAGTCGTTGAAGCTGAGCGGCGTCTGCACATTGGGATTCAGCATATAGATCCGCTCCTCGAAAGCCTCCTTCAGCCGCTCCATCGCCGGGTTGTCTTCCGAGTGCTCATTCAGCCGGAACTTCAGGAGCGCCGGATTCTGGCGGAGTTCCTGATTGATCTGCAGGTTCGACACCGTCCAGTCCTGATATTCATTGCGCTTCTGGAAAAGCTGGTAGGGATCGCCGTTTTCGTCCCGCAGATAGTAGGAGCCGTCCGCATTACCCGGATCGACGCGCTCCGCCTCCCACGCGAGCGTATCGTTGATCTTAGTCACAACGGCGTTGACCAGCTGATCGAACTCCGCCTCCACATTCATGATGACCGACTGGGAAATGTGGCGGTTGTACCAGCCCGCTTCATACTCGCCGTCCGTGTTGATATCTTTCAACTCGCTGTAGGTCGCCCTGTGGTCGCCCCGCGCGAGCAGCATACTTTTCAGGGAACCGATATCGGTGTTCAGGTCGGAAGACACGGTTCTCGTCAGATCGAAGACCTCTGCGCCCTGAATGCCGTCCTCGGTGACTACCCGGTTGCCGTCCTCGTCGTAGGAAGCCTTGGCGAGCATTCTCCAGTACGGCGTATAGAAGCCGGTCTCCGGATCCGTGTACAGGTCGATGGTGTTGACCAGACCGCCCTTAACCAGATCCACTTCCTCCAGTCTGACGCTCATATATCCCGAAGCATCCTCGCTGAACGTGATGTTGCCCAGCTTGGACAGTTCATCCAGCAGATAATTGCGCTTGTCTCGCAGATCGTTGGCATGCTCCTTGCCAGACTCGATGCTCACGATCTTGCGGTTCAGTTCCTCGATCTGAGCGGCATAGCTGTTGATCTTATTGACGTCGCCTATGATCTCCTGATTCAGGTTGTCCTGATACTGTCCCAGGCTCGTGTAGACCGCGGACGCCTTGCTCAGAAATTCGTAGGATCTCGTCACGAACAAATTCTGGTTCACCGCGCTGGTGGGATCCTTGCTCAGCTCCTGCACCGCCTTCCAGAGTTCGTCGATGGCCGTGGAGAACTCGTGTCCCACGGTGGGGTCGCCGCCCGGTCCCTCGCCCAGAATATACTCTATCTCCTCCAAAGCCGCCGCGGAAACGTCATAGAAAGCGTTGCGCCCCGACTCGCGGCGATATCTCTTATCCAGGAATAAATCTCTCTCTTGTCTTGTGAGGGTATAGTTGACACCAAGACCGATCTGCTGCCAGTTCGGCCTTCCCTTGGCGAGCGTCATGTACGTTCTCGTCCCCTGGGAGACCTGCTGTCTGGTATATCCGGTGGTATCCAGATTAGACATGTTGTGCGCCGTCGTGTTCAGCGCATTATTTGAAGTCTGTAAGCCTGATACGCCTACCCAAAAACTACCCATCAATGACATAACTATACCGTCCTCAACAATTACTGTTTGGCGTCAAACACCTTGTTGCTCATACCGATCATGTCGCCCGTATTGTAGGCGCCCTTATTGTAGTTTGCCGTCTCGGGCGCTTTATTGATCGACTGCAGAACATTCATATTGAACTGCACCAGTTCCAGCGCCTGCTCGATCAACTCGCGGTTCTGCTCGTTGACGCGCTTCACGTTCCGCACGTTCTCCTGCAGCCTGTCAAAAACTTCCGCGAGCGCCTTCTGCTCCTCCGGTCTCGCCGCCAGCATTTTGATCAAATCCACAATTTTTAAAGTCGCAACATCCTTGTTAAGCACATTAGCAATATCACCGATAGCTTCCGTCCTCTGGGCGTCCAGATGGTTGATCCTGCTTACTATGATTTGCTCATCATCCGTGATCTTTGATAATTCGTCCAGATTCTCGGACACAATGACGGGAGTTTTGCGTATGGACAAAGCCAGAAGTTTCTCATATTCCTGACCTTCCTGATCCAAAACGTCAATCAGCACTTCCATTAAACTCGCCACGGCAAAATCTCTCCTTCACTGTGTCAGAGACTCTCAATCTCCTCATACTTCCTCATCAGCTTCTCCGCGAAACTCTCGCCGCTCACCTGATAGGTGCCGTTCGCGATGCTCGCTTTGATGGGAGCCGTCAGTTCTTCCCTGATATCGTCAGACGCAGCCACTGCGTTCTTGGCAGTCTGAATGTCCTTGCCGATACTGGAGATCTGTATCCGATCAGAGGAAGCTGTCTTTGCTTTTTCCTGCGTTTTCGCGGGTTTCTTCGCGCTGTACAGCTGCTGAACCTGCGTGTAAGCCTCTATACGCATATTGACTCTCCTTTCTCAAATGACCTTTACACTATTAGTATCGGACATTTCCCGCAAGACTTTAGAGATGAATTGACTTTTTCTTTTTTTCGGGGCATCCGGCGTCATACGCGCGCCTCGCCAGCTCCAGGCAGCCCATGACGCCCTGATCGCCCCGCAGGCCGGCCGGCACGATATAGCGATCCATGTCGCGCAGCTCCTCCGCCTGCAGATAGCCGCCCAGCAGATCGGCCGTCTTCTGCCTGATCATCGGAAAAAGCTGTTCCTGCCGCATCACACCGCCGCCCAGGATAATGATCTGCGGCGAGAGTGTCAGGATATATCCCGCAAGCGCCTGCGCCAGGTAATCCGCCTCCAACTCCCAGACCTCGGGCCGGTCCGCGAGAAGCTCCGCCTTCTCTCCCCAGCGCGCCTCGATGGCGGGCCCGGAAGCCAGCCCTTCCAGACAATCCCTGTGATACGGGCAGTTTCCGGCATAGCGATCGTCCTTTCGCCGTCTGACCGGCACATGTCCGGCCTCCGGGTGCAACATGCCGTGAAGCAGCTTTCCTTCTATATAGATGCCAGCCCCGATGCCGGTGCCAACAGTCACATAGACGGCGCAGTCCATTCCCCGCGCCTGCCCAAACGCTACCTCGCCCAGCACGGCGGCGTTCACATCCGTATCGAAGCCGATGGGACAACGCAGCGCCCCGGAGAATGCGCCCACGATGTCATAATCCCGCCAGCCGGACTTCGGCGTGGACGTGATATACCCGTAGCGCGGCGAGTGTTCACGCAGCTCCAGCGGACCGAAACAGCCGATTCCCAGCGCTGCGACGCCGTGTTCCCCGAAATATGCAGCCATCCGCGGCACCGTCACGGACGGCAGATCCGTCGGTATCGTCATTCTGTCCAGGATTTTGCCCGTCTCATCTCCAACGGCGCACGCCATCTTGGTGCCGCCGGCCTCCAACGCGCCCAGTACCATCTCTTCACCTCCCCGCGCCCGCATCAGGAGCGCTCCATCCGCCGGGCGGCGAAGTGCAGCTTCCGCAGTCCTTCCACCTCGTCGCACACCGGTTTCAGCCTGCAGGCCGCGCAGTCCATAACCGGATTCCGAAAAATTTCATGCAGAGACTCCGTGACGTCGTCCATCCTGCGGACCGCCTCCCCGAACTCCTCATAAGGGAACGCCGGCTCCGTGATAAAATACACCCGCGCGCCCAAAACTTCCGGATGCCCGTGGTAGGCGTGCAGAAATCTTCGCCCGACCCGCTCGAAATCAAGCCCCGCCTGCAGGGCCGAAGCGCCCACCCGCACCGGCTCCCTGTGCGCCGCCGCCGAGATTCGCAGCATAAAGCCCTCCGGCCGCACATGATATCTGGTGTAATCCAGACGCCGCAGCACCCGGTACGCCTGCTCCCTGTCCTGCCAGGCGCCCTCGTCCACCCGCAGGATCGTCAGCCGCGCGTAGGGGCAGTCCTCCTCGATCTGTCCCAGATCCGGTCCACACACCACGATCTCGTCCTCCACGGCGCCGTCCGAGGTAAAGGACACGCCGCTGTAAGCGGGCAGGTTTCCGCCGCCCAGCTCATACGCCGTGTCCCTGCGGAACAGAATGCGGCTCTCCTCCGCCTCCGGCCAGAGCACGTCCCCGTCCGCCTCCGCGCCGACCCGGATGCGCCTGCGCGAAAAAGGCGCCAGCATGGATTCACAGCGGGCGATCAGCCCATCATACAGCTCCATCCTTTTTCTCCGCCGCCTTCCCGGCCCGCTTGGCCCTGCCCCTGTCGTAGAGCTTATTCATGACGGGAATCATCGCCGCGGCCAGCTTCATGTCCAAGTTCAGAAAATACACCACGAGGCTCAGTACAAACAGCGCCGCCAGCACGGCGGCAATGATCAGCAGCACCTTAAGCATCATCCGTTCATCCCTTTCTGTCTCGCGTACTCCGCGGCGCCCAAAGCCCCCATCAGCTGCGGATCTTCGGAAAGTTCGATCACCTTCAGCTTCAGCACCTTCTCGATGGCGTCCCTCAGTCCTTCATTCTTGGCGCAGCCGCCCGTCAATGCCACACAGTCCACCGCGCCGGCCTTCTTAGCCATGACGAAGCAGCGCTTCGCCACCGACATCTCGATTCCCGCCGCGATCTCCTCCATCGGCTTGCCCTCCCCGACCAGCGAGATCACCTCGCTCTCCGCGAAGACCGTGCACTGCGCCGTGATCGGTATCACATTCTTTGCGCGAAGCGACAGCCTGGAAAATTCTTCCAGCGACATCTCAAAAGCGTTCGCCATCGTCTCAAAGAAACGCCCCGTTCCGGCGGCGCACTTGTCGTTCATCGCAAAATCCAGAACCGTGCCGTCGCTGTCCACCGCGATGCCCTTCACATCCTGCCCGCCGATGTCAATGATCGCCTTCACCTCCGGATTTACCACATGCACACCCATCGCGTGGCAGCTGATCTCCGAGATGTTCTCATCCGCAAAGGGAACCTTGTTGCGCCCGTAGCCCGTCCCCACCAGATAGGACAGCTCCTTCGCCTCCCGCAGATCGGGAATCTGCGCCACAGCCTCGTCCAGAGCGGCCTGCGCGCTGAGCACGGGATTGATCCTGCTCTTGTTCGTCACACGGGCGGCGATCCCGCCCGCCTCGTCCAGAATCACGCACTTGGTATAGGTACTTCCGGCATCGCAGCCGCCGAAATATTTCATAGTCTTCCTCCGTCCGGGCGGTTTTACGCCCTTTTTCTATAAATAATACCTGCATAACGCCTACCACGCCAGCTCGTCGTCGATCTCCTCCAGACTCGGGTCCAGCGGTTCCTCCCGCAGGACCGTGCGCATATAGCGATTCACCTCTGTGCGCATATCCTTGCGCGAAACCCCTCTCGCGTCCATCAGCCCGTGCGTCGCCCACACCAGATGAACGCCGTGAGCCCTGGCTTCCTCCTCAAACAGGCCATGATAGCCCGACATGGATTTACAGCCCATATGCGCGTACATGATCACCATATCCACCTGAAAACTCTCGCAGAAGCGCCACAAATCGGCGACGCCCACCTCGTATCCGCCGTTGGAGCGGCTGCGCATAATCATCTTTTCATACAGATAGGCCAGGTCGTAGACCGCCTTGTCCTTATCCTGCGTGTCGATCATTCTGGTGGAGCACAGCGTCAGCATATCCACCAGCGTCACGATCCCCCAGCAGTTCTGCAACCAGATACCGAAGGCTGTATAGTAGGCCGACTGCACGCCCCATGTGATGGCGCGGTGGCGCACCTCCTTCGCCATCAGCTCTCTGCGCGCATACCCCTTCATGGCCAGCTTCGTCAGCTTGTGGTCCGTGTCGAGAAAATCCTGCACTCTGCCGCCCGCCGCCATATAGACCGCATAGCGGTACAGGGACAGACTGTTGCCCGTGATCTGCGGATAGGGCGTCCGCGAGATGTCATACCACTCCAGAAGCTGCTCCGTCTCCTGGTTGAAGCGCTTCATCGTCTCGAAAAAGGCGTTCCAGTCGAACGTCTCGCCGGTCTGCCGCTCTATGAAGTCGATGGCGTTCAGGATTTCCTCCGCCGCATACTGCTGCACGCTCTCCTCACCGTGCCGGATCGGCACCGCCAGCTGGAACGTCGGAATGTCCATGCAGGAAGCCATGATACCGTTGCCCATCAGACTGCCGTCGCAGGTGGTATTGCACTGCACGGCGCACCTGCCGATCTTCGGATAGTCCCCCTCCAGGGCGACCCCCAGCTCCGCCGCAGGCATGGGGCAGACGTCGTTCGGAATCCCGTACGCCTGCGCCGCGTCCAGATAGTACAGCACGCCGTCCTGGGCCATCATGGCGCAGGTGTAGACCGCCGGCACCTCCACGGACACCCACTTCAGATTCGGAAAACCGTTCATAATCTGACTCATCATATTTTCATCGAAGACCACCAGCTTCTCGTTCAACGCCCTGTCGTTGCCGCAGGCGGGATCCGCGCGGAACATGACGCTCATGCTCTTGCACATATCCCGCACCACCAGCTCCAGAGCAACCCGCGCGACTCGCAGCTGCGTTCCCCGCATTCCCTCCGTGTGCCGGTCGAAAAAATCCGGCACCGCCAGATAATTCACCATCCACCGATAGCGGAAGAAGGCTTTCAGGTTGGCCGGATGCAGCATGAACTTAATCAGCGTTCCCCAGATGCCGAGCCAGTGGACATAATCGTACCAGGTGTCCCGAAGGCCCCGCCACTCTCTGCGCCTCTTGGCCTTTTTGCCGCCATACAGCCTGCCCAGCGGCTCACTTCCCATGGCTTTTCCCATAACGTAATCCTTTCTCGCGGTCAGGAGGATTTCATAATATCGGCGCCGACACGCCTGCGCTCCGTTTCCGCCTTAACCGAAGACAGTTTCTTGATCTCGATACTCTCCACGAAGGCCTGCACGCGGGTGCGAAGCTGCCCGGAGTTTCCGACAACGTAGGGCCTGTCCACCGACAGCACCGGATATCCGTACTGTTCCCGCATGACCTTCGCGGCATAGGCCCTCTCATATCCCCAGTAGTCGCAGAATTTGATCTGCTGATAGATGATGCCGTCCGCGCCGTACTCTCTCGCCAGCGCGTCCACGAAGGCATGCCGCTCCTCGATTTTGGCCGTGTTCATGAAGCGCGGGCACTGCCCTTTCTCCATATAGTGGCGGCAGATCTGCGTCAGCACATCCTCGCCCTCGGTAAGCCCGATCTCCATACGCTCCGGAAAGGACCCCAGACAATAACTGTCCGCCACAACCAGCGCGCCGGCTTCCTCCGTCAGCCGTATCAGATCCGGATCGTCGATCTCGGACCCCACCATAACCACTCTGGCGCGATACGGATTCCTGCTGTCCGGCTCTCTGGTCTGCAGCTGCTCAAGCACATCTTCCAGCAGCGGAATGATATAGTCCTTCGGACAGACAAAGGTAGACAGGCACAGCACCGCAAACTCGTAGCCGGTGATGCGCGGCCTGCTCTCCCTGCGGTATTCGCCGATCCGCATGATCAGCCCGTTGACCCGGTTCTGCAGTGCCACCGCCCGGCGAAGCGCGGCCTCGGACACGTCGATTCCCAGCCTGTCCCGAAGCGGCTCCAGCACATACTGCCGCATCTGCCGCACATAGTGGCGAAGCGCCGTCTCGTCCGACTTCATGGGGACGTCGGAATACGTCACAAAAAAATGCTCCTGCCCGCCAAGCCCCAGCTTGTCAATATTCTCCACACAGCGGTTCATCTGCGCACAGGCGTCCGGCGCGATAATACAGTCCAGAAAACCGTAGCCGCCCTCGATAGCGCGCTCCAAAAGCGCCCGCGCACACTCACACATAATGCTGGTCATGTAGTAAGTGCCCATCTCTATCGAGCCCGTCCTCGGCGCCCTGAGCCTGACCGAAAAACAGTTGTCTAAATTCAGCAGCGGCTCCGGGATCATAGCGCACACGCTCCCGACGGCATACCGCCCCTGCGCTTTGGCCTGACGCACCGCCTCGTTGCAGTTATCCTGCAGCAGCCGCTCCAGTTCATAGATATGTACTAAGTCCTTCAAGCCGACTCTCCCTCCAGCTTCTTTAACGCCTCCGTGACGCCCCGCACAATCTCCGCGTCCTCCGGCAGCCCAAGCACGTTCCGGCCGGCAATATCGTACGCGGCCAGCTGCCCGTCCGCTCCGATGCAGGACAGCACCTCCAGATCGCCCAGGTCCATATACTGCCTGACAGGGCCATCCGGTATACGGTTCAGAATCACGCCGACCCGTTCGTACATCACAAGCTCGTCCGCCACCTTCCTGATCGTCTGCGCCACCTGCGTACCCTTGCGGCTCGCGTCCGTCACCAGCACCAAATGCGTCACCCTCTCCATGACACGGCGGTTGATCTGCTCGACGCCCGCCTCGCCGTCGATCACGATATAGTCAAAGTTGTCTGCCACCAGAGCGATAACCTCTTTCAGGTAAGAATTGATCTTGCAATAGCAGCCCGCGCTCTCCGGCCTGCCCACCGCGATAAAAGAAAACCCGTCCGCCTCCGTCATCGCGTCAAAAATGTGATATTTCGCCTCACCCAGCAGCTCCATCGCGCTCTTCGTGTCCCCATCCTCCACGGTAGCGACCACCTTCTTGCGGATATCGTCGATCGTCATGGAAACCTCTATTCCCAGCGCCGTGGACAATCCGACCGCCGGATCCGCGTCGATAGCCAGAATCCGCTTGTCCGGGTATCGCCCGGCCAGCACCTTGACCATCACCGCCGCAATCGAAGTCTTGCCTACCCCGCCCTTGCCAGCAAGGGCTATTATCTTTGTGTCCCCCATCTTCGTCCGTGCCTCCTCAGCCTAAAAAATGACTCTGTTCCATGCCATGACTCTATTCCATGTCTGCGCGTTTCTGCCTGATCTGCCGGGCGATCTCCTCCACCTTCTGCTCCGTGAGCACATATTTCCTGCGAAACAGAAGCACCGCAAGCAGAAGACCCGCAATCGGAATCACGGTCATCGTCATGCGAAGGAGGAGAATCGAAAACGACGACACGCCCGCGGCAGCCGCTTCGCCGTTCAGCTTAGCCGCGGACAGACAGATCGACGCGATCAGCACCGCCACGCCGGAGGCCAACTTTACAACGAAGGTCTGCATGGAAAAGATCACGCTCTCGTCCCGGCGGTCGTTTTTCAACTCGCCATAGTCCACCGTGTTCGCCAGGAATACCGTAGTCAGCACCGTCAGCATACCGAACGCCGAGAACACAAAGAACGCCGGAACAAACAGCACGAAAATATTCGTAAGCCCCAGACACATCAGCACAAAAAGCACCCCGTAACCCGTGATCGCCATGACAAAACTCACATAGAACACCTGCAACGAGTTGATAAATCTGCGCAGCAGCGGGTAGAAAATCATCATGGACACGATCTGAATGCCGCCTCCAAACGTGTTGAACAGCGTATAGTCATTCACCCATTCCTGCCCGCCGATGTCATACTGAAAGAAATAGATCAGCAGGTTGGAAGTGATGTACAGCGAACAGTTGATCAGCACAATCGCCGTCACCACGATCATCGTCTGGTCGTTCTGGATCAGCGCGCGGAACATCTGCCCTACGGTGGGCGCCTCCACGGCCACCGTAGATTTCTCCTTGATATTCACACACGTAATTACAATGAATACGACGAATAGAACGGCAATGATCAGCGCAAACCGCTGGAATCCCAGGCGGTAATCGTCCTGCCCGAGCGCCACCACGCATTTCATCGTGATAATCGTAATCAGCGCGGAGCCGACACCCGCGCAGGAACGCGCCAGCGTGGTGAGCCCTTCGCGCTCTCTGCCGCCCTCCGTGAAGGCCGGGATCATGGACCAATAGGGAATATCCATCATCGTGTATGTAACGCCCCACACAACATAAGCCACGGCGGCATAGGCCACAAGTCCGCCGCCGTCCAGCGCCGGCGGCGCCGAGAACATGATAAATAAGATCACCGCGTTCAGCAGCGTACCGATGAGCAGCCACGGGCGGAATTTACCCCATCGCGTCCTCGTCTTCGCCACCAGCACTCCCATGATCGGATCGTTGAAGGCGTCGAACACGCGGGCCGCCATCAGGATAACTCCCATCGCCACCGCGCTCACGCCGAGAATATCCTGATAATAGTATAGAATATAACTGGCGGAAAGCATGTAAACCATGTCCTTCCCCACCGCGCCCAAGCCATATGACGCCTTTTCCCTGAATGAAAGCTTCATGTGTGCCCCTTTCCGGATGTATACGCGTATATACGCTATACGCGACATCCTCGGATTTTCTCCACCTACATTTTATTTGGTCATCCGCAGTTTTATTGTTTTATTTTATCATCCGCAATTTTATTTTATTATCTGTAATTTTATTTTATCATCCGCAGGGATGTTTCGCAATACAACACACTAAATACGCCAAAAATGCGCCAAGCCGTAGTCTGGACGTATGTAAAAACGCAAATTTATATTCGCTTTAACATTTGATTTCGCGCTCATAATCGTGTCGATAATTTTTTCCATCTGCCGATCTACCATTTGCGCATATACAGTGTATAAATGTTCGCGTGATTCCGGGATATCCCCGCCGCCCGTAACCGGTAAATGATAATATTGAAAACCTTCTCTCGCCGCAAGTTCACAGGGATGCTTAGAAACTTCCTCATCCGACCTTAAATCCACAAGCGTGCATATGTTGTGATCTGACAGCCATTGAATTTCTTCCTCTGTCAAATGTAACGGCGCATCACTTCTTATATAGCGCATTGTACCTGTAGGTAATGCGCGGGTATTTTGGGTTGATTTCAGTAAAGAACTCATAGCTTATATTACCTCGGAAGCCTCCAATACGAAAGGTCAGCACTGTAAATCTCTGTAACACAAAAGCGCACAGATTTTATTCCATGCGCTCGTTCATGGTCCAGATGGTAATTATCCCGACAGCTCGGCAATATCAATTAAGCATTCTTTTTTCTATTTCTCTGCGCCACCGCGCTCTGAAATGCTTTATACATGGAAGGTGATAGTTCTGGCGAATCCTCGTCAAATACGATCGGCTGCTTCTTAGCTTCCAGCACTTCCCGGATCTGCTCGTCTGTCGGCTTTTGCCCTTTATTAATAACGAATGTCAATATTTATTCTCCGTTCTTATCTACCGTCTTTTAGTACCTATAGTGTACCACACACACCTGCACTTTGCTATATATGATATATAGTATTATTTCCAAAATAACAAGTTATGATGACATATCCGCCGGCAAAGTGTAGGACGCCGCATCAGCATTTGCAGAATTTCTCCTTGCGATTTCCTCAAATGCGCCCTCCCGCCCATAATTTTCTGTTGAATTTTCCACTCATCTGTGATACCATTTAGATTACAAATAGGGAAAGCCATAGATGCGGCTCTACCCCAAACGTGTTTAACTAGTTTTAAAACCAGCCGTCACTATTGCGAGTAGTGGCGGCTATCTCTTTCCCTTGAAAATCTGATAACACAGACCGACAAGGGCGACAATCAGTAACAGTAATTGGATTAACTCCGCATATGTAACCATTGCAATCACCCTCCTTTCTTTCGTCTGGAGGGCTACTCGAACCCTCCGAAAAAGCAGAGGGGCAAAGCCGCCTTTGACTCTATGACCTTCCCATATTGACAATATATCATATATTTTCGCCCCGTTCAATGGTAAATAAGACATATTATCATTCTCCAAAATATATTCACAAAATATATTGATAAGTAACGACATCAGCGTTACAATTATGTGTAGGAGATGATGAACATGGAAAAAACAGCGACCTTAAATTTGAGAGTTAATCCCGTCGTCAAGCAGAAAGCAGAGGACGTGTTGGCACAACTGGGTATTCCCATGTCAACCGCTATTGATATGTATCTGAACCAGATTTCTCTGATCGGCGGCATACCTTTTAATGTGACTCTCCCTAAAGCACCTCACTCCGTCAATGCCGATCTTATGAGTGCTGAAGAACTGCATGCCGCATTACAGACAGGTTATGATGACATATCCGCCGGCAAAGTGCAGGACGCCGCATCAGCATTTGCAAAATTCAATTAAGCATTCTTTTTCATCTTAATCTTTTCTCTAATTCCGCAAAAACTATCTCTGCGTCAACTGTCTCTGCTCCGTTCGCCATTTCCTGCTCGGACTCGAAAATAGCTTGGTCTATACGATTTATAATAGATTCGTGCATAGCCTCATCATGCTGCATTATGTGTCCTTTTTTCATAGCGCCTATACCTTTATCAATTTCATAGAACAATCCTCTTTCTTGTTCCATTTTATCACTTTCAATTTCTCCTTGCGATTTCCTCAAATGCGCCCTCCCGCCCATAATTTTCTGTTGAATTTTCCACTCATCTGTGATACCATTTAGATTACAAATAGGGAAAGCCATAGATGCGGCTCTACCCCAAACGTGTTTAACTAGTTTTAAAACCAGCCGTCACTATTGCGAGTAGTGGCGGCTATCTCTTTCCCTTGAAAATCTGATAACACAGACCGACAAGGGCGACAATCAGTAACAGTAATTGGATTAACTCCGCATATGTAACCATTGCAATCACCCTCCTTTCTTTCGTCTGGAGGGCTACTCGAACCCTCCGAAAAAGCAGAGGGGCAAAGCCGCCTTTGGCTCTATGGCCTTCCCATATTGACAATATATCATATATTTCCGTCCCATTCAATGGTAAATAAGACATATTATCATTCTTTCACTTATACAATACCATAATGTATTCTCTGCCCTAGTTTCCAATCTGCCTCCCCTCATGGTCCAGATGGTAATTATCCCGATAGATCAGCTCCGAGATCGGCACGATCTGATAGCCCTTTTCCTCCAGCGTTGTAATCAGCGTATCCAATGCGTCCGCCGTGTACTTCGCACCATTGTGGCAGAGAATGATGCTGCCGTTGCCGAGATGTTTGTGTTCCGTGACCGTCTTGATGATGGAATCGACACCGTAATCTTTCCAGTCGAGAGAGTCCACATCCCACTGAATCGGATAATACCCGCAGGCCTTCGCCGTCTTTATGACGCTGTTGTCATAGTCCCCGTAGGGCGGCCTGAACAGGAACATCTCATAACCGGTCAACTCCTGCACTCTGGTATGTACGTCCATGATCTCCTCCTCTTTCTCCTCGTCGGAAATCTGGCTCATGTTTTTATGGTTCTCGCTGTGATTGCCGAGATCATGACCGTCCGCGAGAATCCTTTTCACATCGTCAGGATAACTTTCCACCCAGCCGCCCGTCATGAAAAATGTCACTTTCACGTTATGTTTTTTTAGAATATCCAGTATTTTCTGTGTATCATCGTTACCCCAGGCAGCGTCGAAGCTCAACGCCACCTTCTTTTCGTCCGTCTGCACGCAGTAGATCGGCAGTTCTCTGCCGTTCACCGTGTTGCTGACTGTGACGGAGTCCGGCAGCACTCTGCCGATGCCCTGCAGCAGCGCGATGGTCGCGAGCGCGAAGGCCGCCGACTTGGCCGCCTGCAGCATAATCGTCTGCACGAAGCCTTTTCGTCTGATATTTTCCTTAGTCTGCCCCTCTTCGTATACGCTGTTTCCGCAGTAGAGGCCGCTGTTGACCGTCTCCCTTCTTCTCTCCGCGGCGCTCTTCTCTTCACCACGCCGCGCATCTCTTCTTCGGTTGTTCTCTTTGCTCTCTGCTCTCCTTTGGGCCGTCCACGCCTCCACTTCCTCGGGCGCGGGCCAGACACCGTCTCTGCCGGAATTTTCATCCCGCTGCATCTTTTTTTCCAGCTCGCGCATCACAAGCTTAATCCTATTGTTCCAACGTGTTCCGTCTGTGCGCATAATAATACCCTGCATATTATTGTTGTTTAAAGTATATGCAGGGTACTTCGCGTCTTACGATATTTTTTACTGATCTTTCTTCATGCGTTCCAACTCCGCTTCGATGGCGTCTATTCTCTCGCTGGTCCGCTCGATCCGCGGATCTTCCGCTCTGCCCCGCCGCTCTCTGCGCCCGTCCGCGACGAGGACTCTGATGAGCAGCCCGGCGCCGCCGAATATCAGCACGAGAATCACGATCCACTCGAACAGATTGACGCGGCTCAATTTGATATTCGTCGTCATGATAATCCCCAGTAGGATGATCAGCACACCCAGTCCCGTCAGCACCTTCGCCCCGAAGCTTCCGCCGGAGGCAAAGAGCCACACGATACCGGCAATCAGCGGAATCATGATCAGGCCGCCGCTCATCTGCACGCCGCCCGCCATCCAGCCGTATCCCCAGAATCCCGAATATATCACGACCTTCTGCGACAGGATAAACAGTCCGGCAACGAGCATTGCCAGCCCGGCCAGAAACTGCATCAATTCGTTTTTCTCTCTCTTCATATCCGCTCCTGTTCTCCGGCGTTCCGCCCGAACGAAAATGCGTCACACGCTCCTTCGGGCGTCTCGTTCGTCTCCTATGTACCGCTATTATCATACAACAAAACCGTCACTTTATCCACACCCACTTTTCCGATGTCGCGAGCGTCCGAAAAATTGTCACGAAAATCCCAAATTTTTTCCATTTCCCTCTTTACAAACGGCCATAAAATCCGAAATAATAAATATAAGAATCATTATGCCCTGACGTATCTCATACGTCGGCATAAAGTAACATATCAACAACATATACAAGACACGGAAGTCGTCATTTAAGAACATGGAGGGAAAGCAAATGGGTATCAGTTTAAACGGTTTCAATTCCGGCATGCAGGATATGTACTCTTCTCTGCTCGGCGGATCGGGCGACAGCACTTCCACGCTGCTCTCGGACTACGCTTCCATCAAGAACGGAAGCTACGGCAAGATGATGAAATCCTACTATGCCAAGATCAATGAGGAAGAGGAAGGCAGCACTTCCAAGAGCACGTCGGAGAAGAAGGAGACGGACGGCGCTACCGCCAGCGCGGCGAGGAAGTTCTACGAGACAGCGGGAAGTATGAATTCTCTCGATTTCAGCTATGAGAACATCGACGGCCTGTACGACAGCGTATCCGCTTTTATCAAAGACTACAACACAATGATCAAGAACGCTTCCAACAGCAAGTCCGCTGATGTCAAGGCGCAGGCTGATGCCATCAACGATATGACTTATTCCAATTACAAGCTACTGGCGAAAATCGGTATCACGATGAATTCCGACCGCACGCTGTCCATCAACGAGGATACCTTCAAGAAGGTCAACGAAAAGACGGGCGCGACAAACGTTCCTACGATGAAGACTCTGTTCCAGGGCTACGGTTCCTACGCCGACAAGCTCACCGACAAGATGAGCAAGCTCTACCGCACTGCGGGCGAGGGCGAATCCATCACCTCCGCCAAGGCGAAATACGCGGGAAGCGCAGGAAGCTACACGGCGAGCGAGACGAAGGACACGGACGAGACAAAGCCCGCTCCCGGCTCTTCCAAGACAGCGAAGGATTCCGCATCCGCCACAGCCGCAAGCGCGCTCTTTAAATCCATTGACAAGCTGGGTTCTCTGTCGCTCACAAACGACAACAAGGACAATATTTTCGACGCTTTCAACACCTTCGTCAAGGATTATAACGATCTGATGAAGAACGCGCTCGAGAGCGTAAATTCCAACGTGATCCATCAGGCGGATTATCTGAAGAATCTCGTCAACAGCAACAAGAGCGCTTTCGAGAGAATGGGCGTGACGATCGGCGGAGACAATCTCCTTTCCATCGACGAGGAGAAGTTCAAGGACTCCGACATGAGCAATGTAAAGGATCTGTTTACCGGCGCCTACTCCTTCAGCGAGAAGATGACGGACAGGATCAATCAGATTTACAAGTACGCTACGCAGGGAGAATCTCTGGAGGGGCAGACCTACACGAGCCAGGGAATCTACAACGCGAGCGGCACTGGCTCAACAATCGATACGACGATGTAACGGTTCAATTTGAAACTCCTTAATCTTAATAAGAAAAGCACCGGGCAGCCGGTGCTTTTCTTATGCCTGTCTTATCATTGCTTCGGGCGGAGAAAGTCTCTCCGCCCAAAGCACTTATCTCTATCTATGCGGTATCTCCCGCTGTCTTCGACGTTTCTTACGTGAAACCATCACTTACGCGAAGGGATTCTCCGTCGGATACGGCACGCTCTTCGGCTGATTGTAACCGATCTCGCTCACATCCACGCCGATGTATTTGAATACCTCGTAGAGCGCCTTGCCGTGATGACCGAATGCCACCGCGCCGTGGTGCGGATAATTCTTCTCTATCAGCACGTGGCGATAGAATCTTCCCATCTCGTGAATAGCGAATACGCCGATACCGCCGAAGGATCTGGTCGCCACAGGCAGGATCTCGCCCTCCGCCACATATGCACGCAGAATATTGTCGGCCGTGCTCTGCAGGCGGTAGAACGTGATGTCGCCGGGAACAATGTCGCCCTCCAGCGTACCCTGGGTCACTTCCTCAGGCAGCGTTCTCGCCATAATCATCTGATACTCCATGCTGCACTTGGACAGCTTCTTGGAGCAGGTATTGCCGCAGTGGAATCCCATGAAGGTATCCGTGAACTTATAGTCGAACTTGCCCTCGATGGACTCCTTGTACATATCCTTCGGCACGGAATTGTTGATGTCGAGCAGCGTCACGATGTCGTCGCTGACAGCCTCGCCGATGAATTCGCTCAGGCAGCCGTAGATATCCACCTCGCAGGATACGGGAATACCGCGCCCCGTCAGACGGCTGTTGACATAGCAGGGAACGAAACCGAACTGTGTCTGGAATGCCGGCCAGCACTTGCCCGCGATAGCCACATATTCGCGATAGCCCTTGTGCTCCTCGATCCAGTCGAGCAGGGTCAGCTCATACTGCGCCAGCTTCGGCAGAATGGTGGGCTTGTTGTTGCCCGCGCCAAGCTCCGCCTCCATATCCTTGACTACGTCGGGAATACGGGGATCGCCCTCGTGCTTATTGAACGCCTCGAACAGGTCTAACTCGGAATTCTCCTCAATCTCCACGCCCAGGTTGTACAGCTGCTTGATCGGCGCGTTACATGCCAGGAAGTTCAGCGGTCTGGGACCGAAGGAGATAATCTTCAGATTTGCCAGAGCCGCAACGGCGCGCGCGATCGGAATAAACTCGTGAATCATGTCCGCGCAGTCCTCCGCGTCGCCCACGGGATACTCCGGAATGTATGCCTTCACATTGCGCAGTTTCAGATTGTAGCTGGCGTTCAGCATACCGCAGTATGCGTCGCCGCGACCCTGAACCAGATCGCTCTGGGATTCCTCAGCGGCCGCCACGAACATTTTAGGCCCTTCGAAATGCTTTGCCAGAAGGGTCTCGGAGATCTCCGGTCCGAAGTTTCCGAGGTACACGCAGAGCGCGTTACAGCCGTTTTCCTTGATGTCCTTCAGCGCATTCACCATATCGATCTCGCTCTCGATGATGCAGACCGGGCACTCGTAGATATCGGAAGCGTCATATTTTGCCTTGTACGCCTCCACCAGCGCTTTTCTTCTGTTGACCGCCAGCGACGCCGGGAAGCAGTCGCGGCTTACGGCAACGATACCGATCTTCACTTTGGGTAAATTGTTCATAGTATTCATATCCTCCTTATCTATAACCGGCCCCGCCGGCATTATTTACGCTACTCCCTGATATCCAGGTTTTTGCCGACCAGCCCGATGTGCGCGCCGGCGTCCAGACCGCCCTCCGCATGTCCGATCAGCCACTTGTTCTGCGCGGCGAGCAGGGCGTCCTCCCAGCCCTCGTGCCGCTCCTGCAGCGGATAATTGGTGCCTGCGGGCAGCACAATACCCACCTTGAAACCGCCCTCGTCCGCACTGCAGGGCGCATAGTGCAGCGTCGTCGCGTAGAGCTCCACCGCCGTCCCCGCCGGCACCAGAAACGCCTCCATCCTGCCTGTATCGTATGTAAAATCATCCGTGATATCCTGCTGCAGGCCGACAATCAACACCGCGTCCGTAGCCGCCACGTTAATCTCGGAGCTTCTGTGATACTCGATGGCGTTGAGCTTATAATTGTGCCCGTTGCAGTAACCGACCTCAATGGGAAGTTCTCCGTAAGTCTGCCGCTGCAGCTCCTTTGCGGCTTTTGTGGCCTCCAGCGCCGCGATCGACGGCTCGTAGGCTACGCCCTCAGGAAGCGGCGTCTCCCGCTTGATCGCCTCCACCAGATCACTAAAATCAATGCCCTGCACGATTCTGCCATATCTGCGAAACGCGGGGTCGGTAATTTTCTTAATCTCCACTTTTCATGTCTCCTTTTATCATCTTTTATTGAATCCTGCCGAACAATTCCTTACACGCCGGATAAATCTGTCTAAACTGCTGATAGCGCGCCTCATACTTCTCCACCAGCGCCGCCTCAGGCTCCACGGTATCCACGACCTTGACGATCTTCGCCGCAGCCTCCTCCACAGTCGCATACTCCCCGCAGGCCACCGCCGCCAGCATCGCGCCGCCCATAGCGGGTCCTTCCTCGCTCTCGATCACATCCACTTTCAGGTTCATGATGTTCGCGATCATCTTCCTCCACAGCGGGCTCTTCGCGCCACCGCCGCAGATCTTGGTGCGCTCGATCCGAATGCCGAGAGACTTCGCCACCTCCAGAGAATCGCGCAGCGCGAAGGCCACGCCCTCCAGAACCGCCTGCGTCATATCGGCCCTCGTCGTGTCCATCGTCATGCCGATGAAGGTGCCGCGGGCGTTCGGATCGTTGTGCGGAGAGCGCTCCCCCATCAGATAGGGCAGAAAATACACATGGTTTTCACCCAGCTTGTCATCGGTGATCTCTCTCTGCTGCGCCGCGTAGTCTTGCGTGCCGATGATCTCGTCCATCCACCACTTGTTACAGGAAGCCGCGCTCAGCATACAGCCCATCAGATGATAATGCCCGTCCGCGTGCGCGAAGGCGTGCAGCGCATTGTGTTTATCCACGCCGAACTTCTCGGAAGAAATGAAAATCGTACCGCTGGTGCCGAGGGAAATATTGCACATGCCGTCCCCCACGGTGCCGGTTCCCACGGCCGCCGCCGCGTTGTCGCCGCCGCCCGCCGCCACCTTGACCGTCTCAGGGATTCCCAGCTGCGCCGCGATCTGCGGCAGAACCGTTCCCACCGTCTCGTAGCTCTCGTATACCCGCGCGAGCTGCTCCTCCTTCACGCCGCAGATCTCGCACATCTCCCCGGACCAGCAGCGGTTCTTCACGTCGAAGAGCAGCATGCCGGAAGCGTCCGACACGTCCGTGCAGTGCACGCCCGTCAGCCGATAGGCGATGTAGTCCTTCGGCAGCATGATTTTCCTGATTCTCGCGAAATTCTCCGGCTCGTTGTCTTTCACCCAGAGGATTTTCGGCGCGGTAAAGCCCGTGAATGAAATGTTGGCCGTGTACGCCGAGAGCTTATCCTTGCCGATCACATTGTTCAGATAGTCGCACTCCTTCGCCGTCCTGCCGTCATTCCACAGGATCGCCGGACGGATCACCTCGTCGTTCTCGTCCAGAATGACCAGGCCGTGCATCTGTCCACCGAAGCTGATGCCCGCGATCTGACTCTTATCCGCATCCGCGATCAGTTCCCGAATCCCCTCCATACTCTTTTCATACCAGTCCTCGGGATTCTGCTCCGACCAGCCCGGGTGCGGAAAACTGATCGGATACTCCTTTGATACAATATTGACAATCCTGCCGCTTCCCTCCATCAGAAGAAGTTTGACGGCGCTCGTCCCCAGATCCACTCCTATATACAGCACGATGTTCCTCCTTTTTATCTGTTATTCCGTTTAATAATAGAGGGCTGATTGCAGCCACTGTCTGCCAACAGCCCTCTATTGACCGTTTCCTGTCCGCCCGCCTTGCATCAGCGCAGCTTCTCACTCTGCAGGAACTGCTCTTCAAACCGGTCGGCCGGCGAAGGTTTGCCGAAATAATATCCCTGTATCATATCGGGCTTCGCCTGCATCATCCTGTCGAGCTCCTCCTCCTTCTCAATGCCTTCCATACACACGGAGGAGCCGAGACTGTGCACCATATCTATGATATGCGTAATAATGTTGTAATCGTTGTCGTTGTTCAGCGCCTGTGCCACAAAACTCCTGTCAATCTTGACCGTAGCCGCCTCGATCTCCTGCAGATAACGCATGTTGGAGTAGCCCGTCCCGAAATCGTCCAGCGCCAGGTCGAAATTTTTCTGCTTCAGCTCCCTGAACAGCTCCTTGGTTCTCTCGTCCGTCTCAATATAGCCGCTCTCCGTCAGCTCTAACATCAGGCTTTCCGGCGGTATCCCCACCTCCTCGATGCACTTGTCCACATCCACCAGCAGATCGCTCTTGTAGATCTGCACATAGGACAGATTCACATTGATATGAAAATCGGGAATGATCTCCCTCCACTTTTTACAGGTTCTCGCCGCCTGCCACAGAACGAATCTCCCCACCGGAATGATCAGGCCGCTCTCCTCCAGAATCGGAATGAAAACCCCCGGTGACACGCTTCCATACTTCTCACACTTCCAGCGCAGCAGCGCCTCCGCACCGATCAGTCTGTAATCCGGCGCCGACACGATCGGCTGATAAAACACCTCAAAATCCTTGAAGTTATCGTTGATATCCCGCCGCATCAACTTCCTGATGTCGAGCCGCTTCAGGTATTCGTCGTAAGCCTCCTTGTCAAAGAGCGCCATCTGGTTCTTGCCTCTGCGCTTCGCCTCATTCAGCGCGAACTCCGTCAGACTCTGCACCGTATCGGCGTTCTTACCCTCAAAGCCGTCCTGCATCACGCCCGCGGATATCGTATAGAAGCAGCTGTACTCCTTCTCCCGCACCGACGCCGCGACCCTGGCCCTGATCTCGTTATAGACCGTCCGCGCCTCCTTGCCGCACTCCGGCATGGCGTCCATAATCATGAATTCATCGGACATCAGCCGGTACACATCCACCTTCGGATCCACGGTAGCCAGAATACAGTCGGCCAGCTCCCGCAGCACGTTGTCGCCCGCCTCGACGCCCTCCTTCTCATTGATCTCCTTGAAGTTGTCGATGCCTATCCGCATCATATAGTTGAGCGTCTGCGGCCTGTCGCGCAGAATCTCCTCCGCGTCGTACTGAAATCTCACTTCCCTGCGGAGTCCCGTAATATTGTCGGCCTTAGCCTCCCGGCCAAGTTCCATCACCCTGCCAAACAGCAGTCTGTGTCCGTCCTTACCGATGATAACCGTGCCCTTGCACTCGATCCAGACGACTCTGTGCTCGAGATCAAACCAGCGGTACTCCAGACTGTGCATCGTCTGTTCCCCGGATATACATCTGCGGATATCCGCCTCCAGCTTAGGGAAATCATTCGGATAGACAATCTGCTTAAGATGCGGCTTGACATGCTCCGTGACCGTGCTCTCAAAGGGGAATCGGGTGAGCATCTTCCGCGTCGTTATGTATGTGTCCGTATTTAAATCCATAATGTAAAAATAGGCATCCGAAGACCTCTGCAGCACCTCAATAACCGCAATCAGCTGCTCAATAGACATATCCTGCATCGCCGCTATATATTCCATAACGCAAACCTTCCTTCAATCTGCCGGCCCGTCACCGGGATTCCGGCATGCGGCACATACTCTCGAGACTATTTTCATTATACGCATATCATCCGGCACTGTCAATCAAGCTTTGTCAATTCTGCATATGGTTTTTATTCAATTTTCAAAAAAATTTATGTAAAATACACCAAAATATTCGTCTGCCGCACGCGACTGTGTCAGCACTCCATACGGCTGTTGCAGGTCACGGCGAACACCGCCGCCTTCCTTCCTGTCAGGCTCTCCGTGCGCGCATCCGGCTGTCCCGTCCCCACATAGACCCGATATCCGCCGGTCTCCACGCTGCGCACGCCCTGCTCGTCACAGAGCGAAAACGCCTCCGCGCCCAGCGCAAGCCGAACCTCCTGTTCCTCGCCCGGCTGCAGGCGGACTTTTTTCAGCGCCTTCAGCTGCGCATTCGGCGCATCCGCCCTGTCGGCTCCGACATAGACCTGTATCGTCTCGGCGGCCGCCCTGCCGCCCGTATTCCTGATCCGGCAGCTGACCTCGAGCCCCGCCCGGGTAATCTCCTGTCCGGACAGCTTCTCCTCCGAAACCACGAAGGAAGAATAACTGAGTCCATAGCCGAAGGGATAGAGCGGCTCGCTCTTCATATAGCGGTATGTGCGGTTCTTCATGGAATAATCCGTAAATTCGGGCAGCTCTTCCGTCCCCCGGTAGAAGGTCACCGGCAGCTTGCCCTCCGGGGAGCATTCACCGAACAGCGTCTCCGCCACGGCTCTGCCGCCCTGCCCGCCGGGATACCAGGCCTGCAGGATCGCCGGAACGTGCTCCTGCGCGTAGTTGACCGCCAGCGCGCTCCCGGACATCAACACCAGAACCACCGGTTTGCCGCTCTCGCAGACCGTCCGCAGAAGTTCCTCCTGCAATCCCGGCAGATTCAGATTCGGCTTGTCGCCGCTGGCAAACTCGTTGCCCTCGTCGCCCTCCTCGCCTTCCAGACCGGCGTCCAGCCCCAGACACAGAATCACCACATCGCTCGCCCTGCAGATCGCTTTTACCTCCGAAATCCGATCGTTCGGCTGTCCCAGGGCGCTCACCCTGTCCTTGTACAGATGGCAGCCCTCGGAGGCCATGACTCGCACCTCGTCGCCCAGATAGTCCTGGATGCCTTCCAACACGGTGACATAGCGGGACGCCGTCCCCTCGTAGTTCCCTGTCAGCGCCTTGCGGCTGTTGGCATTGGGCCCGATCACCCCCACGGTTTTCAGCTTCTTCTTATCTAACGGCAGAAGGCCGCCTTCGTTCTTCAAGAGCACCAGCGTCCGCTTCGCCACCTCCAGATTGAGCGCGCGCATCTTGGCGCTGTCCACTTCCTCGTAGGAAATTTTGTTGTAAGGCACGCTGTCCGGCTCGTCGAACAGTCCCAGCTTCATCCGCGTGGTAAAGAGTCTCTCGCAGGCCTGTGTAATCTTGTCCTCCGAGATTCTGCCCTCCTGCACCGCCTGAATCAGATAGACAAAGATATTGCCGCAGTTGATATCACAGCCGTTCTCCACCGCCAGCGTCACGGATTCCACACTGTCCGCCGTCACATGATGTCCCATATGGAAATCCTTGATCGCCCAGCAGTCTGACACCACATGTCCGTCAAAGCCCCACTTCTCCCGCAGGATATCGTGCAGCAGCGTCCTGCTGCCGCAGCACGGCTCTCCGTTCACGCGATTGTAGGCGCCCATCACCGTCTCCACGCCGGCCTCCTGTACCAACGCCTGAAAAGCCGGCAGATAGGTCTCGTACAGATCCTGCTCGCTCACCTCGGCGTTGAACTCATGGCGCAGCTCCTCCGGCCCGGAATGCACCGCAAAATGCTTGGCGCACGCCGCTGCCTTCATGTATTTTTCGTCGTCTCCCTGCAGCCCTTCCACGAAGCGCACGCCCAGACGACTCGTCAGATACGGGTCCTCGCCGTAAGTCTCATGGCCTCTTCCCCATCTCGGATCGCGGAAAATATTGACATTCGGCGCCCACATGGTCAGCCCTTTATAGATATCGCTGTCTCCGAACTCCTGCTGCGCGTTGAACTTGGCCCGCGCCTCCGTCGCGACGGCATCGCCCACCTCCTGCATCATATCCTCATCGAAGGCGGCCGCCATGCCGATCGCCTGCGGAAACATCGTCGCGACGCCGGCTCTGGCGACGCCGTGCAGCGCCTCGTTCCACCAGTTGTACGCCGGAACATGCAGTCTCTCGATCGCAGGCGCGCTGTGCAGCATCTGGAACACTTTCTCCTCCAGCGTCATCTGCGCCACCAGCGCTTTTGCCCTCTCTTTATATTTCAGTATTTGATCCCGATTCTCTCTCAGCAGCAAATTCACTCCCTCTCTTTCCTCTGCCATGCCCTATGTGCTTTCTTCTCCGGCTCTTCGCCGCAGGCCGCGGTCAGACGACCGCCGCGCCCGCGGCATTCACCCGTTTTTTATCATTGTAACAGGATATGCGCCGGATGCCAAGTGCGCGCTGCGTCAGCCCTTCACACCGCCCAGCGCAACACCGGCGATAATGTATTTGGACAGCAGGAAGTATACGATAAACAACGGCAGCACGGTGAGCGTCAGCCCCATGTAGATCGCGCCGTATTCCGTCTTGTAGATGTCGCCCTTCAGGAGACTTACCATAATCGGCATCGTGTACTTCTCCTGCTTGGTCAGCAGGATCAACGGCAGAAACAGGTTGTTCCACGAATTGACGAAGGAAAAGATCGCCTGTGTCGCAATCGCCGGCTTCATGATCGGCAGCACAATGTGATTGAACGAATACCATTCCTTGGAGCCGTCTATCCTGGCCGAGTTGATGATGTCAAGCGGCAGCGTCGACAGCATATACTGGCGCATGAAGAACACCATGGTCGGCGCCGCGATGGACGGCAGAATCAGCGCCAGGAAATTGTTCGTCATATGAATCTGGTAGATAAACTGGTAGAAACCGATGCTCACCACCTGGCTGGGGATCATCATGATCGCCATGATAAAGGTGAAGAACGGCTGTCTCAGTCTCCAGCTGTACACCACCAGCGCGTAGGCCGTCATCGTCGAGAAGTAGACCGCGCACGCCGTCGAGCCTACGGAGATAATCATGGAATTTAAGAAGCCTCTCGCCGGGTTAAAACTCTTGCCTGTCAGAATCTGAAAATTGCTCAGAAGGTGGGTTGACGGCAGGAACGAGATCGCATGCTGCTGAATCTCGGTCGTACTCCTCGTCGCATTCACAACCATAATCAGAAAAGGCATGATGCTGAGTATCGTCAGAAGGATGCAGACCGCATATACAAACACCAGAAATCCGCGTGATACATTCAGTTTTTTCATCAGCTGTTCCTCCCTTCCGCCCTGAGGGCCTTGCGCCTCTCTCTCTCCACTCTCTTAAGCTCCTTGCGCTCGGCCACCTCGGACTTATCCCGCATCAGGAAGAATACGACCGCGGACAGGATCGCGATGATGACGAACATGATCATGCTCGCCGCGGAAGCGCGGTTGTACATATAACTGCCCTCGAACGCCTGATTGTAGATGAATACACTGGTCGTCAGCGTCGCGTTGTTCGGGCCGCTCTTGTTCACCAGAAGCTTCGGGATATCGAACATCTGCAGGCCGCCGATCAGGCTGGTCACCAGCGTGTAGATCAGGATCGTCCTCAGATTCGGCAGCGTGATGTAGAGAAATTTCTGCCAGCCGCTGGCGCCGTCGATCTCCGCCGCCTCGAACCACTCGGGACTCATGCCCAGAATGCCGGAGATCAGCACGATCATCGTGTAGCCGTACCACATCCAGAACTGGATAAACGCCACGACGCCTCTGGCCCACCCCTTGTTCCGCATGAACTCATAGGGCGCGTCACAGATGCCGAATCTCGTCACCAGATCGTTCATCGGGCCCATCGGATAACCGAACAGCGCGCCGAACAGGATCGCCACAGTAGCCGCCGTGATGATATTCGGCATGTAGAATACCACCTTGAAAAAGCCCTGGCCCTTCACTTTGAACAGGGTTCCGGAGAACCATGCCGCCAGGACGAGCGCCAGCAGAATCTGCGGCAGGAAATTCATGCCCCACATCAGGAACGTATTGCCCAGCGCCGTCTGGAAGGTGGGCGCCGAAAGGATCTGCTGGAAATTCTGGAACGGATTTTCCAGGAAATGGAACTTGGTCATGCCGATACCCTTGAGATCCGTAAAGCCGATGATAACCGTATAGATAACCGGATACAGGGTAAAAATGCAAAATGTCACAACAAAAGGAATGCTGAACAGATAGCCGTACTTGGCATACGACAGCTTATTCTTCTTTTTCATGTAACCCTCCTTTATAGAGATGAAAAGGGGGACAGCCTATCCATCCCCCTTTGCCGGTCATTATTGGAACTTACTGTGCTCCCAGATCAACCTCAACGTCAAGGTTATCTGCAACGTTCTGCTTGAACGCGGCGATCGCATCTTCTCTGCTCAGATTGCCTGCCGTGTACTCGCGCACCGCGTCTCTCCAGTACTGGTTGATCGTCTCGTCGTACTGTGTCAGGTTCTTACCGTTTGCATAGCTGTTCGCCGGAACGAATACATCGAACATGTTCTGGTCGCCCAGGAAGTCAACCGCACCGTCGGACTTGCTCATAACCGTGCCAGACGCTACGCAGTCTTTCGTGCCAACTTCGCCTTCTACCATCGTGCCGTTTGCCCAGTAGTACTGAAGGCCTGTGTCGGAGCTGTCAAGCGTTACCCACTCGATTAACTGCTTCACGGCGTCCTTCTTCTCGGAATCCTTGTTCGCAAGCAGCCACGTGCCGCCCCAGAAGAAACCGATCGGAGGCTCGCATACAGCCCAGTCGCCGTAAGTGCCCTCGCCCACCGCGGAACCGCCGCAGTTGGGAGCCATCGTGTAGTTGATCAGCCATGCGGGACCGAAGAATCCGAAGATCGGCTTCTCGCCTACGCCCTGCATATCGGCAAACCACGCGTCCTGCCAGTCCTGTGTGTCGTTGTGGTAACCGTTGTCCTTCAGCTTCTTGGACAGATCCAGGAACTCTTCTCTCTTCGGGTCGATGTTCAGCTTGCCGTCTACAATCCACGCCGTATCGGAGCTGTTCTCAACCGCGTGCCACAGATCGCCGTCGCCGGAGATGATGCCGTAGCCCTTTGCCTTCAGCTGCTCCGCAGCCTCGAAGAACGTATCCCAGCTTCCCGTGCCGCCGCCGATGGCCTTGCTGATCTCAGCCGGATCGTCCGTGCCGAATACATCCTTCGCGATGGAACGGCGATAGATGAACGCGCCGCCCGTCGCCTGATAGCCGAGCGCCACTACCTGTCCGTCGGGATTCGTGCCGATATCAACGCTGTACTGAGCGATATCCGCCTCTTTCAGCTTGGCGTCCACATCGATGCCGAGATCCGCGTAAGGAGCCGCGTAGCCGGAAGCGTCGCCCTGTGTATATTTCAATACGAAAGCAGCCTCCGCGCAGTACAGATCCGGCGCGTCAGCGCCGCCCGATGCCAGCGCCTGATCCAGTGCCGGCTGATATGCGCCGTCCGTCGTAGCGATGATCGTCGTGTTCAGCTCATAGCCGAAGTCAGGGTGCATATCGATGTACTTCTGGAGCATGTTCGGCACCTCGTCCGTAAATGCATATACATTGATGACCTGTGAGCCGTCTCCCGAAGGCGCCGCAGCCTCTGTGCCGTCTCCGCCCGCATCAGCCGCAGGCGCTTCCGCGCTGCCGGAATCCGCCGCAGGCGCCCCTGCGGAATCTCCGCCGCCGCAGCCGACTAAGGTGGCCGCTACCATGGACAGACTAAGCAACGTTGCAAGAATTTTCTTCTTCATGTTGTGTTCTCCTCCCTTTCATAAAGAATGTGTTTGGTTTACAATGAACACTATAGCAAACATACGATGCGGGATATATCAAATAGTTGTGTGTTCTGTTATCAATTCTTGCTATTTTTTGTGAGAAAACCTTTTCCCTACAAAGTATTTTTTAAATTATTTTAGCTCTATTTTATATGCTTTGTATTGTATGCACAGAATAGGGAATTATTTTTTGGATATTTTGCCCATATACTAATTCGCAATTTTTTTGATTTCTGTTGGCTGTCTCGAACAGATGTGGTAAAATAGATTCCAGAATCCGTCTGCTGCGCAGCCGCCGCGCTTCGCGCTCAGAGAAACGAGGGGGATCCTATCATGCCGAAGACAAGAAGCATCATGCATGAGAACGTCCGCTACCGGGCGGACACGCACATCATGATCCACTCCAACACGCAGACCGACAACTATGCGCCCCACTGGCACACGCCCGTCGAGCTGCTCATGCCCACCGAGAATCACTACACCGCCTATATCGCCAACAAGACGTATGTCATCCAGCCCTACGAGATCCTGCTGATCGCCCCCAACACCATACACAGGCTGGAAGCGCCGTCCTCCGGGCACCGCTACTTCATCCAGGCGGACCTCACTATCTTGAAAGACGTCTTCGGCATCAGCCAAATTCTGTCTTTCGTGAGTCCCGCGACGCATTTCACGCCAACGAACAGCCCGAACATCTATATGCAGCTCAAGAAGCTGTACCTGGACATCTGCAGCGATTTCTTTCAGAAGATACCGTCCGGCGGAGCCGGCAGCTTCGCGGCCAGCACGCTGAACAATCTGCTGGAGCCTGCCGCCTACGCGAAACTGATGACTATGCTCTCCCTGATCGGGCGGAACTATATCGAGAGCAGGACCGTGAATGTGGCAAGCTCCGGCAGGCGGCAGGAGTATATCAACAAATTCATGCTTGTGTGCGAGTACATCGACGAGCACTGCACGGAGGACATCTCGCTGGAGGAGGTGGCGGAGCGCACCGGTTTCAGCAAGTTTCACTTTGCGCGTCTGTTCAAGGAGTTTACGAGCATTTCTTTCTATAAATATGTAAGCCTGAAACGGATCGAGACCGCCGAGGATATGCTGCGGAATCCGCACATCACCGTGACCGAGATCGCGATGGCGTCCGGCTTCTCCAACTCCTCCGCGTTCATCCGCATGTTCAGGCAGATCAACGGCTGCACGCCCAGCGAATTCCGCAAGATGCACGACACCACGCTGGAACTGCCGCCGGAGGCCGTGCCGATCCAGGAGTGACGCCCCCGGCCTGCCGAGCGCTCGAATTTCCGAATATTCTATACAAAACGCGGGGATTTTGATATACTGAAACATATGACAGAAAACGCAACGGAGGATTATCATGAGCAAGAAAAGAGCAGTCGTATCTCTGGGCCATGAAGCGCTCGGCTACACGATACTGGAACAGTGGGACGCCGTCAAGGTGACCGCCAGGGCGCTGGCCGATCTCGTAGAGTCGGATTACCAGCTCACCATCACGCACAGCAACGGTCCCCAGGTCAGCATGATCCATAAGGCAATGACGGAACTTCGGCGCATCTATATCGACTACACGCCGGCGCCCATGTGTGTCTGCTCCGCCATGAGCCAGGGCTATGTGGGCTACGATATTCAGAACGCCCTGCGCGCGGAGCTGCTGAGCCGCGGCATCTCCAAGCCCGTCAGCACGATTCTCACGCAGGTGACCGTAGATCCCTACGACGAGGCGTTCTATGAACCGACTAAGGTGATCGGCCGCTATATGTCCAGGGAAGACGCCGAGATTGAAATTAAGAAGGGAAATTACGTGGTCGAGGAACCCGGCAAAGGTTTCCGGCGCGTCGTGGCGGCCCCCAAGCCCATCGACATCGTGGAGATCGACGCGATCCGCACGCTGGCGGACGCGGGACAGGTCGTCATCGCCTGCGGCGGCGGCGGTATCCCCGTCATCGAGCAGAACCACGTCTTGAAGGGAGCCTCCGCGGTGATCGAAAAAGACTCTATCGCCGGCAAGCTGGCGAGTGATCTGCACGCGGACGAGTTGATCATCCTCACCGGCGTCCCGTGCGTTTACCGCAATTTCAACACGGAAAAACAGGAGCCCCTGCACAGGCTCACCGCAGCGGAGGCCGGGGAGTTGATCGCTCAGGGACAGTTTGAAGAGGGCACGATGCTCCCCAAGATCGAGGCCGCTGTCTCCTATCTGACGAAGAATCCTGCCGGGAGCGTTCTGATCACCTCTCTGGCAGCCGTCAAGGACGCCGTCAAGGGCAGAAACGGCACGCTGATCACGCTCTCCTGACGATCCCGCGCCGCTTACTTCTCTCGGAACAGCTCCGAGAGCGCCATGCAGAGCGCTCCGATCAGAATACAGAAATCAGACAGATTGTATACAATACTGCGCAGCGCGGGATTCCGGAGTGGAAAGCTCACATAGTCCACCACATACCGCCTGCGCAGTCTGTCGTAGGTATTGCTGTAAGCGCCGCCCAGCAGGAAGGAGAGCCCCGTCTTCATCAGCCTTCCTCCCCTGACGCCGAATGTCATCAGGAACACGAGCGTCAAGGAGAGCGTCAACAGCAGGGAGAGTACAGCCACCAGCCCGCTCCTCGCCGCGCCCATGTCTAAGAGCGCTCCTCTGTTGTGGTATTTGCGAAGCAGCAGCCTCCCGTGCAGAATCTCCCGCTCTTTTCCCATCTCTCCATGCCGCTCTACCCATTCCTTGATGCCATAATCCGCAAGAAAAATGGCCGCCGCTATGATGACATACAGCATGACTTCCTCCGTTCTAGATTCTGGCCAGCATCTCAAACGTGCCGTTGATATCCAGTCTGCCGTATCCCCAGCGATTGTCGGGATATACGACATTGTCGTCCCGGTCCGCGCCCCGGATCAGATAGCTCCGAATTCCCCTGCTCGACACTGTGGACACATTGCCGTCCACCGCAGCCCACTCCATGAACTGCGCCACGCAGCCCGCCGCAAGCGCCGCCGCCATGCTGGAACCGGTGGAAGCGCCCAGCGGCGTAGGGATCGACACGCCCGGCGCGGTCAGATCCGGTTTAATCCCGCCGTCCTTCGCATACCCTCTTCCGGACTGCGGAAACCAGCTGCCGGTCAGCCCGTTATAGGCCGAGACGGTAATCACCTGCTGCGCGTTGGCTGGTTCCGTCAGCGTGACGTCAGGGCTGGGCGCCAGAAAAGTGACGCCGGTGTCAAGAAACTCCGTGATCGGCAGCCACATATGAAAAAGCCCTCGCCCGCTCTGTTCTGTCTCCGAGGAGAAAACCCGCAGATTCCACACGCCCGGCGTCGGGTCCTCGAAGCGAAAGAAGACCAGCTGTTCGCCCGAATGACGCTCCACCAGCACATTGCTCACGATGACGCGCGTCCGTTCAAAGACAAAGTCGATCTCCCTGTCCGTCTTATTTCTGAAATCGATCTCCTGGGACGTCTCTCCGCCTGGCGAGCGCAGCTGCACCGCATAGGTGTCCGGCAGATTGCCCCACAGTTCCAGACAGAAGCCCCGCGTCTCCCCCGCAACCCGAATCTCCACGACGTCGGGCACGGCGCCCTCGTAGTGATGCTCCTTGTCTCCCTCGTTGCCACCGCACACGACGACGGCGCGGTTTCTCCCGCCGGCCACGGTATTCAGATAGGAGGCGAGCGGCGACGTACCGTTGTGGCTGCCCAGATTCGTCCCGATTCCCAGCACGATCACCACGGGCTTCCCGAGTACGGCGGCCTTTCGCTCCAGGTATCTGACCGCCTCCATGATATCGTTCTCCTGATAGGCCGGCACACCGTCGGCGATCAGATAATAATCCCGCAGATACTGTTTCGCGTCCTTGAGTTTCACGACCACAATATCCGCCTGCGGCGCCGCGCCCCTGTACGTCAAGCCGTCTCCCAGGATGCTGCCGGCCGCCGCGGCCGCCATTTTCGTGCCGTGTCCGTCCGCGTCCGTGGACGGCACAATCAGCTCCGGCACATCGGAAGCCAGCGCGCGGTTGATATCCTGGCGCAGGTACTCCGCGCCGTACTGAAATCCTTCCGGCGGTTCCCCGTTCCGGATCGTCTGATCCCAGATCGCCGCAATGCGGCTGGATCCGTCCGGCCGTCGAAACGCCGCCTCCCGGTACCGTATGCCGGTGTCAACAAACCCCAGCACAACGCCGCTTCCCTGCAGAGACAGCGGCGGATTCTGCACGCGAATATTGCCCATGGCCGCCAGGTTTTCCGGATTGAACGCGGCCGTCTCGTCCTGCATCAGACCGTACAGCACGGGAATCATGGAATAGCCGTAGTGGGAGGCGGACATTGCCGGAACGACGCTGCGGCTCACGTTGATCACGCCATAACCCCCGTCTATCCCATGGAAGCAGAGATCCAGCGGCGATATCTCCGCCAGTTCGTACGCCGCCGCATAATCCGTGAGCAGATCGGCGTACTCGTCAGACATAATCTTTTCTTTACAGGTCATCACACAACACGACAGTTCCCCGAGCGGAACCGTTCTCTCCGCTGTCTTCCCTGTTATAGTATGCCGGTCCGGCCCGTCCCGTCACTTCGCCGAGCTGCTCTCGATCACGTTCAGCCGGTCCGGATGCTCCAGGGAATTGCTGCGGATATCGATGATCGGCCCGCCGGTTCCCTCGATGTACTCCCGCGTGATTGTCACTCGGCCGATATTCTCGTCCTTGGGCACTTCGTACATAATGTCGAGCATAAATTCCTCGATGATGGCGCGCAGCGCTCTCGCGCCCGTATCCTTCTCCATCGCCTTCTCCGCGATCGCCTCCAGCGCTCCCGGTTCGAACTCCAACTTCACCTCGTCCAGCTCCAGCAGCTTCTGGTACTGCTTCAGAATCGCGTTCTTGGGCTCTTCCAGAATCTTCACCATCATCTCCTTGCTGAGTCCCTCCAGCGTAAAGATAATGGGCAGCCGCCCGATAAACTCCGGAATCATGCCGAACTTTTTGATATCCTCCACAGTTACTCTACTCAGAATATTCTTCTCTTTATCGTACTTGTCCTTGAGCTCCGCCGTATAGCCGATGGAGGTGCGCTTATTCAGCCGCTGTTTGATGATCTCCTCCAGATCCGGGAATGCGCCGCCGCAGATAAAGAGAATATTTCTCGTGTTCACCGTGGCGAGCGGCACCATGGCATTCTTGGAGTTGGCGCCCACAGGCACCTCCACCTCCGCGCCCTCGAGAAGCTTTAACATTCCCTGCTGTACGGACTCTCCGCTGACATCCCGTGCGTTGGTATTCCGCTTCTTGGCAATCTTGTCAATCTCATCGATAAAGATGATGCCGCGCTCCGCGCGCTCCACATCGTTCTCGGCGGCCGCCAGCAGCTTCGATACCACGCTCTCGATATCGTCGCCGATATAGCCCGCCTCCGTCAGAGACGTGGCATCGGCGATCGCCAGCGGCACATCCAACAGCCTTGCCAGCGTCTTGACCAGATAAGTCTTACCGCAGCCGGTCGGACCGATCATCAGCATATTGGATTTCTCGATTTCGATCTCGTCCATCGTTCCGGTCGCCACGCGCTTATAGTGGTTGTACACGGCGACAGACATCACCTTTTTCGCGTGCTCCTGTCCCACCACGTACTCGTCCAGCTTCGCCTTGATCTTATGCGGCGGAAGTATGTTCCTGATATCGATCTCCGGCTTGTCGTCCGCCTTTTTCTTCTTCCTGATCTTCTGCTTGTTGGGAATACCGCCGTCGCCCTGCAGATCCGCCAGATTGACAAAGCTGATATTCGGGAATCTGTTCCCTTTGCCGTCGTCCTCCGGCGGCTGGTTCAAGAGACCCTGGTAGTCGAACTGGCTGACCGCGTCCATCGTCTTGTGCATACAGTCCTCGCAGACACAGATGTGATTGGGCAGATGGAACATTTTGCCCGCCTTGCTCTCCGGCCTGCGGCAGATAAAGCAGACATCCTCATATTCGCTGTCCGGCCTGTCTTTTTCTTCCTTCTCATCCTGCGTGTCCCTGATGTCTCCGTCGGTATCATGATATCTGTCGTCGTTCATCTCTCTGTTTCCATATCCTTCCTGACGCCGCCTTTTCGGCTTGCCGTTCCGCTTCTATCATAGTATAAAACGCCGGTTCCCACAAGTAAACATTTTCTAAACCGCGCGCCGCCGGGCGCACATACAGAGAAGGCGGTCCAAAGACCGCCTTCCCGCAATCGCTCTCTCAAGTATCAGCCGTTCTGCACTTTATTGCCGAGCGTCACTTCCACCTTCCTGCTCTCGTAGCCATTGTTGCCCGGAGACATCACCGTCACCGTCACCGTATCTCCCTTGGCGTAGAATTCCAGCTGCGCCTGCAGTTCGTCCATGGAGGCGATCGCCTCCCCGTCGAACTCGGTGATGATATCGCCCTTCATCAGCCCCGCGTTCGAAGCTGCCGTGTTGTCATATACCTGCGAGATATAGACGCCTTCCGGCATACCGTAGGTTGCGGACACATATTCCGTGACGCTGATGCCGGAGATTCCCAGATATCCCCGCTCATCCTCCGCGACCTTGTTCTTCGTCTCCTTCAGCATCAGATCCGCGATGATCGGCTTCGCCGCGGAAATCGGAATCGCGTAGCCCATGCCTTCCACGACGGTGCCACCGATTTTGTTGGAGTTGATCCCGATCACCTCGCCCTTGATATTGAGGAGCGCGCCGCCGGAATTGCCGGGGTTGATCGCCGCGTCGGTCTGGATAAACGTGGCGGGATCCGCGTCCTCCTCCAGCTGTCTGCTTCTGTTCAACGCGCTAATCACACCCGCGGTGACGGACTGTCCGTACCCCAGCGCGTTGCCGATAGCAATCGCGGGTTCGCCCACCTGCAGAGAATCGGAATCGCCCAGTGTGGCAATCGCAATGCTCTGTCTGAGCTTGCTGTCAATACTGTCGAGCGGCACAGCGATCACCGCCAGATCCATATCCGCATCCGTACCCTTGACCACTGCTTCCACTTCGCTGCCTTCCACGAACTGCACCGTCAGCTTCTCCGTATCCTCCACGACATGGTAGTTCGTCGCGATCAGAAGTTCCGTATCGTTCTCTCCCACGATAATGCCGGAGCCCATCGAATCCGCTTCATTGGTAAAGGACTGGCCGAAATAGGACATCTTCTGCGTGAAGTGGCTGTTGATCGATACGATGGCTGGCATAACCTCTTTCGCCACATTCGACACATCCGTCACAATCACCTGGCTGTCCGCCGCCGTGCCGGCCGCCGTCTTGATGCCGCTGTCCGCCGTGCTCTCATCCGCCTGCTGCGCTGCGTCCGTCCGCTCCGGCGCGGCCGCCTCCTGCGCATCGTCATTGACGGCCGCCTCGGAGACCGTCTTCTCCCTCTCATCCGTGTCGAGCCTTCCGGTCAGGGACTGTACCGCATAGATGCCGGCCCCCGCAAAGACGCCGAAAATCAGTCCCAAGGACAGGCAGACCAGCGCTTTCTTCAGATAGCCCGTCAGCCGGGGTGCCTTCCTGTGCTTCTCACGCTTCGGCGTCTGACCGCCGGAAGCGCTCCCGTTCTGCTGCATGTAACCGTTCGGATAAGTACTGCCGTACCGGTAGTTTGTATTGTGGTTCTCATACGGATTGTCTGCCGCGCCGCTTCTTCCGTAACTCTCCCCGGCTGTATTCCGGTAGTAACCTCCCGGCTGCGGCGTGCTCGTACCGGTCACATTCTGACTGGCAGGCGTTGTATTCGACGCCGGTGAATCTGTAGCAGGATTTTCATTCGGATAATTGTTGTCGTACATAATACTTTGCTCCTTCCCTAGATAACAGGTCGGTTCACCGCCGATCTTCTCTTTGATCTTGAGGTCAGTATATTCTGGAATTGTGTATAAACTGTGACAACTTTTTATAAAAACTGTGTTTCCGCTTCCCGTCATTCCACAGTGACGGACTTCGCCAGATTCCTCGGTTTATCCACATCGCAGCCCTTCCCGACGGACACATAATAACCGAACAGCTGCAGCGGTATGATCGCCAAGGAATTGGCAAAATACGGATTTGTCTCCGGAATGTAGATCACATAGTCCGCCGCCTTCTCGATCGCCTTGTTCTCCTCGCAGGTGACCGCCAGCACGAACGCGCCTCTGGCTTTGACCTCCACCATATTGCTGATCGTCTTGGCATACAGCTCGGGCTGCGTGGAAACCGCCGCCACAAGCGTCCCCTCCTCGATCAGGGAGATCGTGCCGTGCTTCAGTTCGCCCGCCGCGTACGCCTCGGAATGAATGTAGGAAATCTCCTTCAGCTTCAGGGAACCTTCCAGGGAAATCGCATAGTCGATTCCTCTCCCGATAAAGAACACATCCTTCGCGCCGATGTAGCGGTTGGCAAACTTCTGTATTTTCAGCTTATTGTTCAGCAAAAGCTCTATTTGATCCGGCAGGCACTTGAGGTCGCCCAGAAGCGAGGCGAACGTCTCATCGTCGATCTTGCCGCGCACTCTGCCGAGCTTCATCGCCAGCAGATACAGCGCGATCAGCTGGGCGCTATACGCCTTGGTGGTCGCCACGGCGATCTCCGGCCCCGCCCAGGTATACATGACATTGTCCGCCTCCCGGGCAATGGAGCTCCCCACCACATTGACAATGCCGAGTACCTTGAAGCCCCGCGCCTTGGATTCCCGCAGCGCCGCCAGCGTATCCGCCGTCTCGCCGGACTGGCTGATCACCACGACCATGGCGCCTTCCTCCAGAATCGGATTGCGGTACCGGAACTCGGAGGCCAGATCCACCTCCACCGGGATGCGCGCCAGACCCTCAATGACATATTTGCCCGTCACGCCGGCATGGTATGCGGAGCCGCAGGCCACAATATGGATCTTCCTGATCGCCCGAAGCTCCTCGTCCGTCATGTTCAGTTCTTCAATGACAATGTCATCGTTCTTAAGCCTGGGCATGAGCGTATCCGTCACGGTCTTGGGCTGTTCGTACATCTCCTTCAGCATGAAGTGTTCGTAACCGGCCTTCTCCGCGGCGTCCGCGTCCCACTCGATGGTGACGGCCTCCTTCTTGATCTCCTCCTCGTCCACCGTGTAGAAATGCATGTGGTCCGCGCGCAGGCGCACCACCTCCTGATTGTCCACATAGTACACTTTTCTCGTATATTTCAGAATCGCCGGCACGTCGGAGGCGATAAAACAGCCGTCCTCGTTCTGTCCGACGATCAGCGGCGAATCTTTTCGCGCCGCGAAGATCTGATCCGGGCAGTCCGCGAAAAGAATGCCGAGCGCATAGGAACCCTCCACGCGGTGCAGCACCTTCGTCACCGCCTCCAGCGGATTCCCCTTATAATAATAGTCGAGCAGGTGCGCCAGCACCTCCGTATCCGTGTCGGAGACGAACTTATATCCCTTGCCGGTCAGCTTCTGCCGCAGCTGCAGATAATTCTCGATGATGCCGTTGTGCACGACCGTGATTGTCTCGTCCGCGTTGAAGTGCGGATGTGCGTTCGTATCGTTCGGAACGCCGTGCGTCGCCCATCTCGTGTGTCCGATTCCGCACAGTCCCGGCATCGTCTCCCCGCCGCGCGTCATGTTCTCCAGCACCTTCAGCCGGCCGACGGACTTGGTGATATTGATCTTGCCGCCGTCATAGACCGCCATACCCGCCGAGTCATATCCGCGGTACTCCAACTTCGCCAGACCGTCCAAAATAATGGGGGCCGCCTGCTTCGTCCCGATGTATCCCACGATTCCACACATGTCACATTCCTCCGTTATCCCTTATTTGTTCTCAACTCCAATAGGTCTTATTGTCCGACATCGCAAGCACCAGCTTCATAGGCAGCCGCCGGTAGTTCCTGCCGCACAGATAGCCCGCGTATTTGCACGCGCTCTGCGCGATCACATAGGGTATCCGGCGCCTCATTCCCTGCTCCCGCAGATGGCGGATCAACCCCTTCACCAGCCGCGCGCCCTCGCCCTCAGACGGATAAGCCGCAAACACCTCCGGGTGTTCCGCCTGGGAGACGCCGAGATCGAAATTGCGGTGAAACTGCTGCGCGCAGGTATAGCTGTGCGAATGATACACGCCCGCCTCCGCCGCATACGCGATACCGTATCCGGCCTCCACAGCCTTCGCCGCGTAGATCATATCTTCGTTGAAGATCGTCCGTTTCACAAAGCCGCCCAGTTCGTCAAAAATCCGCCTGTTGTATGCGGCGCACACATTGGAGCAGAAGAAGGTCTTGATCCCGAGTCTTTCCAAGTCCGCCTTCGTCTTGATCACAGACTGCGCGGGATAGTTGAAATTCCTCGTGTACTTCTCCGCCTCGCTGCTGTTCTCGTCCGCCAGCTGTCTGGCGTAGGACACCGCCACGCGCTCATCGCGCAGCCGCGCAAGCAGCTCCTCCACCACATGCTCGTCGGCCGGTATGGCGTCCTGCGTCATCATGACAAAGACGTCGGCCTCCGAATACCGCACGCCATAATTCCGCGTCCTGCCGTGGTCAAACTCCCGCTTTGCTATGTGCCTCACCACAATATTATGATACTCCTCCAGAAAAGAAGTGCCATAAAACAACCGGTCAAAATATTTCTGCTCTGTATTGATGATGATAATCCGGTTTATCGAAACGCTCTGGCGCTCCAGCCGCTCGATCAGAGTCAGGAATTTGTGATCGGGCTTGTAGACAGGGATTATGACATCTACCGTATCCACGCTTGCTCCCTCCGCTTCCACATTTTCCTATGATTTTTTTCTATATATGACAAAAAGGGGCCTGCAAAACGGGGCCCCTTCGCTCTGTCTGTTGTTACTTCAGGTATCCGCTCGTGTCGGAGTAGATCTGATCGCTGCACTTCTTCACAGTTTCGGACGGTTCGTAATTGTAATCGTTGAACAGATACTGGTGCAGCCACTTGACATTGTCCTCCAGGCTGACCGGTATGACGCACGATCCCTTGGAACCGATCGTCCCTGTCGCCCGGTTGGACTCCTGCGGGAAGCCCGACGTATCGCTGATGTAATAGTGACCGACATCTCCGAGCAGATCCACGATCTCTGACAGATCCAACGATGTGTATGTCTCGCTGAACACATTCTGAGCCGTCTCTGTCAGCTTCGTCACAGGCGCCTTCTTCGCCTGATCCGCCACCGCCGTCAGCACCTCTCTCTGCCGCTCCGCACGCTTGAAGTCGTCGCCCGCCGTGTAGCGGATACGGCAGTAGCCCGTCGCCTGCAGACCGTCCAGAAGCTGGTAGCCCGTGGAGGTCACCGGCGTGTAGGAGCGCTTCAGATCCTCCGCGATACAGAGCTGGTAATTGTTCAGATGACTGATCTCCGCGTCGTCCACGTCGATATAGACGCCGCCCAGCGCGTCGATCGTGTCCGTCAGGCCGGCGAAGCCCACCGTGACGAAATCCGTGATGTTCATGTCCAGATTCATGTTCAGCATATTGATGGCCTGCTCCGGACCGCCGCTGGCGTATGCGCCGTTGCACTTATTGTACTTGTCGTTGCTCAGATTCAGGTACGTGTCGCGGTAAACCGACACCAGCTTGCACTCGCCCGTATCCAGATTGATGGAAGCGATCATGATCGTGTCGCTCCGCGTACCCTTGGTCAGCGCGCCGGAGGTGGAATCCACGCCGAACAGGGCGATGTTGCGGTAGCCCTTCATGGTCGTCTCCTGCGCCTCTTTGACCGTCTCGTTGATGATGATATCTTCCTCCTCGATCTCCATCTTGCCGCCCTTGGTCGCCGTGAGGACGCTGTAGAGCACTACCACCGCCGCTATGAGAATGATCAGCTCTATGATGAAAATAATAATCCGCCTGCGCTGTTTCCTGGCCTGGGCTTTCTTGTTCGAGCCCTTCTTGCCTGAACTCTTCTTGCCCGAGCTCTTTTTGCCTGAACTCTTTTTGCCGGAACCGGAAGACTTGCCGCTCCCGGAAGAAGACTTTTTCCTCGGACGTTCCTCTTCGTACTCATCTTCTACATATCTTGCCATATCCCGTACTCCTTAATTTCCGCGTGTCGTATAAAATAATACCTGACACCTATTTTCTCACAATCACCGCAAAAAATCAAGCTGTAGTGTCAATTTCCCGCAATATACCCATGATCTTGTGTGGCGCGGCGCCCGTTTCCCCTCAACGCACCATTATAGCCGCATTGATCCGCATTTGCAACCACCCTGCGATTTCTTAACCGAATCTTCCATATATCTTAAGATTTTGCGCGCCCGTTTTCCTCTTAGTATCTCACTAATAGGCGTTTTTATTGATAAAACCCTTGAAGATCGTCAGGAACATAATCTTGATGTCAAACGACATTGTCCAGTTCTCGATGTAGAAAATATCGTATTCGATCCGGCGCTTGATGGATGTGTCGCCCCTGTATCCGTTGATCTGCGCCCAGCCGGTAAGACCCGGCCTGACCTGATGCTTCACCATGTAGCGCGGTATCTCCTCCTTGAATTTCTCCACGAACTGCGGCCGCTCCGGCCTGGGCCCCACCACGCTCATATCGCCTTTGACGATATTGAAGAGCTGGGGCAGCTCATCGATGCTTGTCCGGCGCAGGAACCTGCCGACTCTGGTGACGCGCGGGTCGTCTTTGGTCGTCCAGCCCTTCTCCTCAGCGGACGGTTTCTGCACCTCCATGGTGCGGAATTTGTACATTTTAAAAGGTTTATTGTGCAGTCCGATGCGCTCCTGCCGGAAGATGATCGGCCCTCTCGAGGTACATCTGACCGCTATGGCGGCCAGCAGCATAACCGGAGAGGAAACCACAATCCCCACAAGCGCCACGACCACATCCACCACTCTCTTGGCGATCCAGTTGAGGGTGTTGGTCAGCGGCACATAGCGGATGTTGATCACGGGCAGTCCCATCAGATCCTCCGTGTACGGTCTGCTGGGGAACATGCTGTTGTAGTCCGGGATAAATTTCGTATGAACGCCGGATTTCTCACAGATATCAACGATGTGCTCCAGATTGTCGTAATCTTTCAGCGGCAGCGTGATGGCGATCTCGTCCAGACTGCTCTGCGGCAGGATATAGAGCAGATTCTCGATCTCACCGAGCACCTTGACGCCCCGATAGACGGTTCCCCGCGGCACGCTGTCGTCGAGGATGCCTCTCACCACATAACCCCACTGCGGATTGTCGTTGATTCGCCGGATGTACTCCTCCGCCGCCCGGGAATAGCCCACCAGCAAAATATATTTCAGATTGTAGCCCTTGTCGCGGAAATACTGGAGAAGGGAGCGGATCAGAAACCGCTCTATTCCCATAAGCACAATGTTGAGCACGTAGAAAATGGCCATCATGCCACGGGAGAAATGGATCTGGGAGACGAGGTACCAGCCCGCCATCAGCAGGATCATGCCCACCGTGTTCGCCTGGAAAATACTGAGAATCTCGTATTTGTGAACGGTAGCCCGCTTGGGCGTATAGAGATTGAAATTGTAATACAGGATCAGATAGCCGGGCACGATCAAAAACAGCATATTGAAATAAGTACCCGCGGAGAGCACGCCGACATCCTCGCCGATATTGGAAAACGGGCTCGCGAACCGCAGATACCAGGCCAGCATATACGATACGGCTATCACTGCCGCATCCAGGACCACATGCAGTCTGTTGAAATATTTCTGATTGTCTTTGATCATACCTCGTGCCTCTCAGCATGTATCATACAATATTTCTCCCGAAAACACAACCTGCAAAGAACTTCGGCGCCGCCGTCAGGCCGTCAGGCGGTACAGAATGTTGCGCCAGAGCTCCAGCTGCACCGCAATATAGCTGTAGAGACGGTCCTTTTCATAGGCGACCCTGTGCGCCCTTCCCTCCCCGGAAAAGCACAGCGCCAGTCCGTCGTGCAGCCCTTTCAGGTAGACGCCTCCCAGCCCTTTTCGCACAAAAAAGACCGTTTTAACCGCGAAACCGGCCAGCAAAAGCGGCAGATTCAACAAAATCTGCAGCGCCGGCATATTCTTGTAAACCAGATAGACGCTGTTTCTGGCGGCGAGCCCGACTTTAAAGTCGTTATAGCGGGAACCGCTGAAACCACTGCCCGCGTGATAGACCACCGCCCCCGGTATATAAATATTGACATAGCCGTTCAGGCGCGCCCGGTAACCGAGATCAATGTCCTCCAGATAGGCAAAGTGATTCTCGTCAAACACGCCGATCTCGCCAAAGATCTTCCTCCGATAGATGGCCGCGCCTCCGCAGGCCGCAAATATTCTGCGTTTCCGCTGATATCCCGCGATCGGCTTATCCTTGCCCAGGGCGAACGCCCAACCCAGAGCACAGTAGTAATCACCGGCGTCGTCGATCATTCCCGGGCTGTGCAGGCTACGCATCTGCGCCGACCCGGAAAACACCTCCGGGTGCTGCTCCAGCGGCTGTTCCAGCGCGCGCACGAATCCCGCCTGCACCTCCGTGTCATTGTTCAGAAGAATAACGTATGCCGTTCTGCTCGCGGCTATTCCCTCGTTGACCGCCCTGCAGAAGCCGTAATTCCGATCCAGACAGATCAGCTCGACCTGCGGGAACTTCTCCCGGACAAGCTGCCTGCTGCCGTCGGTCGAACCGTTGTCCACCACGATGATGTGGGCCGGCTCACCCTCCAGAAACTTCAGACAGTTCTCTATATAGTCGATCCCATTATAATTTGGAATCACAACAGTGGATCTTATTCGCTTCTCCATGTCCTTCCTACTCCCTCTGTCTGTCCATCAACCCGATCCGCGGGTCCCACAGCACGCGATAGCCCCGCCCGGCAGCCGCTCTCCCCAGTTCCAGGCTCAGCTTGCGATAGCCGGCCTCGTCACAGGTCAGCCCCGACACATCGGCTATCCTGACTCTTCGCGCGGACCGCCCACTGCCGCAGCGGATCGTGCGCTCCTCATAGGGCAGTCCTGTGATCTGTGCAAAATCTTCCCAAAGCTCTTCCCGAACCTGCACACAGCGGATATCTGCGGCGGCGATCTCCTGCTTTACGGACGCCCGGTGGGTGCTCCCGCCGCTGTACTCTCTGTGCAGCCCCTCATACATGACACTTCCGTCACTTTCCAGCGCGCCGCCGCAGACGCGCTTTCCGCGATCCCACAGTCTGCCGCCCACAAGCCCCACGTCGGCCCTGACCGTGAAAACATCCGGCAGGTACGTGATCTCGTAAAATCCGAGATGCAGGCCGTGTTCCACCTGCACCTGCCAGCCCTTCGACGCGCAGAAATCCGCGAGCGCCGCTCTTCCGACCTCATAGGCATAATTTTTGCTGGCGGTATTGTCCGCCGTGGAGCCCGCATGACACCGCCAGTGGTACAGGACCCTCGGCACATGCAGAATCCGCCCGCACAGATCCCCTGCCGGCGTTCGCCCACACAGTTCCCCAACGACGCGTAGCGCCAGATCGTAATCCTGCGCTCCGTCGTAATCCGCGCGCAGCCCCAGCCTCTTTAACAGCCCGCTCTCCACCGCCATAAAATGACAGATATAGTTGTTGGACAGCAGGAGTTCCAGATCAAAATCCTTTTTTCTGTGAGGTGCCGTATAGTAACGGCCGGCGCTGTCATACTTGTCCTCGTCGGTGTAGAGCATCGCCGGCGCTACGCCGGCCTGCCCGGCCGCGCACAACGCCGCAGCCATGTGATAGAGCGCGTCCGGCGCCAGGAAATCGTCGTGATCCAGCAGCGCGATATAGTCCCCCGTCGCCAGCGCAATGCCGGCGTTGGTATTGCCGGATATTCCCCTGTTTTCTTCCAGGCGGACATATCTGATGCGCTCCTCTTTTCTCTCCTCCGCGATCTGTCTGACGGTTCGCTCCACGGTATCGCCGCTGCCGGCGTCGGCGATGATCAGCTCCCATCTGTCATAGCTCTGACGGCACACGGACGTTATCATCTCCCGCAGGAATGTCTCGTCCGTCTCATAGGCGGGCACGACGATGCTGAACCGCACGGTATAAGCCGCCGACTCCTCCCGCTGTCTTGCCAGCGTCTCCGCGGACGGCTCCCTGTAGCTGTAGTCATCCCTCCGCGCTTCCTCCATCCTCTCCCGCGCCGCGTAGTATGTGTGCCGCAGCCCGTTTTTCTTGAGGTAGCGCACAGTCTTCATGAAATTGTTCGCCTTCAGGATCCTGCCGCCCATATCGCACCGCCGTTTCGATCAACCGCTCAAAAAGAGCATCGCCCTGCTTGTCGGCAGGGCGATATTTTTCTCATTTCCTACAGATATGCTTTCAAATCTTCCGTCAGCTTATTCAGCCTGTTCTGCGCGTCTTCCAGCCCCGTGCCCTTAACGCCCATATAAAACTTGATCTTGGGCTCCGTTCCGGACGGACGGGCGCAGCACCAGGAATCGTTGGTAAGATCGAAGTAGAGCACGTTGGACTTCGGCAGCCCTGTCTCTCCCTCCGCTCCCGTCTCGAGATTCAGCGTCTTGCCCGTGCTGTAATCCCGGAACTCTCTGACCTTCAGATCGCCGAAGTTCTTCGGCGGGTTCGCGCGCAGCTTGCTCATCAGCTCCTCGATCTGCTTCGCGCCGTCGATACCCTTCATGGTGATCGCGTACTGGCTCTCCTTGTAGTAGCCGTACTTCTCATACAGCGCAATCATCTGATCCCACACGGTCTTGCCGTGCTTCTTGCACCAGGCCGCCATCTCGCACAGGCACATAACCGCAACCACCGCGTCCTTGTCTCTGGCGTGTGTTCCCGCGAGACAGCCGTAGCTCTCCTCGAGACCGAACACATAGTTGTTGGAACCGCTCTGCTCGAACAGCTTGATCTGTTCGCCGATATACTTGAAGCCGGTCAGCACCTCGATGAATTTTACCTTGTAATCCTCCGCGATGGCGCGGGCCATGTTGGTCGTCACGATCGTCGTGACAAGCGCCGGATTCTCCGGCATCTTTCCCGTCGCCGTCCGCTCGCGCAGGATGTACTCCGCGATGAGCATGCCGGACATGTTGCCCGTAAAGGACACGTACTCGCCCGATTTGGTATCCAGCGCATAGATGCCGAGCCTGTCCGCGTCGGGATCCGTCGCCAACACGATATCCGCCTTCTTCTCCTTCGCCAGCTTGAGCGCCAGCGTAAACGCCTTGGGGTCCTCCGGGTTCGGGTACTCCAGCGTGGTGAAATTCGGATCCGGCATCTCCTGCTCCGGTACTACGTACACGTGCTTGAAGCCAAGCTCGGACAGAATCCGCCGTACCGGCACGTTGCCAGTACCGTTGAAGGGAGAGTAGACGATCGTCATATCCTCCGCCATCTCCTTGATCACATCCGGATGGATAATCTGCTTCTTCAACTCTTCCATGTATCTGTCGTCGATGGCCTTGCCGATCACCTCATAGAGGCCGGCCTTCTTCGCCTCCTCCTTGTCCATCGTCTTGACGGTGTGGTAATCGGTCACGTTATTCACTTCCGTGATGATCTCTTTGTCTCTGGGAGCCGCCACCTGAGCGCCGTCCTCCCAATAGCATTTATAGCCGTTGTACTCCGGCGGATTGTGGCTCGCCGTGATTACAATGCCCGAAATACAGCCCAGTTCGCGCAGCGCGAAGGACAGCTCCGGCGTGGGGCGCAGCGCGTCAAACACATACGCCTTGATGCCGTTGGCCGCAAGGCACAACGCCGCCTCATCCGCAAACTCGGGGGACATCCTTCTGGAATCATAGGCGATCGCGACGCCCTTCTTCTCTCCGCCCTGCTTCTTTATGTAATTGGCAAGTCCCTGCGTAGCCTTGCGCACCGTATAGATGTTCATGCGGTTCGTGCCCGCGCCGATAATGCCGCGCAGACCGCCTGTGCCGAACTCGAGATCCTTGTAGAAGCGCTCCTCGATTTCCTTCTCGTCATTCCGGATCGCCAGAAGTTCCTGCTTTGTGGCGTCGTCGAAATAAGAGTCCCCAACCCAAAAATCAAACTGTTCTCTGTAACCCATCTCAATACCTCCGTTTGATAATATTTCATACTGCTTATTTTACCATATCGCACGTGCCGTAGCAATGAAAAATTCACTCCAGCCGCAGCGCAAAATCGCTCCGGTCCAGTGAGAAATTCGGATTATAGTAGGGATCGCCCTTCACGAGCAGCTCCTTCCACTTCGCGCGGAAAGCCGCCGATTCGCGCTCATAGCGCTCCGCCTTTTCCCCCTGATCGTCCAGACCGCGCGAGACGGACTCATAGTGATACAGCTCCGCAAACGGCGTGAACACATTCACATAGCCGGCCTTCCACGCCCGGATGCACAGATCCACATCGTTCAGGGACACCGCGAAACTCTCGTCCAGACCGCCCAGTTCGGTGAACAGCGCCTTTTTCATCATCAGGCAGGCGCCCGTCACCGCCATCACATTCTGGGCATAACACAGCCGCCCCATATAGCCGAGGTTGTTGCTGCTCACGCGATAGTGGCTGTGTCCGGCCGTTCTGTGCTGACCGAGTCCCAGCACCACGCCCGCATGCTGGATCGTCCTGTCCCCGTAATAGAGCTTCGCGCCCACCGCGCCCACATCCGCGCGCTGTGCGTACATCAGCATCTCCTCAATCCAGTCCAATGTTATGACAGCAGTGTCATTGTTGAGCAGCACGATATAATCGCCCCGCGCCGCCTTCACGGCCAGATTGTTGATGCGGGAATAGTTGAACGCTCCCTTGTACCGCAGCACTCTGACATTGGGATTTTCCTGTATTTTCCTGTAATAGTCGAAAATCTCCTCCGTCGTGCTGTTGTTCTCCGCCACGATGATCTCATAGCGGCCGTAACTGCTCTTTTCCATAATAGAGGTGATGCAGCGCTCCAGATCTTCTCTGTGGTCCTTGTTGGGAATAATGATGCTCACAAGCGGCTCGCCCTTGATCTCGTACTTAATCTGAAAGATCGTCTCAAACGCCTTGGTGGAGAGTATCTCGAAATTTTCAAAGCCCTGGTCCCGCAGATGTGCCGCCACCGCGCCCTTGGCCGCCTCGATGGCATAGCTCTTGGCGTTGATGTCGGCGGCCACGCTGCCGGCGTGGGAGCGCCAGTAGTAGAGCAGCTTCGGCACATGTACGATACATTTCGCCCGGCTCGTCAGCCGCAGAATCGCGTCATGGTCCTGACTGCCGTCAAACTCCGGGCGGAACAGATTGACGCCCGCCGCCAGATTGCGGTCGAACGCGCTGAAATGACAGATATAGTTGTTGGCCCGCAGATTGTCCGGCGCAAAATCCGGCTTAAAGTGCAGCGTAATCATGTGATCGATCGTCTTGTTGCCCCGGAAGGTCGCCTCATCACAGTAGATATAGTCCGCCCCCTGATCGCAGATCGCTTTCATGTACTCATACAGCACGCTGGGATGCAGCACGTCGTCATGATCAAAGAGGGCGACATAGTCGCCGTCGGCCATGGCGAGACAGGCGTTCGTATTGCCCGATATCCCTTCATTCTTTGGAAGTTTTCGGTAAACAATCCGCGCGTCCTTCTCCATGTATTCCCTGCAGATCGCCCCCACGGCGGCGTGCTGCGCATCCGAGCCGTCCGCCATGCACAACTGCCAGTTCGCATAGGTCTGCGCCCTGACCGAATCGATGGCCTGCCGCAGGAATTTCTCCGGCGTATTGTATAGCGGCATCAGGATACTGAACTTTATCTTTCTGGCAAAAACTTCCTTGCCCTGCCGCGCCGCCTCCTCCGCATCCGGAAAGCTGGCCGTTCCGTGCCTTGCGCGCGCCTTTCGCTCGATGCTCTTGGCATTCAGCTTGCGCAGAACGCCCCTGACGCTTCCATAATAGCCGAGCCGCTCCCCGGTCCTTCTCGCCCAGTGCACCGCCATGCGAAGCGGCTTGGACACGCGCCAGAGGGCGCTTCCCTTGATACGGTCCAGCCGCCCGGCAAGCTGCGCCTCCTCCTGTCTCGCGGCGGCGAGCTTGCCCGCAAGGGTTTCGCCCTTCAGCCGTTCCCGTCCGTACGCCTCTCTATAATAGCGGAGCCTCTCCTCGTCCGTCATCTGTCCCTGCCCTCTCGATTCCATATATCCGGTTCCCTCTCCGGCCCGCAGCCTCCCGCGCGCCTAGATCACACACTCCGTCCCGCTCCACGCGATCAACCTGTCGCCCTGCCCGTCCGTGCACAGCATACCGATCCGGTATGTTCCGGGCGTCAGACCGGCGCGGGACAGGCGGAGCACAAAACCTGCCAGACCGATATGCCGCTCCTCCGGGAGAATCTTCTCCACATCCTCCCGGTGCCAGTTGAACGGAACGGCCGTGTAGCCCGCGCCGTCACTCTCCGTCCGCTGCAGCAGGACGCGCCTGTCATAGAGGGCGTTGTCCGCCGAAGGCACATAGCTCCAGCCCATGATCCAGAGAATGTCCTCCTCGTCGGCATGAATCTTGTGCTGTATCTCGGCCCGATCCACCGTCAGGCGCAGGCGGTTCGGCTTCGCCTTTCTGAAAAGCTTCGCATCCAACGCCTCCGGCGCCACGGCCCGCAGATGTTCCTCGTAGTCAAATTTATAATTACAGCTGTAATCGGAGGCGTTGTCGATCAGCGCCCTGTGATAGAAAGCGTCCCGGCCCCGCATCTGCGGATGTCTGGCGTACAGCGCTTCCTTCTCCGCCAGCAGGCGCTCCCACTTGCCCTCATCCTGTTCGTCCAGACCGCGGCTGAGGGACTCATGGTGATACAACACCGCGTCGTTTCGCTGCACATTGTAATACCCTGCCTCCAGCAGCTTAAAGCAGAAGTCCACATCATTGTAGGCTACCGGCATCGTCTCGTCGAAACCGCCCACCTCCGTGTACTTCTCCCTGCCGACCATCAGGCACGCCGCCGTCACGCCCACCATATTATAAGCCACTTCATTACGGCCATAATAGTAATCTCTGTCGTCCTGAAAGGTAATCAGCTTATGGGACGGACCAATTTCCATGTTGGTAATCCCGGCGTGCTGGATCTTCTGCGTGCCGGCATACCACAGCTTGGCGCCCACCGCCCCCGTGTATGGCTGCAGCGCCTGTCCCGCCATGCGCCGCAGCCAGCTGTGCTCTATGATTTCCACATCGTCATTCATGAACAGCAACAGATCTCCGGTCGCCCTGGCGGCCCCCAGATTGCACATTCTGGAAAAATTGAAGTCCATCTCTTCATATAAATAGGTAAATCCGTATTTCTCCCGCAGCTTCTCCATCGCTTCGCGGTTGGCCGCGCTGCTGCCGTTATCCACGACGATCCACTCATAATAGGCGTAGTCCGTCTTCTCACGGAACGTCGCGAGACAGCGCTCCAGCACCTGCGGATGGTCCTTGGAGAGAATCACGACGGACACGGCATGGTGCGGCGGTATGTGCCGGTCTTCGCTCTGCGCTCTGGCGCACCGCTCTCTGCCCGATATCGACGTGTCATATACAATATGGAGGATTCCCGGCTCACGGCCGCTTTCCAGAACTCCCTTGACGCCTCTTCTGCCAAGAGCGGCCTCCCGCACCGCGGCGCTGTCCTCTCCCGCTCCGGACAGATATTTTCCCTCCTCCAGCTCGGCCGCCAGACTGCGCCTTGCGATTCCGAATCGCTCTTCCGGGTCCGCGCAAGCTGACAAGGCAGCGGCAGTCTCGCCCGTCGGTTCATAAGCCTGATGATAGAGGACACTGTCGATATGACATATGCCGTCCTGCCAGTCCGTACCGTCCAGTCTGCACCTGCGCTGCACGGCCTCTTCCAGACGCAGGCACAACTCATAGAATCGCACTGCCTGCGCGGCGCCGTCCTTTCTGCCCGCAGGCTCTTCTCCGGCCAGCGCCTCCGACAGGAGCTCCGCGCTCACTGCCACCAGATGTCCCCAATAGTTGAAGGCCAGCAGCGTGTCCGGAGAATAACACGGTTTGAACCATGGATGCATACGTCGGGAAGTATCCTCCCAATAAAAATCCTCATCCGCATAGGCGACTTTACAGGAGTGGTTTTTGTTAAAACAAGATTTAATCTCGAAAATCGCACGCCTGTCTACGATACCTTTTCCGTACGTCAGCAGCATGATGTCCGAGTCCGGAATCCGAATCGACCGCCAGCCTTCCACCAAAATTTCTTTATCGTCACACACGTTATCATAACGTTCGTTCTCTTCTTTGATCCACTCCGTATAGGGATCGCTCTGTCTTCGCAGCTCCTCCCGATAGCTCAGCATGCGCAGATCTGCAGAAGCGCCGCTCTCCCCGGCGTCCGGACTGTCCGCGCGGTCCATGAGCTTATGGTACAATCTGCGAAAGGGCACCGTCGCGCGCCAAAAGGGACTGGCATAAATGCGGTTCAGATTGTCCCGCAGATCCGCCGTCCGGCGCTCGACATCCGCAATCTGCCCCGCCAGCACGTTATTCTTTTTTCGCTCGCTCTCGTATGCCGCCGCGTAGTATGCGGCCCAGTCATAGCGCTCCGTCCGTCCTCTCATCTTCTAAAACAGTCCTCTTTTCCGCATGTGCTGCGCCGTTCCCTCCGGCAGCCTGGTCACTTCCATCTGCATCTGCAGAAGATTCCGCTCCTCCTGCATAAGTCCGGCCAGCGAGATGGTGATATTCGGGTCCGGCTCCGCAAAGACATAGACGCCCTCTCCCACTCTGCAGCCGTTGGTCTGTATCTGCTTGTTTTTCCACGGCACAGGAGTCCCGTTCCAGCTGACTGTGCGGATATAGACGAGACAGCGGGAAGCGCAGGGATCCACCCGCAGAGCGCTCCTGCCCCCGGCAATCGTGACCGCAAGCTCCGTCAGGCCCTCTTTCGTGACGCGTACCTGTTCTCCCGTATCCTCCGGGAAAAACGACTGCTCCTCCGAGAAGCCGCGTCCCGTATCCTCATAGATCTGTATGCGATCCTCCCGGGCGGACGACTCCTGCCCCGCGCAGAAAGCCTCCACCGTATAGACCGGCTGGCCGATCGCTTCCCGCAGCTGGTCCATGGACATGCCTTTGCCCGTCACATAATTCTGAAACGCGGCCTCCTGTCTGCGGTACTGCTCCGCCTCAGACTGGTCCAGATGTAGCGTTTCCAATATTAAATCAAGATTTAATGAGTTCCTTTTTTCGTCTTCCAGAAGGTAGCAGTAGATCGCCCGAAAAGCGATCTGCTTCGTTTCAATCACCCTCTCGAAGCTCCATTCACAGTCTATAACATTCCATGCGTTATTACTATATCGCCCGTTATTTTTATTGTCCGGAACGATAATATTGGCAAAAATCAGGTCGTAATCGGCAATCTTCTCCTCCTCGCCGACAGATATTCTCCTCAGATATTCCGCAAACAAGTCCCGAAAACCTTCCGCATCGCCGCGGGCAAGACATGCGTCCATAAGTTCTGCCAGCGTCCGCCCCTCCACATAGGCAAGCCGCAGATAGGGCAGGCTTTTTGCTCCGTCCGCGGACACCAGGCTGCACTCGTTGACAGCCAGACCGCTGCCCGCATAGCGCTCGCTCAGCCGCTCATACAGCAGCGCCGTCCTCTCGATATGCTGCCGCGCCTCATGGCATAACGGATGTTTTTCTACAATTTTTCCATCCGGCGTCTGCCGAAGAACCGTCTTGATGCGAAATTCCGGCGCTCTGTCGCCCGAATACTTCACATACCGCTCCTCCAGCTCCGGACCGAGAAGCATCATATAGGAATTGGAGAAAAGCGAAAACTGCCCTTCCTGCAGGATCGTGTCAAACACCCTTTTCTCATCAAACAGACGCAGTCGCTCTCTGTCGAAGTTCCGCAAATTAGAGGACAGCTCCCCCTGCTCGGGCAGTCTGTCGTCAGAGTACAGACATGTCATAAACTTGTAATCCGGATAGGGATAATACATCTGCGCCTTCTCGTAGCCGCACGCGGCCGCGATCTTCCGAAGACCGTCCGCCGTAAACGTCCTCACCACGCCACCTTCCGGATAGTTCTCCAGACTGCTGAAATATGTCCCCAGATGGTCTTCCTTGCAGCCCGCCCAATATTTCAGGCCAAATTTGTTCTCGATGGCGATTGCGATATGCCCGTCCGCTTTCACATGTTTCCGGATAATTTTCAGAAAATCCTCATAGGGCATCTCGGACTGTATATACGCCTGCGCATACTCGAAGACGCCGATCAGGCATATATAATCAAAATCGCAGGGCAGATCAGGCTCCACATCCTGAAAATTCCCCACGTGAATCGTTACGTTATCCGCGTCCATATGCCGATAGGCGTTGATCCGGCTCCGCTTGCGGGACAGATCGATGCAGGTCACTTCCCCGGCCTTTCTGGCCAGCGCCCCGGTGATCGCGCCGCAGCCCGCTCCGACCTCCAGCACCTTCATGTCGCCGGTAATCGGAAGCCACTCCACGATATTTTCCCGCTGTTCGGACAGATGATACAGGATGGGCCAGCTCTTTCTCTCCTCGATAATACGCCGGTATTCCACCGCGGCGTAATTTCGCGCGATATCTAACAGCTCGTCCTCCACCTCGCCGTCGCAGTAATAGTCTTCCCCCGGATAATGGGTCAGATCCAGTTTGATTTTACCGATCTCTTCCATCTCTTCCATTCAACAGTCCCTCTGTCATCTTCCGTCTCATCCGCCTCCGCAGGTCGGGTCAGCGCACCTCCACCGCGGAATCCATATCGTAGAATCCCACCGTGTCCTTGTCGGATATGACCGTCAGGCTCAGCGCGTCATACAGCCTGTGATAGACGGTAAAATCATCGTTCTCATAGCCGGTGACACCCAGGGACAGCAGATAGTCCCCGCCCTGCAGGCTCATCTTCTGCGTGAAAGTCACATGCCGCTCTTCACCGGCCTTCACGGGTTCCAGGAATGCCTTCTCAAACATTGTATTCGTTCCCGTGATCTCCGTTCCGCGCACATTCTTGATCGTGAAGGCAAAAATAGGCGCCTGAATATCCTCCTGCATACGGACGTTCATGTGAATGGCAAAAGAATTCCCCTTCAGAATTGCGGAAGTCCTCGCCCCCTTGTCGTCCGTAATATAGTATTCCGTAATGACTGCCTTCTTAGAACCATACTCCAGAAGTTCCGGATTCTCCGAAGCCGCGCCGACCTTTTCCCCGTTCTCCGCCGACCGCTCCGGCGCGCCTTCCGCGGCGGTGATGCGCCCTCCGGCCGCCGCCCTGCGCAGCTCCTCGTCGTCCAGCAGGCTTTCCCCCTCTTCCGGCACAGCATACTGCCCCACCAGAACCTGTTTGTAGATGTCGATCATCTTTTTCGGCGCGCCCTCGCCCAGCTTGACACCCTGATTGAGCAGCACTACCCTGTCGCAGTACTTGCTGATGCTGCTCAGATCGTGGCTGACGAACACGATGGTTTTGCCCATCTCCTTGAACTCTTCAAACTTGTGATAGCATTTCGCCTGGAAGAAGACGTCCCCCACCGAGAGCGCCTCGTCCACAATCAGAATCTCCGGCTCGATATTGATCGCCACCGCGAAGGCAAGACGCACAAACATACCGCTGGAATACGTTTTGACCGGCTGGTGCACGTACGCGCCGATATCCGCGAATTCCAGTATCGCGTCCAACTTCTCGTCGATCTCCTTCTCGCTGAAGCCGATCATCGTGCCGTTCAGATAGATATTCTCAATGCCATTATACTCCATATTGAATCCGGCGCCCAACTCAAGCAGCGCGGAGATGCGCCCGTTGACAGTCACTTCCCCGCGCGTCGGGTTGACGACGCCGGTAATGATCTTCAGGATCGTGGATTTGCCGGAGCCGTTGGTCCCGATGATACCCACGCACTCTCCCTGACGAACCGTCAGATTGACGCCCTTCAGCGCATGATGCTCCTTATGGCGCTTGCCGCGCCCAAACCCGAGCGCCTCCACAATCCGGTCGGAAGGCTTGTCGTACAGCTTATATACTTTTTCTACATTTGTGACCTGAATCGCGATATTGTCCATAATATTACCCTGATTGAATTGCTTGCGGCTCATAGCACATCCGCAAAGTGTACCCGTAGCCTCCTGAAAATCAGCGTGCCGATGCAGAACAGGCTGATTGTAAAGATCCAGAAATATGTGGAGGAGTAGAAATGCTCCCAAAACCATACTTTCTCATAGATCGCGCTTCTGTAACCGTTGACGATATACACCAGCGGATTCAGCTTGAACAGCGTTTTGGTATTGTCATAGGTCAGCATCTCGATATTCCACAAAATAGGCGTCGCCCACATGCCGATCTGCAGGGCGATGCTGATAATCTGCTGCAAGTCCCTGATAAACACGACCAGCGCGCAGGTGAGATAACTCATGCCGAGCACAAGCAGGAACAGACAGAGGCTGTAATAGACAAGCTGCAGCGTGTAGACATTCGGATAATAGCCGTATCCGGCGGCCACCAACAGCAGTACTCCCACGAAGAATACATGGATAAAGGTGGCGGCAATCACTTTGATGATGGGAAGAATACTGATATTGAACACCACTTTTTTGACCAGGTAATTATATTCAATCAGCGCCATCGTGCCCTGCGTGATCGCCTCAGAGAAGTAGAACCACGGGACAAGCCCCGCCGTCAGATAGAGCACATAGGGCACTTCGAGACCGCTGGCCACCAGCTGGCTGCGCGTGTCAAAAACCTTGTCGAAGACAATCCAGTACATCACGACGGTCACCACCGGCTGCGCCATCGCCCACACGATGCCGAGATAAGAACCGGCGTAACGCTTCTTGAAATCATTTTTCGCCAGCTTCCAGATCAGCTTTCTGCTCTGGAACAGTTCCGCCGGAATCGTCATGATCCTTTCATAATACAGAGAATAGATGATGCAGGTAAACGCGATGAGCACGCAGCCGCTCACCTTCTTCATCCGCTCCGTCACCTGATCCGCCAACGGATTGTGGTGTCTCACCAACACCAGCGCCAGAATCAGACCAAGCCCCCAGAAAACGGCTATTCCCGCGGGCTTTGCAAAATGCCTTATTCTCTTTTCGTCACGCTGCGTACTCTCCGTCATAACACCCTTATTTTCCCGTCCCAAACGCTTCTGTCAGGACCCGTCAGCTGCGATACTGCCGCGTAAACGCGTCAAGACCTCCATGGCGCGTATCCTTGTCGGACAGAATCGGCTGTGTCCCGGCAGGAATCGGCCACTCGACGCCGATCGCCGGATCATTCCAGATGATGCCGCCCTCGTCGTTCGGATGATAGAAATCCGTACATTTATACGCAAACTCCGCATGATCCGACAGCACATAGAAGCCGTGCGCAAAATTTTTCGGCACAAAAAACTGTTTCTTGTTCTCCGCCGAGAGCAGCACGCCGAACCATTTGCCGTAGGTCGCGGAACCGGGACGCAGATCCACCGCCACGTCGTACACCTCGCCGCTCAGAACGCGCACCAGCTTGTCCTGCGGGTAATTGATCTGAAAATGCAGCCCGCGCAGCACGCCTTTCACCGACGCGGACTGATTGTCCTGCACGAACTCCTGATCGATCCCCGCCTCTCTGTAATCGTTGTAATTGTAGGTCTCCATAAAGTAACCCCGCGCATCCCCGAACACGGTCGGCGTGATCACCTTCAGGCCCTCTATCTCACATGTCTCTACCGTTATCTTGCCCATAATCCTCGCAATCCTTTCTCTACTCTTCGTCGGAACCGACCGGCACGTTGCCGCTGTCCCCGTCAATGATACCGGAATAGCCCGCGGCGCCTCTGGCATGGTTAATCGACGTATCGATATTCATATAGCACACGTTCAGATCGACCCTCGTCTCGATGCCTTCCACCGTCCCCTTGGAAGTGTACTGCCACATATCAAAATAGTCGTCGTAGGTGGGAACGTCCGCATATTCCGCCAGCCACGTTTTGTATTGTGACAACATTGTCATATCTACCTGATCATCTAGCCAATTCCTGGAAGCGTAGATCCCGGCCTCATAGCCCGCGGAGGCGATCGTCTCCAGAAACGCCTCGTGATAAGCGCTTCTCTCCTCCGGCTCCAGGTCGTCCGCCCGCCCGTCTCCGCCGGCGCTCTCGCTGTCAAGAAATACCGGATAATCCACATCGTAGTCTTCTATGAGACTGATCACCATACTGGCTTCCTCGACGGCCTCCACCTCGCTAGTCGCCTGTGTAAAGAAGTAGACACCCACGGGAATCCCCGCCTCGATTGCGCCCTCTATATTCTGCTCAAACATAGAATCCAGCACCAGCGCTCCGCTCGAAGCGCCCCGGTACCCGCAGCGGATAATCGCAAATTCCACACCGTCTTCTTTAACTGCCTCCCAGTCGATCTCCCGGTTCCATCGGGACACGTCGATGCCGAGTTTTCCCGTCCCCGCCGCGAATTCCGTATCCGTATTCTCGGTGCCGTCCGCGTCCTTCTCCGCGCCGTTGACGGCCCGGTCCTCCTCGTCCGTATCGACGTCATCCTCCGTCAGAATCAGATATTCAATATCGTCTATGACACGGTACTCAATCTCCTGCCGGACCTGAATGGTCGTGATCGTATTGGGGACGATAAAACCCTCCGCTTCCTCCAGCGATACGCTGTACTCCCCTGCGCGCAGCCCGTCCAGATAGATAATGCCGTCCTCGTCGGAGTCCGTGTACTCCCCGATGCCCTGCACGTTAATCTTGAACGGCGTTCCCGCAACCAGCCTGCCGACGCTGTCCACAACCATGACGCGCAGATCCTTCGCCACGGAGCTCATCACGAGCGACACCCTTCTGCCCGAATAGCTCTCGATGCTCTTGAACTTCACTTCCGGATCAAAAAATGTCTCGTCATTCAGAAAGGCAGACAAATCGTCTCCTCTTTGTCCACCGCCCGCATCTTCCACCGTCGCCGCCGTCTCTTCGGCCTGCTCTGCATCGGCCAGTCCGAGCTTGCCCAGCACGGTATCCAGATTGGCGAACGCTATCACGCCGATCAGAACCACAAACATGGCGATCATGGCATACAGCGTCCTTCGCATTTTCTTAGAGTCCATTGGCAACCTCAACCATATATTGGCCGTACGCCGTCTTCATCAGCGGCTCAGCCAGCTTCAGCAGCTGTTCTCTGGTGATGAATCCTCTCTTGTAGGCAATCTCCTCTATGCAGGAGATATACAACCCCTGTCTCTTCTGGAAAGCTGCCACAAAATCCGCCGCGTCCAGAAGTGAATCGTGATTTCCCGTATCCAGCCACGCAAAACCTCTCCCCAGCGTCTCCACATAGAGCTCACCCCTGCGCAGATACTCGTTATTGATGCTGGTAATCTCAATCTCACCTCTGGCGGAGGGCTTGACAGCCGCCGCGATCTCCACCACCTGATTGTCGTAGAAATACAGCCCCGGCACCGCGTAATTGCTCTTGGGGTGCTCCGGTTTTTCCTCGATGGATAGAGCCCTGCCCTCCTCGTCAAACTCTACCACGCCGTACTCCCGCGGGTCTCTGACATAGTAGCCGAAGATCGTCGCCCCCGTCTGTCTGGACGCCACTTCCCTCAGCACTCTGGAAAAGCTCTGCCCATAGAAGATATTGTCCCCCAGCACCAGGGCCACATTGTCCGCCCCGATAAATTCCGCCCCGATGATGAAGGCGTCCGCCAGTCCTCTCGGCTGCTCCTGCACCGCGTATTCCATGCGGAGCCCCAGCTGGCTTCCGTCCCCGAACAGTTCCTCGAACACCGGCAGATCCCTGGGTGTGGAGATGATCAGGATATCCCGTATTCCCGCCAGCATAAGAGTTGACAGCGGATAGTAGATCATCGGCTTGTCATATACCGGCATGATCTGTTTGGAAATCGCCTTGGTCAGCGGGTACAGCCTTGTGCCCGAGCCTCCTGCCAAAATAATACCCTTCATAGTTTCCTCCGTACCGTCTCCGCAAATCTTCTCTATCTGTTGCGATACATATCCTCGTAATATTTCTGATAGTCGCCGCTCGTCACGTTCCGCATCCAATCCTCATGCTCGAAAAACCACTGTATCGTGCGGCGTATGCCGTCCTTAAACATCGTCTCGGGCTCCCAGCCGATCTCCGCCTTAATCTTGTCCGGCGCGATGGCATAGCGCCTGTCATGCCCTTTGCGGTCCTCCACATAGGTGATCAGATCGTCGCTCACAAGCGCCCTTCGCGGATCGCTGTCCGGCAGCATCTCCCGCAGCGTGTCGAGGATGATATGGATAATCTCGATATTCTGCTTCTCATTGTGGCCGCCTATATTGTATGTCTCGAAGAGGCGTCCCTTCTCCTGCACCATGTCGATCGCCTTGGCGTGATCCTCCACGTACAGCCAGTCCCGAACGTTCTTACCGTCCCCGTAGACAGGCAGCTTCTTTCCCTGCAGCGCGTTGTTGATGATCAGCGGAATCAGCTTCTCCGGGAACTGATAGGGGCCGTAATTGTTGGAGCAGTTGGTGATGTTGGCTGGAAATTTGTAGGTATCCATATATGCCTTCACCAGCATGTCCGATCCGGCCTTGCTGGCCGAGTACGGGCTGTGGGGCGCGTAGGGCGTCGTCTCGTAGAAATAGCCACCGTCCTCCTCGAGAGAACCGTACACCTCATCCGTGGACACGTGCAGGAATTTCTTGTCCGGCTTGAAACCGCCCTCCGGCAACTCCCACGCCGCCTTGGCGCAGTTGAGCATCACCGCAGTGCCCAGCACATTGGTCCGCACAAAGACCTCGGGCGCCTTGATGCTTCTGTCCACATGGCTCTCCGCCGCGAAGTGCACCACCCTGTCGATATCATTCTGCGCAAAAATTCCGGCGATTGCCTCCTTGTCGCAGATATCCGCTTTGATAAAGGTATAATTGTCCCGCCCTTCAACATCCTTCAGATTCTCCAGGTTACCCGCATAGGTCAGCGCGTCCACGTTGATGATGCGGATATCCCTGTCATATTTGCGGAACATATAATGTATATAGTTGGAACCGATAAACCCGGCCCCGCCGGTCACCAGATAGGTTCTCATGCGCCCAGTTCTCCCTCCTTATGTCACTCATGTATATTATGTGGTAGCAGCCCTGAAAATGCAAGACTAATAATTCAGGTAGCTGATGTTCATGTCCACATTGCCGCTGATGCCGCTGACCTTACCCTTGGACGAATACTGCCACATATCATAGCGGGTCGCCGTGTAGGTGGGCGCCGCCGCATACTGCGCCAGCCAGATCTTATAACCTGTCAGACTGCCCGTATTGATCTGCTCGGACAGCCAGTTCTTGTTGGAGTAGACGCCCGCCGAATAGCCGGAATTCTGCACCGTCTGGCAGAATGCCTGACACACCGCCGTCCTCGCGCTGCTGCCGATGCCGTCCGCCCGGCCGCCGCTGGCCTCCACATCGATAAAGATCGGATAATCCAGACCGTATCCTTTGACCAGATTCAGCGCCATGGACGCTTCCTCAACCGCCTCCACCTCATTGACCGCCTGGCTGTAAATATAGACGCCGACCTTGAGTCCGGCCGCCTTCGCGCCCTTGATATTGCTGATGAACTTGGGATCCTCCACCAGCACGCCCGTCGAGTAGCCTCTGTAGCCGCAGCGTATGATGGCGTAGGACACGCCGGAATTCTTCACGGCGCTCCAGTCGATGCTTCCGTTGTGCTTGGACACATCGATTCCCATGGAACCGGAGCCGGTGGAGAGCCGGCCGTCGCTGCCGAAATTGTACTTCGCGCCCTGGATGACCTGCTCGCCCGTGACGTAATTGCCATCTTTGTCATAGAAATATACGCTTCCGTCTATCGTCTGCCAGCCGGTATACCTGTACATGGACTTAGCGAGATAGAACTTGTCCGCCGTATTGTAATCCTCATATGTCGCCTCTACAAACTTACCGTCCTTTTTGACATAGACCTGATTGCCGTTTTTATCCTTGAGCTTGGTCTTGTTGCCCTTGAGATCATTGGAGACCTCTACGCTCCACTCTCCCTTGGCGTCGCCGCAGACTGCGGTAATCTTTGTCTTGCCCGCGGCTATCGCCTTGAATTTGGCGGTGTCGCCGTCCGTACTCTCTATCTTGACGATCTTTTCATTCTCACTCTTCCACGTGATCTGTCCGTCCGCGGGCTCCAGCTTCACTGTGACTTTACCCGTCTCTCCGACCGTCAGGGTGCCGCTGCCGTCGATGCTGGCGATCTTATAGTGCTTGGCCGTGACGTTGACATCGCACTCAAGTATTTTGGACGCATCGCCCACTTTGACCTCGGCTTTGATCTTCGTCTTGCCCGCCGCCACGGCCGTAACCTTGCCGCCGTCCACGGTGGCAACCTTCTTATCGTCACTGTTCCACGTCACGGAGGACGCCTTATAATTGCCAGAGCTGCTGACGGAGAGCGTCTCCGAAGCCCCCTGCACCAGCCCGAGAGAGGTCTTATTCAGCGCAAAGGAGTCAGCTTTCTGCTGCTCGGTCGGCTCCGTGTTCTGCACCGTAACTTTGCAGGACAGCGTTTTTTTGGACTGACTGTCGCCTATAGACACAGTCGCCGTGATCGTCGCATCCCCGGCCGCCAGCGCCTTGACCGTCACGCTCCTGCCGCTCCCCGACACCGACACCGACGAGTTGGCGCCGGACCATTCGACGGACGCCTCCGATTCGTACTGTCCGCTGACCGTGAGCGTCGCCGAATCGTTTACCTTCAGACTCAGACTGTCGCTGCTGATACGCATATCGCTCAGTTTCTCCGCATCCGTAGGTCCCGCGGGCGCGGAGATCTTACACTTCCCCGGATTCTCGCTGCAGACGGGGCAGTCGGTATTTCTCTCCTCGTCCGTACAGTGCGTGGTGCAGATGCACTCCTTAGGCTGCTCCGCCTCTTTTCCCTCGCAGTTGTGATAATCCTCCTGACAGACCGGACAGTCTCTGGCGTCGTCACTGGATGTACACTTGTTGCGATCCTTACAGGTACACTCTTTTTTCTTTTCCTCTCCCTTGCACTGACTCGGATCAGTCTTGCATACGGCGCAGTCCTGATTGGGCTCTTCCGCTTTGCACTTCGTTCCGCACGTGCACTCCAATCCCGTCTCGCTCAACAGCGCGAATCCATAATTCCCGCTTTTCTCCGCCGTCTTCACAAACCCGCTGAGCGCCTTGCCGCTCTTAGACGGATCGGGAATGTCATCCTTCTTGATCTCGGTGAAATTATCCTCCGAGTCGATCGGCGTCTTCGTGGACTCCACCCACTCCACCGTGTCGGTCAGCTGAGATTCCACCGCGATGTCGCCGCCGGCCTTCTCCTCAGCCGCCACGTTGATCTGCGACTCGTCTTTGATCTCGTCTGCCACATCCACCTTCTTGTACGCGATCTTGTCCGAAACCTTCGCACTGACCGCGCCCGACGGCAGCTTATACTTCTCATATTCCCCGCCGCTCAGCGGCTTCGCCTTCACACTGTATGTGCCCGCCGCAATCTCCGTCTTATAGATGATGCCGTCCTTATCGTCGTCCTGCCACTCATAAGACTTGCCGCCGCCCGTCACCTCCACCTCGAAGGGCACGCCGGAAATCAGCTTTCCCGTCGATTTGTTCACGAATTTAATCTTCAGATCGGACTGAATCGAGGTGAGATTCAAAGTTACTTCAATGCCGTCCTTCTCTTCTCCCTCAGCCTCCTCCTGCTGTTCCTCTTCCTCCACATCCAGCATATCCGAGAGTCTGGCGGATTCGGCTACCGCCAGGAGACCGCCCTCCCCAATCACGGAAATCCCTTCTATCTCCTCGCCGACCGTGGCAAAGGCCTCCACCTGCTTCTCGACCGTCTTAGCGTTGGCAAACAGCGTGCCCGTCACGATCACTCCGGCAATTACAAAGACGCCGAACATCGCAACCACCATGTCGAGCGTACTCATCTCCGCCAGCCAGGACCCGATGCGCGCGATCACGCCCTCGCGCTCGTCATCGTCGTACTCGTCGTCCTCATCGCCGTAGTATTCGTCGTCCTCGTCTTCATCATCTTCAGCGTAGTACTCGTCATCCTCATCCTCTTCATCGTCTTCGTCATCATCTTCGTCGCCGTAGTACTCCCCGTCGTCGTCCTCATCGTCCTCGTCTTCATCATCGTCTTCGCCGTAGTACTCGTCGTCATCCTCTTCATCGTCTTCGTCATCTTCGGCGTAGTACTCATCATCGTCATCCTCATCATCTTCGGCGCCGCCGTAGTACTCCTCGTCATCCTCTTCTTCGTCGCGGTACCGCGCAGCGCGCTTGCGGGAATCCCGGCGTCCGCTCCCGTGCTCACTCTGATAGGACGCAATCGTCTCGTCGTCAAGGCTCAGAAATTCCAGCGTATCATCCGTCACGCTGTCCTCATCCTCCTCATCGAAGCGATCCTCCGCCAGAAGCTCCTCCAGTTCCATCTCCCGTTTGGCATGTTTCTTTCCGCCGCTCTTTTTGTTTTGCATTGCGCCTCCATTATGTAAACCCTATTTTTTGAACAATTTTGTAATATTGTATCATAGGAGCGCGATAATATCAAGGATATTTACATTTGTCCCGATTTTGGTAAGATTTACATAATATTTGTATCATTGCGCGATATTTTACATCGCTCAAACCGCCAAATTCCGTTAAAACGCCTTGACTTTATCTCCCATAACTGACACAATACAAGTGCAACCTTACAATTTCAACAATGGTCTTTATATGAAAAAGGGGATTTTACTATGATGTACATGCACTATTGTAAGCGTTGCCATCGGGTCTACATGCTCAACGGACATAAACAGCATTGTCCGAAGTGCCGCGAGCGCATCACGGAGCTCAAAATCACTTACATGGATTATGTCGCCATGGATCTTGAGGAGCGGGAGGAATTCACCAGGCGCTGCGACGATGAGACACTGCTCCCGAAGCTGAGCACCACGTACCGAATGTACAAGTACAGCAAATGGTACAAGGAGCTTCAGAAGCAGTTTCCGCAGACCGCGCTCATCACCTGTTCCATGACAGACAGAAGCCCGATGGAAAAACGCTGTGCCCACGATCTGACCAACGTGTGACACTCGTCAGAGAGCGGCGGCAGGAATCTCAGGATTCCCTGCCGCCGTCCTCATTTTTCACAGACGCTCCCTGAAAATCAAAAGATTTTATGAAAATGCACGGAAAGCGTGGATTTTTGAAAATATTCATAGTAAAATGGGGAAAGAATATGTAAGGAGGTCGTTATGAGCGAAAACCAACAGGAAATAAATGAGCAGGAAATAAACGAACAGGAAATCGATGAACAGCCGGAAGCCGGCAGACGCTTTCACATAAATATTCATGTCATTCTGATTGCCGCCATCGTACTGATTGTGGCATTCTCCGCTTTCCGCCTCTATAGATGGAACAAGGGCGTGCCGTCCGACTACGATCCCAATGAACAGACAACCGCTTTCGACATCGAGGTGATGGACAGTATCATTCCGCTCGCCCCCGACAAGCGGGAGGGATACGTGGATGACGGCGTAACCACCATTCTGTGCCTCGGGGACGATCCCTTCTCCCTGAACCAGGGCGAGAACGGCCTGGCGGAGCAGATCGCCGCAAAGACAGGCGCCGTTGTCTACAACGGCTCGTTCACAGGCACTACGATAGCGATGAAGAATCCGACCTATCAGAACTGGTATTATCTGGACGCCTTTTCCTTCGCCTCCGTGGCACAAAGCCTTGCGTCGGGCAACTTCGACGACATGCGCGACGCGGCCGCCTACAGCTACGACGAAGCCGTCCCTAAAACGACCGAGATGCTCGCCTCTCTCGACATGAACAGCGTGGACTATCTCTGTGTCATGTACGACGCCAGCGACTACATCAACATGCGCCCCTGCGACGATCCCAACGCACCGTACGATGTCATCACCTACACAGGCGCCCTGCGCGCCGGCGTCAAGGCGATCCAGGACGCTTATCCGCACATACGCATCGTCGTGATGTCCCACACGTTCTGCCACCATGTCAATGAGGAGGGCGTCTTTGAAAACGGCGACCGCATCGATCTGGGGCACGGAACGCTGAGCCACTATCTGCAGAAGGAGTTGGATGCGACGATGGACTGCGGCGTCTCCTTCATCGACAATTTCTACGGCTCCGTCAATGAGGACAATTATCTGAACTACATGACAGACTACATCCATTTCAACGACGCGGGACGCGAGCTTCTGGCGAACCGGTTCGTCCAGTGCATTTTCCCCGATCCGGATGACGAATAACAGAGGGCAAAGCCGCTGTCAGTATTCATGGGAGAACAGCTCTTCAAAGTCAAAAGCATTGATCACGGCGCGCATCCGAACGAGCGCGCCGTCCATTTCTTCCGCGCTCTTTATCTCGCATGTTCCATCCGCGAAACACTCCGTCATGTACCGGTTGATATCCGGATGATAATGCGTGTAGTCCGCGTAATTGTTTAGATCCGTCACGATCCACTCCTGATCCGGAAAAAAGAAGACTCTCACGTTGTCGTAGGGAAGCAGCGCGTCGGCGATATACCGGTACTCCTCCATCGTCGCCTCCAGATGATTCTCCCGCATCACGTCGTTCCAATACAGAATGCTGTAGGGCGGAAAAAAGATGTAGAACATCGTGTCCGGATGTTCCTCGATATACGGGCAGAGATTCGCCCGCAGATTGCGGTCCGCGCCCTCGATATATGCGTCGGGCGGCGTCTCGCTCTCCGTGATCTCAGGCGGCTCGTAATTGTGCATGACCCACTGAATATTGTAGTATTCATCCGTCCACCAGCTCTGGTAGACCGTGGCGAGCTCGGTCCTGTCCGGATCCGCCAGCTGCCTGACAATATAGTTTAGCACCACATCCTTGTTGTACAGATACTGCACGTCGTTGAGATAGTTATCATCATAGAGATAAGCCGGAATCGGGTATTTTGTCTCGTCCACGCCGCCCGTGTAAGTCATCACATCCAACCCCAGAAAGACCGTCTTCACCTGATGTCCGCTGTCAAATATGATATCCATAATATTCGCCTGGTCCTTCGGGTATGCGCCGCTGTAGCAGAGTTTAATCGTATTCAGTCCCATCGTCTGCGCAAACCAGCGCGTATCGAAATTGACCGTCATGGAGGAACCGAGAATCACGCTGTCGTACTCCATGTGCTTCGCCATGCCCGGATTCTGAGAGAGCTGGTTGTCCACCAGATAGGGGAACCCCTTCAAGGGCGCGTGATACTGAAAAAAAGGGTCCACGAAGATCACAAGGGCTCCCGTCAGCACCAACAGTATGAAAATCGTCGCCGCCACCGCGATCAGCCATCTCTTACACTTGTTCATAACCGCTCCTCATCAGCTCCTCAGAAATTAAAATACAGGAAAGTACTGACCTTCGAGAAGGTGAGCACACACCAGAGCGCCAGCGCCGCAAACGCCATAGCCGATCCCGTCCCGTAACGCGCTCTCTCCATGCGCTGGGCCGCGTTTCTTCCCGCCATGGCCAGATACATGCCGGCCGCCAGCATAACCGTCGGCAGAATATATCTGCTGTAGGCCATGTTGTCCAAATGCAGCACTTTGATGACATACCAGAATTCGTCCATCCTGAAGCAGTCCGCAAGCTCCGCGGAGACCTTTCGAAACGGGCCTCCAAACGCCGCCGCCAGCAGCTGTCCCGCCTGCGCGACATCCGCCGCGCGGAAATACACCCACGCTATGCTCACATAGCCAAGCAGCAGAAGCCGCGACACAAACGTTCCCAAGGCGCGGCGCAGCCGCGATACAGACGCCCCTTCCGCGCTCCCCTCCGCCCGGTGCCGCGCCGCGAGCCCCGGCCTGACACTCTTCAGCCAGAACCGCGTCAGCACATACAATACCCCGTGCAGGGCGCCCCAGACGATGTAATTCCAGCCGGCGCCATGCCATAAGCCGCTGAGCAAAAATACGATCATCAGGTTCAGATACATTCGCGCCGCGCCGCGCCGGTTCCCGCCCAGCGGTATATACACATATTTCGTAAAAAAGCGGTTCAGCGTGATATGCCATCTCTTCCAGAAATCCACGATATTCACCGCCTTGTATGGCGAGTCAAAGTTGACCGGGAGCTCTATGCCTAGCATCTTGCCGATCCCCCGCGCCATATCGCAGTACCCGCTGAAATCAAAGTACAGCTGCAGGGAATAGCTCGCCATCACGATCACCGCGTCCGGCCGCCCGAGAGTCGCGATATTCGCGTACCCGAAATCCACGGCCGCTCCAAACGTGTCCGCAAGCAGCACTTTCTTGGCCAGTCCGAGAACAAACAGTCCGAGCCCTTCCGCGATCCGCTCCCACCTGACAGGCCTATGTCCGATCTGCGCAAACTGCGGAAGCATCTCTCCGTGGTTGACGATCGGCCCTGCGATCAGCTGCGGAAAGAGCGAGACGAAAAGTGTGTAATCGACGAGCGAACAGTCCCGCACCTCGCCGCGGTAAGTATCGATCACAAAAGAAATCTGCTGAAATGTGAAAAAACTGATTCCCAGCGGAAGCAACACATGTTTAAGCTCCATGGATGCGCCGAACACGGCGTTCACCATCTCCGCGAAAAAATCATAATACTTGAAGTAAAACAGCACGCCCAGATTCGCCGCAACCGCCAAGAGCATCATCGATCTGCGCGGTCTGAGGGACAACGCCCTGTGAAACAGATAATTCACGCCGATGCTGCACAGCATGATAAGCAGATAAGCGGGGTTAAAATATCCATAGAACCAGAAGGACATGAAGATCAGAAAGATCTTGTCCGCCGCTGCCCTGTCCCGCCCTCCGAGATTCGACGGAAGGTAGAAGCCCAGCAGACATATGGGCAGAAAAAGAAACACAAAAATATAAGAATTGAAAAGCATAGTCTCACTCCGTCTGCGTATCTCGATAGATCAGGTATTCCCCCACCCGATCGCACAGCTCATAACCGTAATCCGTCAGCGGCTCGTCGATCTGCCGGTCCTCTTTTAACACGATATAAGCGCAAGGGTACTCTCTCGCCAGCTCCGTAAAAGACGCCGCCTCGATCATATCGGCCTCCTCCATCGCCTCATACATGGCATGGTAGTAATCCCACCGGGCAATCAGCATTTCACGGCCGTACGGGAGTTCTATATTCGTGCTGTACTGCCGCACGAAATAGATCAGATCCGCCGGCACGAGCACGGTGATGCGCCCCTCCTCCGGCTCGATCAGATCCACAATGTCGATGGCCACCTGCGGAAGATGATACGCGTTCTCCGCCTTTGTGATATTTTCACTGTCATAGACATAATTGCCGCAGGCGACAATCGCGATACAGATGACCGCCAGCCCGATCCGGCGGTGTCTGCCGCACAGCCTGATCAGCCCGTAGGCGGTCACCACACTCATCTGCAAAAGCCACAGCAGCCTGTAATATGTCTCCGAGTCCTCCAGCAGCCGCACGAAAACCTTGCGGAACAGTGGGCAGAAAAACATGACAAGAAGCAGCGTCGGCGCATAGACCAGAACAGCCCGTCTGCCCTTGTCCTTCTCCGTCAGCCACAGGTACAGCAGCGCAAAGAGATAGAGCCCCGCCAGGTAGCCGTTCTCATGAAAGCCCATATAATTCTGAAAAATAACCACGCTCTCGAGAAAAATACCCCACATAGACTTCTCCTACCGCCACAGATAGCTGTACGCCGTCACCACATAAACCGCCATATAAATCACGTTCGGAATACATGCCGCCCCCATTTTCAGAAGTATCCCAAGCCTTCTCCTGACAACCGCAAGGCAGAATGCCGTCACGGCAGTCAGCATACTGATCAGAAAAACCGCGATCGAGCTGCAGATGCCCGCTGCCATATTGACGCAGACAAAGAGCATCCACACGCCTGCGCCGACCCTGTTTCCCGGCTCTCCGCCCTCATAGATCTGCAGAAATATCCAAAACAGCGCCGGGATCACCAGACTGCCCGCCACCGATTTTCCCTGCCATGTCCTGGTCAGGAAAAATGTCTCGTTGGTGTAGATGGAAACATTGCCGAACATCTGAAACATCGCCATGAGAATCATAAAGATTGGCAGATTTTCCCTGCAAAACACCCCGCCGGTCTCCATGCGGCCAAAGAGCTGCCTGCCTATCTCATAATATACAAGGTATGTCAGCGGAATCAGCACGAAAGGCAGGAGCAAGTGCGACACGATCGTCGCATGAATGCCGCTGCGCGCTGCTATGAACGCGACCCACATCGGAAAGACCGCCAGCGCATGCCTGACGTCCGGCTTCGTAGGACCGCCGGAATAAGGCAGAATACGGTACATGACGTCCGCCTGCTGCGCGAGCAACGACTCCACCACATAGTAAGCGTCGTCCCCGTCGAAGGAAGCGTACGCCGCGGCCTTATAGAGCTGAAATCCGAGTAATCCCAGAAAAAGCAGCCACTCGATCCGCTCCGCCCACGGCATTGCGCGGAGAGCTTCCGGCACCCCGGCGACGCGCTTCCTCACGTACATCGCTTCCCTGCGCCATATACCCCGCCGCGCCTGTTCTGCGCCTGTCCGCCCTGCCGCGCGCATGTGCGGCACAAGCGCCGAACCCGCCCCCGCCGCGGCGCAGAGAATACTGAGAGCCGCGAACCAGCCCGAGGCTGTCCTGAAGTTGTGATACTGCACGAGGAGAACCGCCGGGACCGCCACCAGCTCAAAGATCGCCCACATGACAAAATAGCCGGCCAGGATGGTAAACCCGGGATTTCTCTTATGCTCCGATATCAAACGGGTGGGGATCAGACCGATACAGTACGGTATAACCACCAGCCAGAACAGTAAACTTATCATGGAAACTCCTTCGCTGCGGGCCCGCGCTCATTGCTAAGGCACATTATAACACACTGTACATTTTCCCGCAAATATGATAAACTGTGGATAATTATCCCAGGAAGGAAGATGTTCGGTGAAACACATTAAAAAATACATTCGCTACACCCCCCCCCTCATCATTATTCTCGTCCAATTAGCTTTCTACTGCAGCTGCCCCGAGATCGGCGTGCTCGGCGACGATTCCTCTTCTTATATTGATTACGCCTTCACTTTGCAGGGCATCGGCGGAACCCGTGTTCCTCTCTATCCGCTCGTTCTCCGGATCTGCAGAATATTATTCGGTGAGTCCCGGTATCTTTTCTTCACCGCCTGTGTCCAGATCCTTATCTCGGCGCTTTCCGTATTCATTCTGTATAAAACGCTTCGCCTGGCGACAGACAATCTTCTGCTCTCCGATATCATAGCGGTGCTCTATGGCTGCAACAGCTGCATCATGAATTGGAATATCGCCATCTGGTCGGAATCCCTTTCCATATCCGTCACCGTATTCTTTTTGTACGCTATCGTAAAGTATGTAAAGTCCCCTTCCTTCAAAAACGGAACGGCCGCTATTCTCCTGTCGCTGATCGCCGCCGGCGTCAAACCCACTCTCGCCGTATATTCGGGCCTCTGTCTTGTCCTTCTTGTGCTGCAGTTTTTTACGGAAAAAAGCCTCCGCCGCATGATCGGCAAACTCTCCGCCGTACTCGGCGCAGTGATTTTGATCTACGCGGGATATTCCTATAACAACTGGGTATGGTCCGGCACGTTCAACCTGACGAATCTCGGACCCAGACACTCCCTGGTTCCATGTCTCCTGACGGGCTGCTATCTGAATTATCCCGACGAGGAGCTCACTTCAGAAATAACGCGGGTATTTAACGACTGCCTCGCCGCCGGAGACGACGGTCGCGGCTGGGCTACCACCACTCCTGTCATGGAGCTCTTCGGCGCAAATCTCAGGGAACAGAATATCAACGTAAGCGAATTCACTTCCTACTGCCTCAGGACGGATCCAATGGCCTATCTGCGCTATCAATATGGCAATATCAGCACATATTGGTCAAAACCGTACTCCCGTATTATATTCCCCGATATCCTGCAGTACGCGCCTAATCCCCTGTTTAAAATTCTCCTTTTTATGCAGAGAGATCTGCCCGTCTTTACCGTCGGAAGCGGCTTTTACATGATGGCTCTCTGCCTTTTCCTGACTCTTTATCAATGGATTCGAACAAAGCGCTGTCCCTATTTCTATCTCGGCGTCTGGGGCGCCATAACCGTGATCGAGGCCTCCGTATTTCTCGGTTCGTATAACGCATTCGCCCGCTTGTCAGTATATATTCTTCCGTTTTTGTACTTCGGATGCGCTCTCATATTGGAGGATATTATTCGCTGCATACAAAGACAGGCTCTCCGGGAAGCCGCATCCCACACTGCCGCTTGACCGATATGTTTCGAAATGGGTATAATAGAAAAGAATAAACATGACAAAACAGAATGAGGTGCATATGAAAAAAGTATATGTGATCGGCGCCGGCCCCGCGGGCCTGACCGCCGCATATGAGCTGTTGAGACAGAGCGGAGACTACGAGGTCGTCGTTCTGGAAGAGAGCGAGTCAATGGGAGGCATCTCCAAAACCGTCAATTACAAGGGCAACCGCATGGATATGGGCGGACACCGTTTCTTCTCCAAGGTACCCGAGGTGAACGAGTGGTGGAACCGTATGCTGCCGCTTCAGGGCGCTCCCGCCTACGACGACATCAAACTTGCCAGGGACGTCGAACTTGCCGCGGGCGGTCCGGATCCCGAGCGGGAAGACCGCGTCATGCTGAAGCGGAACCGCGTCTCCCGCATCTACTATGATCAGAAATTCTTTGACTATCCCATCAGCCTGAAATGGGAAACCTTCGCCAATATGGGGCTGGTTACAGATATCGTCGCGGTGTTCAGCTATCTTGCCTCCGTAGTCCACAAGCGCGAGGAAAAATCGCTGGAGGACTTCTATATCAACCGCTTCGGCAAAAAATTATACTCCATGTTCTTCGAGCGATACACGGAAAATCTGTGGGGCAGGCATCCCCGCGAGATCGATCCCAGCTGGGGCGCCCAGCGTGCCAAAGGGCTCTCTGTCTTTGCCATCATCAAGGACATGTTCGGCAAGCTGCTGCCGAACAGGAAAAATCGCCATGTGGAAACTTCCCTGATCGAGTCCTTCAGCTATCCGAAGCTTGGCCCCGGCCAGCTCTGGGAAGTAACCGCAGAGGAAATCCGGAAGTCAGGCGGCACGATTCTGTGCGGCTGCAGAGTGACAAATCTGCACAAGGATGCGCAGAATCACATCACCTCGCTCACATATGAAAGCCAGGGACAAGCCACCACCGTGGAAGGAGACATCTTTATCTCCTCCATGCCCCTGAAGGATCTGGTGGGAGGCATGAACGATGTGCCGGCGCGCGAAGCGAAAATTGCCGCCGGTCTCCCCTACCGCGATTACAGGACCCTCGGCGTTCTGATCCGCAGGCTGAATCTGCCCAATAAGACGAAGATCAAAACCATCGGCAACATTGTGCCGGACAACTGGATCTATGTCCATGACCGCACGGTGCAGGTCGGCCGCTTTCAGATCTACAATAACTGGTCGCCCTACATGGTGAAGGATCTGGAACATACGGTGTGGGTCGGCCTGGAATATTTCTGCAGCGAGGGAGACGAACTCTGGAATATGCCGGAAGACAAATTTTCCTCCTTCGGCATCTCGGAAATGATCAAAATGGGGCTGATTGACAGCGCGGCAGATGTGCTCGACACGCATGCGGAATCCGTAAAGAAAGCCTATCCCGCCTACTTTGACACTTACAGTGAGATCGACACGCTGGTGGATTACCTAAAGAGCATTGACAACCTGTACTGTGTGGGGCGCAACGGCCAGCACCGCTACAATAACATTGACCACTCCATGATGACTTCCTTCGAGACGGTAAAGAACATCGTGAACGGCGTCAGCAGCAAGGACAATATCTGGAACGTCAACACGGAGAAGGAATATCACGAGACACGTGCCTGAAAAAGCCGGATCTACGGGCGGGCCGCCGCGCTGCCGTCCGCAGGTTCGGTCAGGGCTTTCAATATTGCGTTCTCCACACACTTCATGCCTTCCGGCGTCAGGTGTACGCCGTCCGACGTCATATCTGGCAGGTTATCAATCTCGATGCCACAGTCATACAGATCGATCACATGCATACCTCTTTTTTCGGCGATCTGCCGGATCCGCTCCGAATACTCTCCCGCCGTCAGTCCAAGATTGTTCTCAAACGTGACAAATGGCTGTTCCTCTCCCCAGTCGCCGACCTGCGCAAGCGTACAGCAGTAAATTTCCGCAATCGGATACTCACTCTCCAGCTTATCTAACATCATGCAGTAAGCATCGCTGAAATTGTCAATCGGCCCTTCCTCCACCAGCCCCGTACCGTCGTTATCTCCCACCGGAATACCGTCGAGCAGATCGTTGGTTCCCATATAGACAATGATGATGTCCGGCATTTTGCCCTGTTTGCCGGCCGTAAAGGAGAGCCGGAAGCTGCTGCACCCGCACTGGATATCCTCCGCCATGGAATCGCCCGCGCATGTGCTGCCCGCGCTGGAATTGTTGGCGCACAGTTCCATACCCGTCTCGTCCAACAGCATCCGCCACCACGTCTGCGATACATCCGTAAGTTCTCCGCTGAAGGGATAAAACACGTTAAAGCCGTTGGGAATGAAACCATCGTAGGCCGAAAGGCTGTCACCCACAATGGACATGCCCATCCCCTGCAGATTTATCTTCTCCGTCTCATCCGCAACCACGGCATTCTCCGCCGCCGCTTCGCCGTTTTCTTCTTTCACCGGCAATGTGTCGTCCGCCGCATTACCGCCGCCTACCGCAGCAGTCTTGTCTGCCGAGGCTCCGTCCGCTACAGCGCTGTCAGTACTGTCCACAGCCACATTGTCCGTTCCGCCGCCGGCGCCGCAGCCGATCAGGCACGCCGTCAGCCCGGCGCCCGCCAGTATCCCCAGAAATCTTTTTCTTTTCAATGTTTCCCCACCCTTTATCCTTTGCTTCTATTTTTTGAAGACGGACTGCCTTGCCCCGTGCAGTTTTTCATGATGCTTCAGCACATCGTTCACCGCGTCCATGCGAAGTCCCGCATCGATAAAATCACAGTATCGGCAGAACGGATAGTTCTGCCTGCCCTCCCGGACGGCCTGGCGAAGCTCCCGATAGGGGGCGCTGTTCCAGCCATCCCGGACAGACACTTCATGCAGATCGGCCAGATCGGTGGTCTCGAAATTATCGCAGCAGCAAATCCCCATCTTGCCGTTCGGCATGATCCACATATCTGTGTAGGGCATCAGGCATGTCTCCCGGATCACTTTCCCCTTGCTCTGTTTATTCGGCGCGCTGCCCGCCCTGTTTGTGAGCACTTCCTTCAAATAGCGGATCTGAATGAGGACATCCACATCTTTAAATTCATCCGGATGCGCCCTGACATAATCGTAAATCTGCCGGACATTGTCATGCATCTTCATGTCCAGGCAGTAATTGTTGATAATCAGCTGATTCACATAGGGCACGATCGCTTTCACCTTGTCGATATCCAAGAGCAGCCCGTTGGTGGACATGAAAATAAAAGCGCCGGGCAGCTGCCTTCTCGCATATCGGTGGAACTCCACGATCCGCTTGTCCAGCCAGGGCTCATTGTTGCCGTACAGCGTCAGATGCCCTCTGTAGTTCCACGTCCGCAGCTGATCGATGACAGAGTAGTACAGATCGTCCTCCATCTTCCTATAAGGCCGTTTTTCCGCGTGAATATTGGCCGTACAAAACTCACAGGTACTGTTGCAGCGGTTCACCGTCTCGAGATTGACAACCAGCGGATGCGGCGGCTCCTTCTGCGCAAAGAAATAGTCAATATATTTTTTCTGCAATCTTCTCCGCATGATAAAATGCAGATACAGATAACTCGCGCTAGACAATCTCGGCAAATATTTTCTGGCGTTCCAGCCCAGCACGCCTCCAAAATTGTGTACCCTGACCGGCATAATTTCTCTCCTTTTATTTCATTTCCATATACTTATATGACACATCTGTCACTTTTTGTCTTCGGCAGCGGAAATCATATCTGTTTTCACAGTATCCCCTGTCTGCGCGCGATATACGTAGACCGTCATGCTCCCGTCCAGCGCCGTATAGCTTCCACACAGCGCAAGTCCGGTCTCTTCGGCGTTCGCAAGCTCTATCCGCGAGAAGAGATATCTCCCGCCCAGCTCTCGAAACGCCGTCGTGTCAATATAGATGTCCCTGTCTGTGGCGTACACGGTCTTCGTCGCGCTCACAATACTCAGATCCGTACCCGAGTACAGATAAGCCCTCGCGCCCCAATCATCGTAATAGACGCGCGACGCCTCCACCCGTTCAAGCGCCGGCGCGATAATCCTGCGGAAATCTTCCTTGTAAGTCTGCGGATAGAAGCCCAGGTAGCCGTCCAGCGTAGCGATTCCGTTGTATTCCAGCACCGCCGGGTGCAGCCCGTAAGCCACAGACCACTCGCCCGCATAGCCAATGTCACTCTTGATTCTGTCAAAAAGCTCCTGCGCGTAGAACTGTTCATAGTCCAGCTCGTCCACCTCGGCGCCGTGAAAATACTCGTACGCCCTGTTGCGGCACGTAGCGTACAGATCGTTGTACCGGTTCGGCGTCAGGATGACGACGAGAACGGCCGCGCACACCACAGCGTTCGCCGCCCACATCGGCCAGATTCCTCTGTCATACAGCTTCGCCAGCACAAGAAAAAACGCGGCGTACCAGAGGAACGGATTGAAGAAAACCGTCCTGTTGAACTGCCAGCCCTTCAGGGGCGGCACCAGCGTCTCCACAAGCGACCGGACGGGTTCGCAGTCATACAGGCCGTACACCGCGCAGTTGAACACGATAAACAGCATGACCAGGTTAAACGGATCCCGAAAGATCTCGCGCGGCTGCCGCCGCAGCAAATACATGCCGTTGCGTATCAGAAAGTACAACGCGCAGATCGGAAGCACCACTTTTTCGTGCACGCTGTCCGCGTGGAAGATACCCTCCCGCCAGACTGTAACGGCCTCCCGCACAATTTCCGCCGCCGAAAGGCTCGAATTGGCCATCGTGGAACGGATTGTCACCTCATCACTGAACAGCATCTGGCCAAACAGCCGGTATTCGCACGCGGCATACCCAAGAGCCAGCACGACAAACGCCACCGCAAGCCGCCACGCGGGCTTCCTGTCCCGCACGGACAGCCCCACCGCCGCAATCGCGAGATAGCCTAGAATAAAGATGCCGTGATAAGAGAAATACGACACCAGCGGATAGGCAAACAGCGCCGGATACCACAGATACCATCGTTTTTCCTCACCTCTGTATATCTTCACCAGCAGATATACGCACAGCGGAATCGACGCAAAGGCGAACCCGAACGCTGGAAAAACCCACAGAACGCCGTAGGCGAAGCCCGTCATGTACACAAGCGGCCGATACCGCAAATATCTGTCCGCAAGCAGCTCTCCCGCCAGCAGGCGGAAGGAGAACAGACCGATCAGAATCTTGCCCAGAATGCCCAGAATGTACGCCGTGTAAGTCGGAAATATCATGTACAGCACGCTGTACAGCGACAGTTCCGAGGGGAGGTCGTCTCTCGTGACGCCGCCCAGGAAGGGGATTTCCACGCCGTGTTTCCAGAAACTTCCCGTGTTCTTCAGCATCTGGAACTGCGCCAAAAAGAGGTCCATGTTGTCGTGCACGGCGATATAGCTGCGCTCTCCATAGCCGAAAAACACGCAGGCTGCAAGGAGCAGGAACCCTGTGATCGGAAAACAAAACCAATAATTTGTCACCCACAGAAAACCCCTCGACGCAGTCAACCGTCTCATCCGTGTCTTTGCAGTCAAATCCCGCACTGTCTACTCCTTCCGCTCCGACGCCCGACGGCCAAAATCCCGCTTGCGAAATACCAGCAGTTTCTGTCCGAAAAAATTCATGACGATAAAGAGTCCCATGCCTAGGATCATCGCCACGTTGTCCACAATCACCTCGGACTGCGCCGCCAGCACATGTCGCACGAGGGGCTGCGCCACGCCGAAGGCCACAAGATAACAGACGATGATGTTAATCGCAAACCGCCACGGCAGCCACTTGTCCTTTTGCTCCACCTTGAAAGTCAGCTTCCCGTTGGCATGGTAGGAGAAGACGCTGCCGACAAAGTAGGAGAGCCCGCTGGACAGCCAGTAATTCATGTGAATCAGATTGTACAGCACCTCCATGATCGCCAGCCCCATCAGGGTATTGGCGACGCCGACAATGCCGAAGTGAAACACTTCCATGATAAAATCCTTATACTGCGCATACAGCTCTTTGATCTTTCTCATAACACGCTCCCTTATTTCCGGCCGCAGCGCCGGCTCTGGATCCTGCGGCGTTTACAAATCCGCGCACACCCGCTATAATAAACTTGACGCGCACCCGCGGTCGGAAAGGATAGATCTATGACCACACTCAAGGTACATCACATCGGTTATCTCGTCAAAAAACTGGAGCCAGCCCTTCGCACCTTCGAGGCGCTCGGCTATGAGATCGACCGTGACACCGTCCGGGACGAAATCCGCCTTGCGGATATCTGCTTTGTACGCAAGGACGGTTACCGCATCGAACTGATCTCCCCCTATTCGGAGACTTCCGTCGTATACGGACTCCTGAAAAAATACAAAAACTGCCCGTACCACATCTGCTACGAGACCGCCGACTTCGACAGCGACTTTGCGGCGCTGCGCGAAGAAGGTTTCCTGCCGATCGATACGCCGACACCGGCGCCGGCTCTGGATAGCTGTGAGGTCGTTTTTATGACACACGCGTCACTTGGCATGATCGAGCTGATCCGCCCCGTCTAAGCGCCGGGCGGTCGCCCGCTCAGACATTTTTTCTGAAATACATGGTCAGCGTGCCGCATTTGCGCTCCTCAAACTCCGACAAATCCAGACTCGGGTCATAACACCAGTGTCTGTCCTCTCTGTTGTACATGACGACCACATCCATGTGCTCCAGCACATCCTCGTCATCCTCATGCTCCCCGAACCACTTGGAGATCAGAAGCCTGTCCTCATCCCAGTAAAATACATCGTCATACCCGTGAATCCGCAGCCAGTAGTACATCGTCCGGTTGCCCTCCACGTTCGGCCCCAGACAGGACAGCACCTTTGCGTCGGAATGCTCTCTCGTGTAAGCCAGCGTCGTATCCAGCATGGTCTGGACACTGTTGCCCCGGTAGGCGAAATAATCCGCCTCCCTGAACATAACGCGGGTGTGCGCCGCCAGCATCAAAAGCAGGCACAGTATATAAACCGCTTTTCGCTTTCCGCCAAAGCTCTTCAAGTGACAGCCGACGACAATCAGGAAAAAGGCGATCCCGAACGAAGTCGGCAGAATATAGCGCTCTGTGATACCGGTCTTGCTGTAGGTGACGATCTGAGGGAGCAGAAGTATGGCCGTCAGCGCTATCTCCCAGAGATGCCGCCGCAGCTGTTCCCACCAGGTCAGCAGAATCATGCCGCAGATCACGCCGAAACGGAAATACCATTTCAGGTCCGTTCCCAGCGCATTCAGCCAGACCGTCCTGTACTGCTCATAAGTCATGCCGCCATCCAGCCCGATATACTCGTAATTGTTCGTCCCGATCACGAAGACCAACAGAAACATCTCCGTCAGAAAAATCAGTCCGACAACGAACAGATAACCGATTTTCGCCCGCACAGCCGCCCACACCGCCCTGACCGTAAGCCGGGACCCCCGCAGCTGTTCATACAGTACATAGAGCATCACAAACGGCAGGAGCAGAATAAAGGATTCCTTGTAGACCGACATGAGAAAAAACATGCACACGGAGCCGACCGCACGCCACTTACTTCCGCCCTCCAGCCATGTCAGGAGCAGATAAAAACCCGTCGCAAAAAGCACCATGCCAAAGGATTCCTGCGGGCCCAGCTTCCACCAGACAGCCGACTGGTATCCCACCATAACCGTCAGGGAAAACAGCAGGGAGTACAGAACACTGCAGCGCATGTGCCTGGCACAGTAGTAGAGCGCCGCCAGCGCAGCCACAATCTCCATCCCCTTCAACACCGACATGGCCGTCAGATTCACCCCGAAGACCGCCGCGGTGCAGACGCGGAGGATATAATACAGGGGTCTGAACCGCACCGTCAGGTCAAAAGCCAGCGTATCCCTCATGCAGTCCCAGAAGCGGCTCCGCCCGGGCGACATCAGATCCACATACTTGGCGTATTCCCAGTCGTCCACCAGATGATAGCCGGACGTGACCGTCCCTGTCAGCAACAGCACGCCGAACACCAGAACCGCCGAAAAAAGCCAGATCGCCGCACACTCTTTTTTGCCTTCAAGCCCCTCCAGGCCGTCATGGAATTTCCGCCATATCCGCCTCGGCATCGCGCACCTCCACATGCGTCCTAAGCGCCTAGCTGCGCGATGATGATATCCGCCATCTCGCCCACATTCTTCATAGAGACGACCTGTCCCATGTTGAATTTCATGCCGAACTCCTGCTCCACCGCCGCCAACAGATTGATGTGCTCCAGAGAATCCCACTCCTCGATATCGTCCGCCGTGGTAGCGTCCGTCACCGTGATGCCGTCATCGTCGAACACATCGCGGAACACATCGTTCAATCTTGCAAATACCTCTTCCCTGCTCATTCGCTCATCTCCATTCTCTGTATTACTATAAAGGTTTTTGCGCGTTTTGGCAACCTATGCGTTCACAGCGATCACCGTATTCCTGTCCGCATAGTCGTCCGGAATATCAAAACGCCATGTGGTGCTGCCGTCCGCCGCCTCCTGTGTCTTCACGAAACCCATCTCTCCGTAGAACTCCTTCACCATAGCGTTCTTCGCGGTGGGATAATAGTAGCCGAACAGCGTTTTTAAGCCGCACGCGCGGCACGCGCGCACCATCCCGTCCAGCATAGCGTATTCCATATCGCGTTTCAACACGCGACAACTCATCAGCCACAGCTCCAGGTGCAGCGCTGACGCCGCCTCATCCTTTCTGCCGATCACGACGGAGACCACCCCGTTATCGCCGAACTTGTCCTCCAGCCTGCCGTATCTTGTGATATATTCCTCACTCGCGGCAAACCTCTCAATATCACTCTGCGTATACCTTCTCGTCGTCAGATTGAACTGATTGCTCTTGTTGGTAAGCTGCGCGATTCTCGCCATGCAGATGGGTTCAAAGGCCCTGATTGTACCCCGCATCTCAAGCGATCGCAGATATTCCTGGTAGTCCCCAAAACTCTGCTGCTGCCTTGCGCGCTCGATATTCGCCCGATACATCTCACTGCGCCTGCGGTCGTCCTCCGACAGATTTGTCACCTCGAAGAAGCCCGCGTGATCCAGCACGCGAATATACTGCTCCGGCGTCCCGATATCCGGCACGGCCACCTCCGGCATCTGCACACTCACGATATCGCGCTCCGCGGGATTGTCGTCCACAAACACAAGGCTCTCCGGCAGGATGTTCAGCTCCTGCGCGATCGCCGCCATATTGCCGCTCTTGGGCTCCCAGTTCGCCTTGATCACCAGGAAGTCGTCCGGACGCAACAGACCGTCAGGATGCTGCAGCCCTGCGACTGCATTGTCATACTCGTTCTTGGAGTTGACATTGAGCATGACCCCGATATCCTTCTGCGCCTTCAGATATCCCTGAAATTCCGAGTAGACCTGCCCCATAGACGTCTCCTGCCCGATCTCCAGGTTCTCCACGCCGTCGTCTCCCACAACGCCGCCCCAAAGCGTGTTGTCCAGATCAAGGACAAGCGCTTTCTTATTTTTGCCGAACACAGCCTTCACAATGTTGGACAGATTGTAGGCGAATTCCGGTACGGCCTGCATACACATGGCATATTTGTACATATGCCAGTAGAACGGGTCAGCCCAGCGGTCCAGACCGTACGCCGCGGATATATAGTTGATGTCGTTGATATAGAAGTCCTCGTGCTCTCTCGCATACTGATAAAACATCCCGTTCAGTCTGTTCAAAAAACTGATGCGCCCCTGCGGAAGCACCGCCTCCCGATTGCCCAGAACCCTGTAAAAGGGATATTCAAAATTGTTCTGGATCACAGGGCAGTGATACCTGTCCGCTATCTTATCCCACATGGCCGCAAAATGCCCATACTGCTCCTCCAGCATGGCGTCGATCTCGGCTTCGCTGCTTGCGGCCGACGGATACTTCACAACATTGCGGTTCGACGTATGAATATAAATCAGATCCGGCGCGAACCCGGTCAGCTGCGGATTGTCAAACATCACATCCTGCCAGTACTGCGCATACTCCGACTCATAGAACTCCGGCTGTATTCCCTGATTCAGCAGGAAAAGTTCCAGCACCCTCACGATGTCGTGCGTCGTGCTGCCGCCCAGGACAGCGATTTTTCTGTGCAGGAACTCCGATCTCTCCTCCAGAAGCTGTCGCCTGATTTTTTTGGATTTCTTGAGAATATATTCGCTGTCAAAAGGATATTCCAACTCTTTCATGAAAAGCCCCCTTATCGAACTCTATCTTATCACATTCATGCAGTGTACTGCAACAAAAAGGGCCTACCGCAACTGGTAAGCCCTGTGCCGTTCTCCATGCACCGCGTGTCACTCCTCCGGATAGAAATCCGCCCGGATCCTCCTGGACAGACATTCCGCATACAGCCGCCTGCCCTGTTCCGACAGGTGTATGCCGTCCTCCAGATACTCCTCCGCCGTGTAGGCGTCGATACCGGTCTCATCCATCGCGTTGAAGAACATAACATCATCCTCTCTGTGCTGATCCGCCACATATGCGGAAACGCGGAAAAACTCTACCAGCGTCCCGTAACCGTAATTGAGGCTGTAACTGTCTCCCATATATTTGTCATCCTCAAAGAACTGACAATAATGCGGCGATACTATGATAATCTTCGCATCCGGGAAATGGCTTCGCAGCAGAGTCGTCGCGGATTCCAGCGCTCCCGCGTACGTGGCGATATCCGCGATATCCGCCACGGTGCCGTCCGCCATATACTTGCTCTGGGGTATCTTGCCGCTCATACAGTCGTTGATGCCGTACTCGATGATAAAGTAGTCCGTCTTATAGAAATCGCAGCTCTTCAGGATTTCTCCCGCCTGGTATCCGTCAAAAAGCGATGCGTCGATATTTCCCACAATGGCATTGACTATCCCCATAAGCCCCAGAGACTCCCAATCGTCAAATCCTCTGGGCTCATCGTACGGAACCGCCGCCGTTGTGCCGCCTATCGCCATATTGTACACTCTGGCATTGCACGCGTCACCGATCAGTGAGGCCACGCCGGCCTGCTCGCGATTGTTGTCCAGGATACTGTCTCCCATAAAGACGATCTGCATGGCGTAGTCGCCCTCATCCTCGCTGCTGTTTTCCGATATAGCGGAAGGCGCATCCGCGGCGTCCGCATCGCTCTCACTTCTCGTATTGAGCAACATTTTTTCTACTTCTGTCACTGTGCCGCCGCTCTGCTCTCCGCCCGTTCTCTTGGCGGATTCCGCGCCGCCTTCCGGCTCTCCCTTCAGGCCGTCCCACTCCTCTCTGAGCTCCTGCACCGCCTGATTATTAGCCTCCTGAAGCGCCAGTCTCTCTCTCTCCATCCTAATCTGCGCCTGTCCGTATGCGATCTCGATGATCGCCAGAATACAGAAACCGATCAGAACCGTCAGGAGAATCACATTGCCGCTGATTTTCTTTCTCCCGTTGTGCTGACTGCCATCCATCCTTCACTCCCGCCTTTCTGCCGTATATGTATTATTCCGTCTCGAAACCATTGCTTTTTTCATTGTCAGAATATCACTTTTCAGACCGCTTGAACAGATTTCTTACGGGATCTTAAAAAATATTCCGCAAATCTTAAGAATTACATTCCGTTTCTGTTTGTAACCAGACCTATTATAGTATATAATGAAAATTCAGAAATATACGTTTTATGTGTTTTCCTATAATCAGTCAAGAAAGGATTCCTCCCATGTCGCTCATTTCCTCCGGCGCGCAACCCGTTACCGAAATATCGTCTTCCCCGAACTTTGACCATCCGAAGAGACGCGCCTTCGGCATCTCTATGTCCCCTTTCGGCTTTCGGCTGCTCTTCTTTTCCGTCTTCTCGGTCCTGTTCTACTGTGTGGAGCTGCTCTGGATCGGACCCGTGGACGGCATCAACGACGACTGGGGTATGTACAGCACCCTGTCCGGCGCATATCTCGGCTACCCGGACGCTCACGTGCTCTTTTTTCTGTACCCGCTGTCCCGAACGCTTGCCCTGCTGTATGAGCTGTGTGATTTCATCCCGTGGTACGGACTCTTTCTCCACGGCGTGATCATCTCCTGCTTCTATGTCGTCTACGGCCGGTGTATGCGCATCCTGGAACGGCGCGGCTGTCCCAATGCGCCCTGGAAGCCGGCCCTGCTGATTCTGAGCACACTCTTTCTGATCATCGGTCTGAATGTGATCACGGAGGCCCAGTACACGACCGTCGCGGGAATCGCGGCCGCCGCGGCCATCTTCTGTTTTACCACAACGAACACCGACCTTCCCACAGGGCGCTTTCTCTGGCGCAGCGCCCCCGCTTTTGTCTTTGCGTGGATCTCCTATTCCATGCGGCAGAATATTTTTTATCTCATGCTGCCTGTCGCCGGCATGATCTGGCTGTCCAAATGGATCAACGCCCGGTTTTCCGGCTATAAACATCTCGCGCGTAAAATGCTCGGCTTCGCCCTAATTCTCCTCGCGGGTCTGGGCTGCCTGTACGGTCTGAACGAGGCCGCATACGCGCCGGGCGAGTGGTCCGACTTTCGCAAGATCAATTACTACCGCGAACGCGTGGGCGATTTCTATACATGGCCGGAATACGAAGAGTGCGCGGACACCCTGGAAGATCTGGGAATTACGGAAGAAGCTTATATGTACCGCCGAAACGGCGCGCCCTATATCGGCTACGGCATGTCCGTGGAGGATTGGAAGCAGATGCACGACATGGCGAGAGCCTGCTATCTTCGCCGCACACCGCTTCGCATCCGCCTGCGGAATATCGTCATCAAGAGTGCAGTCGCCTTTCTCTACGAGGACGGTATGCAGCCCGCCAATCTTCTCGCTCTGGCGCTGATGGCGGCAACGTTTTTGCTCATCCTGCTGCGGCGCAACCGAAACGCCCTGCTCGCCTTCCTCTTCTATCTGATCGGCCGCGAGGTGAGCTGGGTCTACGTGCTGTATGAGGGCCGGTTTCCCAAGCGCATCCTGCAGCCTCTCATCTGTGTGGATTACGCCGTCCTCTTCGGCATCCTGTTGGGCTTCAATCTGCTCCGGGCGGAGCAGGCCAAAAAATACCGTTTTCTTCTCCCCACCGTCTTCCTCCTCTGCGCCGCGTCACTCTTTGCCACCAAGAGCAACGTGGACATCGGCTACCACGCACACCGGCAGACCTGGGAAGACCTCAAGGCATACTGCCACGCCCACCCGGACAACCTCTACGTATGGACTTATGACTCCGGAACATTGGAAAATTACTGCGAATCGCCTTTTGACATGACGCTGAATACTTATAACAATTTCATCTACACAAACTGGGGAGTGATCCTGAATCCCAACAGCCGGATCAAGCTGGCCAATCACGGTGTCGCCGACTTTGCCGAAGACGTTGTCGAGAGCGAACACACCTTCTTTGTCATGCGGGAAGCGCCTTACAATGAGGAGCATCCCGTGATCATGTATTTCCGCCACACATACGACGCAGAACTCGAGACGGCGGACACCTTCACCGCCGGGGACACAACTTATATGGTATACCGCCTGCGTCCCAGGCAACCGTAAATCATTCCGCGCGGTTCAACCTACGCGTCACCAGTGTCAGTCGATACTCAAAATCCCGTCTGTTTTTGAGAGCCATATTCGACAATATCAGACCGGCAAACAACGACTGAATCGAGGCCAGTCCGATAAATCCGCACACAAACAGCGTCGGAAAACGCAGCACAAGACCCGTCTCTATATACGCAATCAGGATCGGTATGAAAAGCGCGACAGCAATGATTGCAAGCAGCAGAGAACAGAGTCCGAAAAACCGCATCGGCTTATAATCTCTATACAGCTTCACGATCGTGTGCAGCACCTTGAAACCGTCGGAAAACGTGTTCAGCTTTGATTCGCTCCCCTCCGGCCTGTCGCGATAGTTCACAATCACATTCTCGATCTGCATATGGTTGTATACCGCGTGAATCGTCATCTCCGTCTCTATCTCAAAGCCTGTGGACAATACTGGAAAGGTCTTGACAAAACCGTAACTGAAAGCGCGGTATCCGGTCATGATATCCTTGATCTCACAGTCGAACAGCTGGTTGATGCTACTGCGTACAATCGTGTTGCCGAAATTGTGAAAAGGGCGCTTATTCTCCGTAAAGTAAGTGGAGGACAGGCGATCTCCCACCACCATATCCGCATTGTGATTGAGTACCTTGTCGGCCATCTCGCCCGCATATTCCATCGGATAGGTATCGTCGCCGTCCACCATGATATAGCACTCGGCTTCGATCTCACGGAACATCCGGCGTATCACATTGCCCTTGCCCTGCATGTGCTCGAACCGTACGACCGCTCCGGCCTCCCTGGCAAGCTCCACGGTCCGATCCGCGGAATTATTGTCATAGACGTAAATCACGGCGTCCGGGAGCGCCTCCCTGGCATCCCGCACCACCTTTGCGATCGTCTTCTCCTCGTTATAGCATGGAATCAAAACGGCTATCTTATCCATCATTCTGCGCAACCTTTCGGAAATATTTTGCCCTGTTTAATCTGATTGTATCATATAATCGGCCGCTTTACTAGAAGCCCTGATAAATAAATTCGCCCGCGCTGTATCCCGGCCCATAGCAGCCAAACAGAATCACCGCAAACAGCAATGCGTACCAGATCATCCAGCGGACAGGCAGCGGCAGGACAGCGATCCGATCCCTCACCGACCCGCGCCGCTGCAGGAGTGAAACGCCCCACAGCAGCATGAGCGCCGCTGCCGCAATGGTAATCTCTATCCCGTCAAGCCCAAGCTGAAGAAGCGAGCCGTTCCACAGCACGGACGGATTCCACACCGAGACAGCCCTCCCCAACATCGCGAAGGCGTCGCCCACCGAAGCCGCGCGGAAAAACAGATCGCCGATGCACACGAGGATAAATGTCCGGACCATGCGCACGACGCTCACCAGGCGCCCTTTCGCATCGATGCGGCATCGCTCCATAAAGCGGGCGCAGGGTGCTTCCAGCAATTCTTCCATCACGATATAGAACCAGTGCAGCAGCCCGGAGCCGATCACGAACTTCCAGTCGCCGCCGTGCCAGACACCCACCGTCAGCCACAGAATAAACATCGCCGCAAAGGTGGCATACTGCTTGCCCCGCTTCTTGCCGAACTTCTGCCGCCATCTCTGATTCAGATTGGTAAAGAACCGCGTCCGAAGCACGGGATAAAAGACATACTCCTTCATCCACACGCCCAGCGTGATATGCCATCTGCGCCAATATTCCGAGATGCTTTTGGCAAAGAAGGGCGTCTGAAAATTCTCCGGCAGAATAATCCCCAGACTCTCCGACATGCCCAGCACGATATCCATACAGCCCGAGAAATCCGTGTAGAGCTGAAATGCATAACACGCCGTCGCAACCCATATAAACGCGCCCGGATAATCGGCATACCCGCCGTACACCGTATCCACCAGCGTTCCCAGTCTCTCCGCGATCACCAGCTTCTTGAAAAATCCCCACACCATGCGCTGCAGACCGCGCGTGACACGGCGGTAGTCAAATGCATGCGCCGCAAAGAACTGTTCGCCGTGCTCCCGATACTTCAGGATCGGCCCGGAGATGATCGTCGGAAAATACATGCCGTAGAGCATCAGCTTGAGATAATTGCACTGCGGTTCGGCAATGCCGTAATACACGTCGATCACATACCCCAACAGGGAAAACGTATAGAACGACACACCGAGAGGCACCAGAAAATCCACGCTCTCTATGAGCGGCTCCCGGCTCCCGAACAGTCCCGCAATCCCGTCTATCGTGTAGATTCCGAAATTCACATACTTTAACACCGCCAGAATACCGATGTTCGCCAACACGGTCAGCCCCAGGACAAGTTTTCGCCGCCCGGCAGCCTCCGCCGGCGTCCCGGCAAGCAGTCTTGTCCCCACATAGCAGGCCGTCACCGACGCAATGGGATACAGGATCAGCACGCCGTTTCCGCTCATGAGATAGTAGGCCGCGCTGCACGCGAGTAAAAGCATCCACCGGAACTTTCCCGGAATCAGATAGTACAATATGAACATTCCCGCAAAAAAGCATAAAAAATAAAAAGAAGTAATACTCATATCCGCCTCGTCTGCGTCCATTCTATCATAAATGACGTTCAAAAAAAACTGTTTTGCGCGCAAAATCATAATTTGCATATTTATCTGAAATAGAGTAGAATTGCTATAGCGAATTCGGAAGGGAGACATCTTATGCTTTTTAATTCTATAGCTTTTGGCATATTTATCACTATCGTATTCCTTCTGTACTGCCTCGTTCCCCATAAGTACAGATGGGGATTCCTGCTGGCGGCAAGTTACCTGTTCTACATGAATCTGCATATCGGCTACGGCGTCCTGCTTCTCATGACTACTGTCCTGACTTACGCACTGGCGCTCCGCCTGGAGAAAGCGGACACGGACAGAGCCAGGAAGCGCTGTCTGCTCGGCGGTATTCTGCCGCTGCTGTTGATCCTGCTCTTCTATAAGACCGCCGGGCCCGCGATCGACCGGCTGAATCTGCTGATTGACAGCGGACGTCTGCACCTGCAGCCGATCACGGTAAAGATTCTGCTTCCCGCAGGTATCTCCTTCTACTTTTTTCAGTCCATAGGCTATCTGGTCGACGTCTACCGCGGCAGGATCCGAGCGGAGCGCCATTTCGGTTACTACGCCCTGTTTGTCTCCTTCTTTCCACAGCTTCTCGCGGGGCCTATCGGGCGCGCCGACAGCCTGCTGCCGCAGTATAAGAAAGAACGTCCTTTTGTCTATGCGGACGTCACCTATGGCCTCAAGCTGATGACCTGGGGATATTTCAAGAAACTGGTGATCGCGGACGTACTCGCCGGCGTCGTCGACGCGGTCTACGACCATGCCGCCTCCTATGTGGGACTTGTGTTTATCGTCGTCACAGTCATGTTCGCCATCGAGATTTACTGTGATTTTTCAGGCTATTCAGATATCGCAATCGGCTGCGCCAGACTGTTCGGGATCCGACTGATGACTAATTTCAAAAGCCCTTATTTTTCCTTTTCCATCAGAGACTTCTGGAGCCGGTGGCACATTTCCCTCTCCACATGGTTCCGCGACTACGTCTATATTCCGCTGGGCGGCAACAGAGTTCCCAAATGGAGGCACTGCCTGAATCTTCTCATCACCTTTCTGGTGAGCGGCTTCTGGCACGGCAGCAGCCTGACCTACATCGTCTGGGGTGGCCTGCACGGTCTTTTGCAGGTTGCGGAGACACTGCTTTTCCCCAAGAAGCGGCACGGCGCAGAGGTCATTCGCCGCCGGCATTTCTGGCAGCTGCCCGTCACCTTCCTTCTGCTCTGCTTCACATGGATCTTCTTCCGCGCGAACAGCATCCAGGACGCCGTTTGGATCATTTCCAGGCTGTTCTGGGACGCTTCCAGACCGCTCAACTATATTCAGACCTGTGTCCTGTGTCTCGGCGTCTCACCGGCCGCAGCCATCGGCATATGCCTGTCCGTCCTGCTGCTCACCGCCTATGATCTGACCGCGCTAAGGACCGATCCGATCGAAGCGCTGTCCCGCCGAAAATGGTTTATCAGATGGCCCGTGTACGTGCTCTTCCTTGTGGTGATCGCGCTTTTTGCCCCCAAGGGCGTGGCGACTGAATTCATTTATTTTCAATTTTGACAGAAAGGGATAACTCCATGAAGAGAAGAAAAGACATCCTGTTCTTTATTCTGAAATGCATTCTCATTCCCGCAGCGGCCGTTCTCGTTATTCTGGGCGTGAACAGACCCTACAAAAAAATCCATGAGCAGGGATATTCTGATATCCTCAAATTCAACATGCTCGGAACATGGTATTGGGAAATACAGATCGGGAATCTCGGAAGCTCCCACGGCATATGCGATTTTATCTACGATCACCTCGAAGAGCGCGGATATTACTGCTTTAACTTTGCCAATACCAGCCAGAGTTATGACTATGACCTTGCGATCCTGAACGCATACGGTCAGTACATGGAGCCGGGCAGCGTTCTCTTCGTGCCGGTATCCTATTTCTCTTTTAACAATGAAGTTACCAACAGCACAGAAGCGGAAGCAATGAAAGTTCGCTACTATCAGTTCCTGCCGCCCGAATACATCCCCGACTATGATCCGTACGTAGATCTGGTCACTCACAAGGTACCCATCCTGACCGCCGGAGAAGATATCCTGAAGCTGTTTCCGTCCCTGAACACAGCCCTGACCGTTCATGCCGCCGACAACGGTGTGGACGAAGCGGTCTTCAATGAATGGGCAAGGGCCCGCTACAGCAGACACTTTGACAACAAAGAGGCATATTTTCTGCCGGAACGGATTCAGGAACTGTACGACATCATCGCATACTGCCAGGAACACGATATCATACCCGTTCTGATCACCCCGCCCTTCTCCAAGCCTTATCTGGATCTGGTGTCCCCAGAATTCACGGAAGAGTTTCAGGCGACCGTGACGAAGATCGCCGACGATACGGGCGTCAATTATTATGACTATTCCCGGGACGAAAGGTTCTATGCGAATCTGAATCGCTTTTCAGACGCCGATCATCTCGCCGAGGACGGGGCCAAATACTTCATGGACATCCTCTGGGAGGAAGTGGAAGAACTGTATCAGTTCCACTGACCTCTCAAAAAGCAGCGTATAGCAGGAATTCAGGACTGCACCGTAAATTCCCTCATGCGCGCGACCGCTTCCTTCTCCACATGCCGGTCGCGCTTCAGATAAAAATCTTCCGCAGCCTTTCTGCCGATCTCCTCCGACACCTCTTCAGGGAGCATCATGCCCGGATGGAAAAGGATCTCCAGCACGCGGTCCCGCGCCTCGGCCCGCGCCGCGATTCCTGCATACAGACGTCTGATTCTGTCATAGTCCATGCGGCCGCTCATGACAAGCCCCCACAGATACATGCGCTCCATACCGTGCGCTTTCGCATACCGGTCCGCCCGTTGAGAGTAAAGCGCAAGCAGCCGGTTCTTGACGAAATTGACCGGCCGATACGTCTTCCACAATGGAAATGCCGTGAGAAAGGGTCCCAACATCTCTTTAGAGTTGCGAATGTACTCCGTCCCGTATCCTTCCTCCCGGATCACCTCTGTCAGCGCCTCCCAGACCACGGGAATCATATGCGCGTGCTGATGAGAATCGATCCTCACACCGCTCTGCGAACAGGGAATCCCATTTACCCCGGCAATGTCCGCGGCACGTCCGACCGCAGCCTGCACCGTCTCGATCTGCGCTTTGATCTCCAGCTTCAGCTGCCGCTTCGCCTCGCGCCGCTTCCACGGCAGATAGGACAGGCAGAATACGCCGCCCCAGGAGAGACCCATCAGATTGCTTCCGTCTCTGACAAGAAGCGGCACGTTCTGCGCTCCCGCCAGACTGCAGCCTTCCACGAAGTCCAGATGCACCGACAGCTTCGGCAGAAACGGCAGTTTCGGGATCTCCGCGTACAGCATCTCCATACATTTCTGAAAACAAGGCATATTGGGCACTATACTGATACTGTCGAGTTGTCCCTTTCTCATGCAGTCAAGCATATCCTCGGATGTGTGGACAGTCAGCGCGTAATCGTCCGCGTGGATATCGGTTTTCAGCATACTTATCACCTCATTGTCTGCGGCCCGCGCCGCCGTTATTCCATATTTTCCACATATCTGAAGCCATCCTCGTACCCATCTCCCCGAAGTGCGAGGTGGTTCAGCAGATCGCTGTATGGCGTGGACGGAAAATAATAGTATCCGCTGAGATCTCCTTCATTCGGTATCCAGACACATAATTCTTCCTGCCCCCTGATCGGATAAGCCGTCGCAGCCCACGTGTAATATCCCGTCTGCCTGATGAAAAGATCCGGCATCTGTTCAGGCAGATTGCGCAGGTCCCAGCCAAACAGTCCACCCCTGACTGCCAGCGCCGCCACCGTGACCACGCCAAGCCCTCGGCGTAATATTCCGGGCGCCCCGCAGCCTCCGCACGCCACAGCCATGACGACGAGAAGCCATACCGCCCCATACCTGAGCAGCGGTGCCGCTGCCATCCAGAAGCCAAGGCAGAGCAGAACTGTCGCCGCGAGCACAGCCATCTCCGCCTTCTTTTCCCTGCCATATCGCCACAGCCGCACAAGCGCTATCCCGGCGCACAGCGCGCCCAGCAGAATGAGAACCTGATACTTCGTCTCCTGTCTGCCAAACCACGAGGGGATCCACCGCAGAAACGGCGCGTTCCGATAGTCATCCAGATTGTTGAAGCCCCGTCCATACACCTTAATGTACAGACTGTCCTCCGCCGCCACGGCCGGATTCATCTTCCAGTCCACCGAAAACAGATCCAGCCTTTCGTAAGGGTAGAGCAGATAGCCCGAAATAATCACATTGCGGATCAGGAAGGGGCATACGATGAGCATGACCAACACGGCATTTTTCAGTATCTCTTTCCCCTTACGATCCCGCAGCAGCATATATAGCGGCCAGACCGTCAGGAACACGATCACCGCGGCGGACAGTTTGAGGGTCAGCGCGTAAAATGCGAGAAGGCACAGCCTGCACCACGGCGCCGCGCCCTGCACGCCTCCCTCTGCATATTCGCACCACTTGGTACAGATATACAGCACCAGAAGCATCGCCCATATATCCGTCGAGGGGGAGGAAATCTCCCAGCGTGTCATCACAATATAAAAGAGCGTGGCGCATTTGAACCAGTCAGAAGTCCTCCACGCGTCACCGCCGCGCACATGCACCGTCATCACCGCATACCACAGGCACAAGGCACAGCAGAACCCGTTGAGCGTGTGCAGGGAATCCCCCAGCAGCCACTGCAGGCTGAAGAGCGCCTGCAGACACATAAACGCGCTGTTGTAAGCAAGGCGCATATGGAGATTCCCGAGCCCGGGGACGACGCCGTACTCCTCAATCCAGCGGATCGCCTGCGCATGGTACAGCCCAGTATCGTAGTGTCCCGGCCTGGCCGCCGTCCACAGCGCCACCGCCAATATGCACAAAACCGCAACGGCAAGCCTGTACGGCTGCCGCAAAAGCGGCCGCACCTTGATAATCTCTTTCCGACAGCGGATCATTTTATAACAATATACCGAAGCTATGGCGATTCCCGTAACGCCCAGAACAGTGCAGGCAATTCCCGCAACCTTATAGAAAAGACTGAAAAGCTGTGCATAGACATTCAGAAAAACCATGCCCGCCATCATCACTTCGTCTGACGCCGCAGATAAGGCGGGCTCCCCGCGGTACAGCACGGCCATGACAGCCCTGCCGAAGATGTAAGCGGCAGCGCCGATCACCAGCCAGCTCAAAAGCACTTCAAGCATACCTACTTATCCTCCTGCGCCTCTTCCCTCCACACGAGCGAATCAATGATATACCGCGGCCTGTGCTTGGTTTCCATATAAATCTTACCCACATATTCCCCGATAATCCCCAGAGAGAGAAGCGTGACGCCGCCGATCAGAAGAGAGACAATCATTGTCGTCGTATAACCGGGTACGTTGTTGCCCCTTGCCCAGTCCACCAGACTGAGAACGCTCATGACGAAGCTGAATACAAACACAATAAATCCAAGCGCGCTGATCATCCTGAGCGGCCTGACGCTCATGGATGTGATGCCGTCCATCGCCAGCGTCATCATCTTGCTCAGCGTGTACTTGGAATGTCCGGCTTCCCTGGCCTTGACGTCAAAATACACCACATCGGACACAAAGCCCATCGTCGGAATCAGACCGCGCAGGAACAGATTGGTCTCCCGGTACTCCGCCAGCGCGTCGAGCGCCTTTCTGGACATCAGTCTGTAATCCGCGTGGTTGGTGATCACCTTGCTGCCCAGAAGATGCATCAGGCCGTAGTAAAGCGTCGCCGTGCCCTTCTTGAAAATACCGTCGGAATGCCTGTCATTGCGCACGCCGTACACCACCTCGCAGCCATCCATATAGCGCTCCAGAAATTTGTCCAGCGCCTCGATGTCCTGCTGTAAATCCGCGTCGATCGTCACCACCGCGTCCGCGTGCGGCCTCGCCGTCATCATGCCCGCCAGAATCGCACTCTGATGCCCATAATTGCCCGACAGACTGACCACCGAATACAGCGCGTTGCGGGCGGCAATCTGATGCAGAAGCGCAAGCGTCCTGTCCTTGCTGCCGTCATTGACAAACATGACCTTGCTGCCTGAAGCGATCTTGCCTTCCCGCTGCAGTCTTTGCAGTTTCTCACCCAGCACGACCGCCGATTTCTCTATGACTTCCTCCTCGTTATAGCAGGGCACCACCAGATATAACACCGGCGTTTTGCGCTCATTCCTGTCCTTTTCGCTCATACTCACTCCATCGTACCTCTCTGTCTCCTGATCGTCAGACATATTGCCGGCGCCGACCTTACACCTGATAATATTCCCGATACCATGCCACGAATTTCGCGAGGCCCTCCTCGATCGTCGTATCCGGCTTAAAGTGATAATCCCGCATCAGATCCGTAACGTCCGCATAGGTCTGATACACGTCTCCCGGCTGCATCGGCAAATACTCCTTAACCGCCTTTTTGCCGAGACACTTCTCCAGCGTCCCGATATAATCCATCAGCTTTTCGGGTTTGTTGTTGCCGATATTGTACAGCTTATAGCTTACCCCTTTTTCGTTCTGTGCGGGAGGATTACAGAGGATATTTTCCACGCCCCGCACGATATCGTCAATGTAGGTGAAATCCCTGTACATATCGCCGTTGTTGTAAATCTGGATGGGCTCGCCCGCCATGATTTTCTGCGTAAACTTGTAATAAGCCATGTCCGGTCTTCCATAGGGACCGTAGACGGTGAAAAAGCGCAGCCCCGTCACCGGGATATGATACAGCTTGCTGTAGGCGTGCGCCATCAGTTCATTGGATTTCTTGGTGGCGGCATAGAGACTCACCGGCTCGTCCACCTTGTCCTGCGTGGAAAAAGGGACCTTGTCGTTGCCGCCGTACACGGAGCTGGAGGACGCGTAGACGAGATGCTCCACCGGAAAATGCCGGCACGCCTCCAGAATATGAAAGAAGCCAATCACGTTGGACTGCATGTACGCGTCCGGGTTGTCTATGCTGTAGCGCACGCCCGCCTGCGCGCCGAGATTGACCGCCACCTGCGGCGCATACTCCCGAAACAGGCCGAATACACTCTCCCTGTCGCTCAGATCGCCCTTGACGAACGTATAATTCTCATACTTCTTCAGGATCGCCAGTCGGTCTTCCTTGAGCCGCACATCGTAATAACCGTTCAGGTTGTCGAAGCCGACGACCTTCGCCCCCCGCTCCAACAGGCTCTTCGACAGATGGAAACCGATAAAGCCGGCGCCGCCCGTCACGAGATAGGTTTTGTCAACACTCAGTGGATTCATGTCTCCTCCTGCTTCCCGGCACACCGTGCCGGATACGAATATGCCGGCGCTCTAGCGGCCGATGCTGTAATACTCGATTCCCGCTTCGCGCATTGCCTCCGGATTGTAGAGATTGCGGCCGTCATAGACGAGCGGTATCTGCATTTGCTCCTTGAAAGTCTGCGGCGAGATGCCTTTGATCTCCGCCCACTCCGTAAAGATAAAACAGATGTTGGCGTCACGGAGCGCCTCCGCCGGATCAGCCACATACTGTATCGTTCCCTTACAGCACGGCCCCTCGGGATATCGCTTCTTAAAGTTATCCGCAGCAACGGGATCATAGGCGCAGATATCCGCTCCGCTCTCCAGCAAAAGCTGTACATTATCCAGAGACGGCGCTTCCCGCAGATCGTCCGTGCCCGCCTTAAAGGCAAGTCCCAGCACCGCCACCTTCAGGTTCTGGAAAGTGATCATGCGGTTGCTCGCCTTGTGGAACAGCTTCGTCTTCTGCTCCTCGTTCACGGCCACCGCCGCCTCCACGGTGCGCAGCGTATACCCGTTCTGTCTTGCCAGATATTTGAGCGCCTTCGTGTCCTTCGGGAAACAGCTTCCGCCGTACCCCACGCCGGCGTTTAGAAACCGCGCGCCGATGCGGGCGTCATAGCTCATACCCTCCGCGACGGCGCCGATGTCCGCGCCCACCAGTTCGCACAGATTCGCGATATCGTTCATATAGGAAATCTTCAGAGCGAGGAAATCGTTGCAGGCATATTTGATCATCTCCGCGGAGCGCCTGTTGACGGACACGATCGGCAGATCAAACGGCTCATAGATCTTCCGGAGCACTTTCTCCGCATTCTCACTCTCTGTGCCGATGATGATTCTGGCAGCATGGAGCGTGTCATGCACCGCCGATCCCTGCGCCAGGAATTCCGGGTTGGACGCGACTTCTATTTTCACATCCCGCTTCAGAAAGTCTCTGATAAACTGCTCCACCTTGTCGTTCGTCCCGACCGGCACGGTAGATTTCACGACCACCAGACAGTCCCGCTCAACCGACTCCGCGATCTGCCTGGAAACTGTGGCGATATAGCTCAGGTTGGCGGATCCGTCCGGCTGCTCCGGCGTACCCACGCCGATAAAAATCGCCTCCGCGTCCCTGTACGCGCTGCGATAATCGGTCGTGTAATGCAGCCTGCCCGTGGCATTGTTCTTCCGCATCAGCTCCTCCAGCCCGTCCTCATAGATTGGAGAAACGCCCGATTCCATCAATTTTACCTTCTGTTCATCCACATCCACACAGATGACGTCGTGACCCTTCTCCGCAAAACAAACGCCGGCTACCAGCCCGACATATCCCGTCCCCGCAACTGCTATCTTCATGATTCGTCCTCCATCCCTTTCTCATCGCGTGAGCCCAATGTCTCACCGCCTCTATTTTAACAAATTTAACAGATCTCCCTGCCTGCCAGCCGGTTCAGCCTGCGCCATATCCGCGTCCAGATGCCCGGCCCGTGGTACCGGCGCGCTTTTTTCTCATTGAAAAGGCCCGCCAGATCCGGCCTGCCGTTCACATAGTCCCACCAGAGACTGCCGCACGGTATATCGTACTGTCTCCAAGGCTTCTCGCCCGCGTAATGAACAATCACCGGAGATGTCTTCGCCTCCCTGACTTCCTCCGCGGTATAGATCCCTTCCGCAGCCATCTCTGCATAGCCCGTCTCTCCCATGTAGGCAAACATATTGTAGCGGGGCGCCAGATACCGGATCCGTCCCATACACGTGAGATTCAAGATATCCTGATCCTGATAATACAGTTCTTCCTTCGCCCAGATGTTCCACTGCTCCTCCAGGCCGCTTGCGCGAATCTGCCGCAGATCCATAAGCAGCACGCCGGAATTGATATATAGCCCGCGCCTGCCTTCCAGGTTTCTCCAATACGGTCTTCTGCTGTTCCAATCCCATTTCTCCCGCAAATTGACCGCCGCCCTGACGGCTCCCAGAACACAACCGTCCAGAGAAGTTTCCCACAGACTGCGCAAATCCCTGCAAAAAAGCACGTCCACATCCACATAAATAATCCGGTCCAGCTCCGGCAAAATCCGGTGAAGCATCAGTCTGAGATAAGCTCCCGCGGAGATGCCTCTTACCTTGTAGGCGTCGCGGTACTGATTTTCTACCCGGTGCATCGTCAGCGCTGACGCTTCATCTCCCGCCGCGATAATCCGCTGCAGGTCCGTCTCCACATATGCGGCCCTCGCCGTGCATACGCAGTGAATGTGATAGTGGACATGCGAATCCCGGGAGGCATCCAGCAGCGACGCCACCGCAACCTGAACCTGCCGCGCTATTTTTTCATCAAAACAAAATGCGATATCGATGCGTTCCAAACCGTATGCCTCTATTCTCCGTGCCAAAACCGCCACGCCACTCTTTCATTCTACCTTGATAGCGCCAAAAAATCAAGGCGCGTCCGACCGCTTGTTGTGCTTTGACGCAAAATAAGATAAAATAAAAAAGTCCGGCGCGATTTGATACCGCCCGGCCTGAAGGAGATGCCTATGAATACAGAACCGTTTTTGAGTGTGATTGTTCCCGTTTACAATGCCGAAAATTTTTTGTGCGAATGCGTTGACAGTCTCCTGGCACAGGATTTCACCGATTACGAGATCATTCTGGTGGACGACGGATCCACGGATCAAAGCGGCGTCATCTGTGACCGCTACGCGGCCGCCTCATCCCGTGTGCTCAGTCTACACCAGCCCAACGGCGGACATACTTCCGCAAGACAGCACGGCCTGCGCGCAAGCCGCGGCAGATACATCGCATTCGCTGACAGCGACGACTGGATCGCCCCGGGCATGTACCGTCTGATGTGTCAGGCGGTCTACGACACCGGCGCCGACGTTGTGATCTGCAGCCACACCGCTGTCATGGCAAGCCGTGAAGAGGTCGTCCGCAGCGATTTTCCGGCCGGCTTCTACGATAAACAGCGGCTGGAAAAAGAGGTCTATCCGCGTATGATCTACTCCGGCACTTACTACAGATACGGCATCGCGCCCAATCTGTGGAACAAGCTGTTCCGCCGCGAGCTGCTGGATCGGCATCTGTTCCATGTTCCCACCGACGTCGTCATGGGAGAGGACGCCCTCGCATCCTACAGCTGTATGCTGGAAGCCTCCTCCATGTACTTTCTGGACGAACCCCTCTATTACTACCGCAGCAACGCGTCCTCGCTGAGCCGCCGCAGTGCGCCGCTCAGCCGCCTGCCGCAGAACCGCAAAGTGTTCGACACACTGTGGCAGGTTATAGACACAGCCAGATATCCCTATATGGCCGAACAGCTCAACTATTTCTGCGTGTACCAGAGTCTTCTGGCCTATGAAGCAGTCTTTCGGAAAATGGCGCAGAACGGTGAAGATTTCCGTCAATATTTCGCAGACGAATGCCGCGACGAAAAAATCCGCCGAGCATTTCGATCCGTTCCCATAAACGCCATCACCGGAACGCACAACCGTCTCTACACTCTGTGCGTCCGTCACGGACTGTATGGACTGTTTCGTCTTCTTCTGCGGCACTGATCACTGCCGCAGAAGCCAGATCTGCTCGTCTCCCCGCGTCAACTCTTCCAGCGCAACCACGCCGCCTCTGCAGGTAAGCGCCCGCTCTCCCAGCGTGATATAGAAGCCGCCCCCGTCTGCCGCGCTGATATCCCACTCCCAGGACAGCTCCGACGACTCGTAGAACATATTGTTGCCGTCGTCCAGATAGCTCACAAGCCGCGGCGTCTCCTGCTCCAAATCTGCCGCAAGCACCTGCTCATTGCTGCGAAAACGTATCGTCGCCCCGTCTTCTCCCTGCCGGACAGCCACCATATGCTCAATATCTTCAATATCGGACAGAACGTGCGGCTGCCGTGTCTGTGCCCGATCCGCCGTCTGCGCCGGCACAGGAGCTAGTGTCACGCCGCCATCCGACTCAGACAGCGCTGCTTCCTGATCCAGCTTGGGAACAAGGTATCCATAGCCGCCGCCGAACGACGCAAGCGTCTCAACCAGGGACGGCCCCGCCTTATCCTCGCCTCTGTGATAGAACTGCTGCGCCGCATCCTCCCCGTCGTCCAAGGCGATGGAATCGCGAAACAGATTTCTGTCACTGCACAGACCGACCAAGATCGCGAACACCAGAACAGCCGCAGCCGGTCCGCATAATCTGCGGAATATACCGGCAATAACCTGCCGTTTGGATTCGCTTTGCCGCACCGCCGCGAGCGTCCCGTCTATACCGCGCACCAGATCGGCATACCCCTTGACCGCATACGGCAGAATAATCACAAAGTAGGGCAGCGTATACGACGCCCCCGACTCCCACACGAAATGGAACAGATAACCGCCCAGAAAGATCACAGCCCCCATCAGTTCCCCGATATTTTTACTCTTCCGGTTCAGAACCAGATAGAACAGCACGCCGAAGAGAATCAGCGTCTGCGCATAGTTCATGACCAGATAAAATTTCACGCTTCCGCTGCCGTCTATCAGACTTTGCACGCCGTCCGGCACGTCGATCTGCGATCCTCTGCCCCGGGTACACTCCAGGCAGATGAACGTAGGATCGTTCCACTGAAACGCGTTCTTGCGCGCGAAAAAGCAATAACCGTCCCCGAGGAAATTCTCCGACATACGCCGGACAATCTTCCCGATATCGGCCTTCGCGGCAGCATTGATTTTCTCCGTATCATACTCATATCTGATAAAGATATCCCCGATATAACCGTTATAGCTGCCGGGCCCGAAAGGAGCCTCCGAAAGCCCCATAACCACCCATGAGAGCATCGTCTCACCGTCCGGCGTGGGATAGCCCGACAGCCGCTCCACATATTTCTCACACATGCGGTTGCTGGCCGCAGTGCCCAGAACCAGGAGCAGAACGAATACCGTAGACACTGCGGCGCGCCTGAGCTGCTCTTTCTTTCCTGACAGCAGGGCAGCCGCCGCGTCATAGAGCAGAAAACATGAGATCGCAATCAGATAAATCAGACAGTTCATCTTGAGAACCGTCGCGACGCTCATACACAGCACCGCCGGCAGGATATAGCGGTATTTTCCCGTGCCGAGATAGCGCGCCGCACAGTACACCGCCGTCAGCGACAGCGCCATTCCCGGCAGGATTCCGTACAGATATGTGACAAAGAAAGCGAGCGGAGGCCACAAAATCAGCGCCGCATACGCAAGAACCGGCACAGTTTTGTCCTCGCTCCAGAACAGAGCCGTCAGCTTCGCCAAGAGCAGATAAATTACCGTCAGCGCACACACATTGACGAACTGCACGCCCACATAATTGCCGACACCAAACACAAAGGACCAAAGATAGTAGAACAGGACAATCCCTGCCTGAAACGGATAGCGAAACATATAGCCGCCCTCCGCATAAGCTGAGAAGTCATGCCACCGCCACTGCATGGCCACCTGATAAATCTTCATCGGATCGGAACCGGGTTCCAACTGCGTAATCAATACCCAGACTATCCCCAGGCCAAAGGTCACGGCGGCCAGCAGCCGAAACACCCGCTCCCTTGGAATCCCTTTCCCCGCAAATCGCCTGAAAATTCTGTATGCCAAAACGCACACACCGACGAAAATAGCCAGCGCGAGCAGATGCTTCCAGGGTTGATCCGCAATATTCAGCGTCTTCTCCTGCTTCTGCCCGTCCTCTCCGACCACATATCCGATAAAACTCGTACTGAACATGCTCTGCAGGCAAATGCCAGCCACAATCGCAAACAGCATCACACGGATCACGGCATTCACTGCCGGATACAGATATTTTCCCAGTTTCATATCCTTGTCTCCTCAAACTGCCACAGTCGGCAACCAAATCCCTCTCACTCTCGAAACTGCCGCAGGACGCGCAGAGTTCTCCTCACCGTAACCGTGAGTGGGTGCGAGATTCCGTTTGTACGAAGCGCCCTGTACCCCTCCGCAAAAGAAACCAGATAATTGCGAAGGCCGGCGTTGCTTGTTCCGCCATAGTACATAGCGACCAGCACCTCCGGCACATAAGCCAGCCGATTATTCTCATCCTTAAGAAAGCGGACCATAAATTCGTAATCCGCCGCGCAGCGGTAACCGGTGTCATAGCAGCCGTACCGCTCATACACCTCGCGTTTCAGAAAAAGGGTTGGATGCCCCGGCATCCAGCCCTGTGCAAGTTTTCCCTCTCCCATATGCCAAGTTCTGACGACACGCTCGCCGTCCATATAGACCAGATCCGCGTGTGCGCCTACGCACCCCGGCCCGCCTTGCTCGATCGCCCGAACCAGCTTCGTGACCGCATCCGGCCCGCACAGTCTGTCATTGCACACCGCCACGACATCGCCGGTACACATACGCCACGCCTTATTCATCGCGTCATACAGTCCGCCGTCCGGCTCGGAAACCCAGCGGACGACGATATTGTCCGACTCCGCGCCGTCATGCCGCGCGGCAAATTCCCGGATCATATCCACCGTTCCGTCCGTGGAAGCGCCGTCCACAATCACTACCTCCACATCCGCGTAGTTCTGACTCTCGATACCGGTCAGCGTGGCCGGAAGGCAGCCCCGCACATTATAGGTTGTCACCAACAACGATACTCTCCACATACTGCGGCTCCGCTTTGCACGAACTGTTACGGCTATATCCGGCTCTCGCCGTCATGAGAGATACAGTTGATCAGCGAGAACATCTTCGCATCCGACAGACCCGCAAGAAGCGCCTCCTTGTCGGACGGTCTCACTTCAATGATCAACTCCGTCTCTCCGTTTTTGATCGTTCTCGATTTTTCTCTGTGATATCTGCCGGCTGATTTCAGCACGGACTCCAGCTTCTCATAATCCATTTCTGTCTCCGGACCGCGCAGCACCAACAGATCCGGCGCCTTGGCATTGGGAACCATCTCCAGTACGAGGAGCAGGATCGTCATGATGATGCACAGGACAAACGCCAGCACATAAAGCCCGACGCCGACGATGATTCCGGCGCTGACCGACCAGAATATATACAGCAGATCCAACGGATTCTTGACCGCGTTACGGAATCTGACGATAGACAGCGCGCCCACCATACCCAGGGAGACAAGCAGATTGGACTGCATCGCCACCATGATAGCCGCTATCACCAGCGGAAGTCCCGCCATCGTCACATTCAGGTCTCTGGAGTAAAAGGCGGATTTGCTTGTCAGCTTGTACACCATAAAAATGTAGACGCCGATCAGACAGGCGATCGCAATGATCAGCACTATATTGGACGCCGTCAGATTGGTGCCGCCTCCCAGACTCTCATACACACTGTTCTTAATAATATCCCTAAATGACATCTTCTCCTATCCTTTCTTCCGTAATATTGCCTCCGATCCGCGAAAACCGGGCTCCCTCCAGAGGCTATCCCTTATCCAGATACAGTTCTCTGCACAGCTGATACTTGGAGAAAACCGCCTGCTGCATATTTCCCAGCTCCAGCAGCTGCCGCAGAAAATCCGGCATAAACTCGTCATACTTGACTTCCAACACGCAGTCATCCTCCCGCAGGGGATCATACACAATATCCGACCGTCCGAAATACTCCACGCGATCACTGGCCCTGACATGTCTGTCAAACGTGATTCTCGTATTTCCCGGCCCATACACATACGCCTTGCGCTCATATGCCACGATAATCTTAGGTCGCAGTCCGCGTGTCCGGATTGCAAGGTTAAACAGCGTCGCCGGATCGCGCTCCGACATTTCATCCGGGATGCACTGCCCGTTCAGAAGCAGCTCCATCTCTCCCCTATCGATGCGCCGAGATTTCTTATAGATTCTGGAATCTCTCTTCCTCTTGACCTCCAGCCGGATTTCATCTAAAGAATTATTATATATCCTAATCCTGAATTTGTCACGCGTTTCGTTCCCGTCCAGCGTATCCTGATAACAGGTGTCCGCCAGATCGTCAAAGTACAGACTGACCACGCTGTAACCGTCCGCGCCGCTCTCGTTGGCGTCCGGACGCAGCGCCGCGTCCACTCTGCTCTGCAGGGCCCGCAGCCCGGCCTCCCCGCAGCAATATTTATCCTCAACCCGATACATTTTCGTCTCCTCAATTACGCCCGCCGTTTCCATCCCGGCAGATATTCTCCCGCTTCGATTCCAGATACTCATAAATATCCTCTATCGTAATCAGATCCACCAGCTTGCTGCCCTGGTCGATCACCGGCAGGAGGCTGATCTGCGTCTTACGAAAGATCGGATACGCCTTGGCCAGATCTCTCTCGTACAGATGCAGAAAAGAATTCCGTATAATCTGATTGACAGGCGTATACAGACTGCGCCCCGAGGAAAGCGCCCGCAGAATATCCCCCTGGCTGACCACGCCGATCACCTTCCCGGAGTCGGTCGTCACGATAGCCACTCTGTGATTGTCGCTCTCAAACTGTTCCAGAACCTCTTTGATCGTATAGCGTTCTCTCACGCAATATCTGTCCAGATCCATAACATACCCTCTTTTCATCCGCTAATAAGTCAGTTTCTTGACAAGCAGTGTCTGATCGATCGGCGTCTCGAGCAGAAGCTCCAGAATACGCTCTGAGGAATGGCCATCGCCGTAGGGATTGACACATTCTCTGTCCAGATAGCTTCTGAAATCATCGCTCATGGCCTTTTCGATGGCCGCAATGATCTTGTCTGTCTCAAACGGCACGTCGATCACGTTGACGCCTCTGAAGCGCAGGTTCTGCCTTCTTCCGATATTGACCGCCGGGACCTTGAACGTCGGCGCCTCCAACAGCCCGGAGCTGGAATTGCCCACGATACATTTCGCATTTCTCAAGAGCCCCAGATAGTCCTCCCGCTTAAGATTCGCGTACATATAATATTCACCCTGCCGATGCTCCTGAATCGCCCGCTTCACGTCGTTGGATCCGGCATCATTGTTCGGCAGAATAATGATCTTGGGCAGCGGAAAATGATTCAACGCCCTGATGAAAACCTCCGCCTGCATTTCCGCCTTATCGGCCTCCTCCGTCACGGGATGCATGACGCCCAGCAGATAACCCTCCCGCAGGTGGACACACAGCTTATCCTCGATCTCCTCAAGCGGCGTATACTGCGCCGCTACCATCTCATCGATCTGCGGCGCACCCACATTGTGTACTCTGAACCGCTCCTCCCCCAGCCTGATCAAACGGTCGGCCGCGTCCTGATTGGACGCAAAATGCAGATGCGTCAGCTTACCTATGGCGTGCCTCGTCATGTTGTCGATATTGCCGGACACTTCCCCGGCCTGGATATGGGCGACCGGCGTGTATGTATATGCGCCCGCAATCGCTCCCATCAACTGCTCACCGCGATCTCCCGCAAGGAGAATCCAATCCGGCTTCTCATTCTCTATGATATCCGGCAGGGAGGTTAAGAAGATACCCAGCGACTTCGCCTGTGTCACGTGACTGTATCCGTCCAGTGACATGTGCACCTTGTAATCGATGTGAAAACCGTCGTTCTCAATCTCCTTATAGGAATCCCCGAAAGCTGGCAAAAGGTGCATATTGGTCACTACCAGTACCGCCTTCACATCATCCCGCCTGTCTATCAGTCGCAGAATCGGTCGAATATATCCCCACTCACCCCTGGAGCCGGTGATCACCATTATCTTTTTCACAGTCATTCCTTTTCCATCCTTTATCCTTCCAGATCCTCCCACCGGATCAGTACGTTGCACGCAATATCTCTGGCCGCCTTCCTGCCGATCACCTCGCCCATACGATGAGAGGGTATCCCCGTCCCCGGCCGCTTCGACCAAATCATATCCTGCGTGATCACCTCGCCAGCCCTAATCTCCCGCAGGGATACAATACTCCGGAAGGCCCACTCTCTGATGCTCTCCTCATTCCTGTGCACCGCCTTCTCCGAACCGGAGGCCAGCTCAATCTTGCGGATACCGTCCACCAGATGATAGAGATCGTCGAAGTCGATCGAGACGGTCTGATCCGGCCCCGGCGTCTGCTTGCTCAGGATCACATGTTTCTCGATGATCGCCGCTCCCAAGGCCGCAGCAGCATAACATGTATACAGATCCGGCGTATGATCGGAATGTCCGATGACTGCCTGCGGAAACGCCTCCTTCATTCTGGCGATCACGCCCAGATTCACATCCTCGTATTTGGGCGGATACTCCGAAAGGCAGTTGGTAAAGGCAAATTCCGCCTTCTCCTCCGTCAGCGCGTCATAAGTTCTCCGGATTTCGTCGAGCGTGCACATGCCCGTAGAGACAATCATCGGCTTACCCAGCTTCGCGATAGCGCGCAGAGTGGGGATATCCGTCATCTCGCCGGAACCGATCTTAAAGGCGGACACGCCGATCTCATTCAGTTCATAGGCCGCCTTCAGACTGAACGGTGTGCACAGGTACATGATGCCGATCTCCCTGCAATAGCGCATCAACTCCACGTGCTGGTCCAGTGTCAGGGCATGCAGCTTCAGGAAATCGTACAGCGGCATATCAAAATTGGAGGACATCGGCACATCCCGCAGCATCTCCTCGTCCGGCAGATGGTGCTGGAACTTGATGCAGTCGGCTCCCGCCAGCTTCGCCAGACGGCACATCTCCTTCGCCGCCCCCAAGTCTCCCATATGATTGTCACACCCCTCGGCGATGACAAAGACCGGCTGACCGTCCCCGATCTTTCTGTTTTCAATCGTTATTACCGGCATATCTGTTCCTCCTCTACCCTTTTCTTGTCTCCTCTTCGATCTGCCGCAGCAGCTCCTCCGCGAGCAGAATATCGACAGGCTCATTGATGTCGACGCCCTCCCGTTCCGGTATCACATAACCGTTCACCGAATGCCCCAACACCGAATTTGTCTCAATCAAAGCGTTCTTGTCCGTAATGTAGACCGCGCTGTTCTCTATATAGATCGGCTCTCTGTCTTGCCTTCTTCTCGGCGCGTTGGGATAGAGCCGTCGGTAATGCCCTTCTCCTTCTTTGATCCAATAATCGATCCGCGTCTCCGTCAGCGTGAGCAGCGCATCGTATCTGTCCCGGTCCGCCTCGTACCGCTCCATGCATGCCCGCACCATCTGCGGCGTCCGAAGCGGCGAAGTTGCCTGCAGTGTGACAACCGCGTCATAGGTGTAGCCTCTGCGCGCCTCCATCACCTCCAGCGCGTGTAACAGTGCGGATTCCGTTCCGGCCTTGTCCCCGGAGATCTCGGCCGGCCTGTCCACAATCTCGATGCCCGGCACAGTCCGCGCGACCTGCTTAATTTTCTCCGAATCCGTGCTGACCGCGACGTCCCCTTCGAACTGCACCTGTGTGATCATCTCAAGCGAGTACAGCAGCAAGGGCTTGCCGTTCACCGGATATATGTTTTTCAGGGGAATTCCCTTAGACCCGCCCCTGGCGGGAATCACTGTCAGATATCTCATGTTAATCTCCGTTCAGAACCTCCTGTTTATCTCTCTCCACCGCAGCGCCGTCCACAATCTCATAGATTCTGTCACAATTCCTGATCGTAGACAATCTGTGCGCCACGATAATCAACGTCTTGGAACCCCGCAGCATATCGATCGACTCCATCACTGCCGTCTCCGTCTCCGTGTCCAGCGCGGAAGTCGCCTCGTCCAGGACCAGGATATCCGGATCCTCGTACAGCGCCCTGGCGATCGCGATGCGCTGCCTCTGTCCGCCAGAGAACTTCACGCCCCGCTCGCCCACTATGGTGTCAAGCCCGTCGGGCAGGCCTTTTACAAACTCTTCGAGCTGCGCCTGACGCAAGGCCTCCCACACCTTGTCGTCCAGAATCTCTTCCCGCGTCAGCCCAAATGCCACGTTGGCTCTGACCGTATCGTCGATCAGAAAGACGGACTGCGGCACGTATCCGATAACTTTGCTCCACTGATGAGGACAACCGAAAATATCGACACCATCCAGTCGGACCGTGCCCGACTGCGGCTTCAACAATCCCATAATAATATCCGCTAGCGTCGTCTTGCCCGCGCCGGATGCGCCGACAAACGCCACTGATTCCCCCTTGCTGATCGTCAGTGAGACATCCTTCAGGACGTTCTCCTTCGCATGCAGATAGCGCCAGTCCACATGATCTACGGACAGCTCCTTGTGAAAGCTCAGTTCTTCTCTGTCCGCCGGCGTCTCCGCATTCTCCCAGCCCCAATCATCACGCTCCACCGCCCGCAGATTGTCAGTCACCTCCTGCAGCGAATCCTGATGAAAGACCATCGTATTCAGTCTATCAGCGATCTTTGAAAACGACGGCAGTATGCGAAAGGCGCCCATCGCAAACGCGCCCAACACCGGCACGAAGTCTTCCAGACTCTCGCTCACCGCCACCCTGATGCAGACAATTCCCATAAATCCCGCGATACAGACCCCCTCCAAGATGCGGTCCGGGCAGGCGTGCAGGAAACCGTAAACCGTGAGTGCTCTCTGTTCCAGAAGCGCCGCCCGCTCAAACTGCCCCGCAAAGCGTTCCTTACGATCCAAAACAGTGATTTCTTTAATGCCATTGACAGCCTGGTTCCCATACTGGTATTTCAAGGCAGAAGCCTTCCTCTGCTCCTTACCCGCCCTTTTCATCTTGCCCTTCATGCCAAGCGTCATGAGCAACATGCTTCCTGTTGCAAGCGCCATCGCGCCAATCGCTATGGCCCAATCCTGAAAGAGCAGAAATACTCCCAATACCGTGACTGTCAGGGATTCCGCCAATATCGTAAATACGCACAGAAGAATGTTGTATACTCCAGTCACATCCTGCGTTACCCCTCGCAGAATCACGCTGCTGTTCGTATTCAGGAAGAACTCATACGGCCGCTTGAGATAAGCGTTCATCAGTTTAACCGCGATCTCCCTCTCCAGCTTGGCCGCAAAAGCATTCTGCACATACGCGCTGTAAACCATGAAAATATTTTTCAGGACAAAAACCAGCATAACGCCGACGCCGATCACAATCAGTATCGTCCGCGCCCCCGCCTGAGGAGCTATTCTGTGCAAAATCTGACCGTACCACTGATCCTGTATGCTGTCCATTTCCAGCATGGTCTGCAAAAACGGATAGATCGCCGACACCCCCAGCAACTCCAGCGCCGCGCCGACCAACATACAGACGAACACACCGACAGACGCAATCTTCTGACGGCGGTTCATCACATAATTCAGTTGCAGAGCAACTCTTTTCAGCGCTTTGATATTATTCATAAGCCTTTTTTCCTGTTTTTAAAATCCTCCACAACCTCTTTGCTTCGTTGAACCGCTATTTTAGAAGCCTTTATATAATTATGATTCTGAAGTTCCTTAAGCAAGTATGGCCGCACAGTATAGTCCTCCGGGAAAACTGAAAAAATACCGTCCTTGTACCGCCCCTTGTTCTTATACAGTTCTGCCATCTCTACATCCCCCAACAGATAATGCCATACCTCCAAGTGTTTTCTGGCAAAATTCTCCCATGTCCAGTCCTCAACCGACGCGATCAGTTTTCTGCGTTCTCCCTCTATCTCATGAAAGATCTGCACAAAATCATCCACGGTCTCTCCGGCATAGGTAATGCCTCCCCTGGCGTCCAGGTGATAGCCCTGCGGCGTTACTATCGTCTTGACGCCAGCTGCCAGCGCGTCCAGAAAACCCATAGAGCCTTCGTCCATACCAAAATAAAAATAGTAATCCAGACTGGGCATAATTTCCAAGTATTTATCATATATAAATTCATTGTAATAATCAACTTCAAACCCTAATGTCCGAAGTTCATCGATTATACTCTCCCAACTGTCACCCATAATAACAAATTTGAACAGTTCCGGCGAAATCTGCTGCGCTATATCAATCAGCATTTCTTCTCGCTTTCTGAAATCAGTTTCGCTGTGCCTTCTATGTGTCAGTCCGACAACATATTTCTTGGCCTTCATCACATGATCATGCGCCGGATTGATATAACACAATTTCTTGCGCGGCAATCCATAGGTTGTGAGTGTATTCATCGTCTCCTCTGACATACATATTCCCATACCACATTGACGCAGCCTGTCCTGTAAGACCCGCACGCGCCAGTCTTGATCCACATGCGTAATCATAAAGGTATCATGAGGATGCCCCGCAAAATTAATAAAATCATACATCACATGATGATTGATCGCCGCGCTTTCTACTCTATGTCTGTTGATGGATGCGGCTACCCCCAAATTGGTCAATTCCTCCTGCAGTCTTACCGCAAATTTTTCCAATATCCAACCCGAAGATGTATTAATAATATTTACCTTCATATCTGCTTTATTTTTCTCCCAGTTCGTTCACCTTTTTCGCTATGTACTCCATCTGTTCGTCCGTCAGCGCCAAGCCGCTTGGTATATAGAATCCCTTATCATACAGCCATTCCGCCACCGGATAATGCTCTCCCGCAAACAAACCCAGTTTTTGGAGAGCCGGTTGCAGATGCATCGGGTAAAAAAACGGTCTGCAGCCGATACCCTGATCAGCCAGCTCCGCCATAATCTCCCGCGCCGACTTCTTGTCTTCCGGCCGCATCACCAACCCAAATACCCAGTATATATTATTGGCATATTCCGTGGCCTCTAAAGGCTTCTGAAACCTTGTATTCTCTCTGAATGCCTGCTGGTAAAAATGTCCGATTTCCCGCTTTCTGGCAAGATGCTCCTCTATCTTCTCCAGCTGTGCCACTCCCACGGCCGCCTGGATATTAGACATTCGATAATTGAAACCCAGCTCTTCATGGACGAACCGATATCCCTGTTTGTGGCAAAGATTCTTGAAGGAATCGCATCTCTCCGCCAGCCCTGCATCGTCCGTAAGAACCATGCCGCCTTCTCCCGTCGTCACATGCTTGTTGGGATAGAAACTCATGATACTGATATCGCCGAAACTGCCGCACTTTTTCCCCCGATATGCCAATCCGTGTGCCTCCGCAGCATCCTCAATTACCATGAGCCCATGATTCTCTGCAATCTGCATGACCGCGTCCATATCAACCGGGAGCCCATAAATATGGACAACCATGATTGCCCTGGTTTTGGGAGTAATCTTCGACTCAATCTGATTGACATCCATATTCCAGGTATTGGCATCCGCATCCACCAGCACAGGTTTGATCCCGCGTCTGACCAGGCACAAAACACAGGAAATGATTGTAAACGCCGGCATGACGACTTCATCTCCCGGCTGCAGTCCTAACGCCTCTACCGCCAGATCCAGCGCCGCCGTCCCGTTGCAGACCGCGCTCGCATACTTTCTCCCGACATAGGCGGCCATTCCCTCTTCCAGCCGTTTTACAAACGGTCCCTCCGAAGAAATCCAGCCTGTATCTATGCACTCGTTCAGATATTTCTTTTCATTGCCGTTCAGCAGCGGTTCGTTTACCGGTATAAATTCCATCTCTCTCACTTTCTGCGTGCGACAAAATAGCTTGTCCACGACTCAAATCCCGTCTCTCCCAGCGTACATTCATCCAGACATTCCAACAGTTCAAAGCCTGAACATTGCAGAAAAAAGGTGATTTCCGGCAGGAAAAAATAACGCATTCTATGTTCTTCCTTAATCTCTCTAACCGTTCTGTCTGTCTTATCAATCACCAGAATATCATAATTCACATTCACTATATTTCTGTTAGGCTCCATAACCGGAGACGCATATCTGACCACGCTGACGCGATCATCTTCCACTCGTTTTACCCGCACAGCCGGCCTGTCAGTCAACACTCCGGGACCATACCACGTATCGAACAGGAAAATACCTCCCCCCACAAGAGCATCATGCGCTGTCTGAAAAGCAGCCAGAATCTGTTCGTTATCGTTCTGATAACTCATAACATGAAACAGCGACAGCACTGCGTCATATTTTATATCCGTTTTGTATTCCTGCGCGTTGCCGACTTCAAATTCGAGGCCATCTATTCCCTCAGCGTTTTGCCGGGCTATTTCTACCATCTGCGTACTCAGATCTATGCCCTTGACCTGATACCCCAGCTTATGCAGACAGACGTCATGCTTCCCCGTACCGCAGCCGATATCCAATACTTTTTTAACCGGCGCCGCTTGATGCCTGCCAATAATTCTTCGAACCGTTTCAGCCTCTTTCGCATAGTCTTTATCGCTATATATCAGATTATAGTAGTATGCATAATCCTGAAATGTCTCCATACGTTTTCTTTCACCTTTACTCTCTCGTCTTATTTTCTAATGAAAAATAAATTTTTCTACATGCTTTTTTATTTTTTTTAAAGTCATATATGTGCGTGAACAGTAATATAAGCACTGAAAATGCCATTTCTTTTCACTCTTCTGATATGTAGAATAACTGTGGTAAGCGCTGCGCGCCTCCTCCTTTCTTCCCACCTTCGCCCATCGAATTGCCGCTTTATAATACATCTGAGCCAGTTTTTCTTCTCCACAGTATTCCACAACATCATACTGATACTTATCAATTAGCTTCATATAATCCTGTGCTGCTTTTAAATAATCACCGGTAACCCGCTGATCGGCCTCTCTACCGACAATACTTAAAATTTCTTTAACAAGTCCCACCTTATATCTTTTGGTTAAAGTAAAACAGATATCGTCGTCCTGAAACATTACAAAGCATTCATCAAATCCATGTACTTCCTCCATACATTCTTTTTTCACTGCCAAAGATGTCGGCGCTGACAAAAATTCTTGTCTTAATACCTTTCCATAAATATATCCTTCCAGACAAGCGGTCTTACCTGGCTTGATTCCTCCTCGTTTTATAATTCCCGTTTGATGATAAACCAAGCCAAACTCCTGATCTTCCTGAAACTTATTATAAACTTTTTCCAATTTCCCACTCAGCCAAAAATCATCCGAATCCAAAAAAGCGATATACTTTCCCCGCGCACATTTCAACCCGACATTCAGAGCCGAATTTTGCCCGCCATTTTCTTTATAGATATATATGACTCTCTTGTCAACGAGTTTATATTTTTCAACCACGGTTTTGGTGTTGTCTTGAGAGCCGTCATCAACAATAATCAATTCAAGATCTGAAAAAGACTGGGAAAGCGCACTGTCAATTGCACGTGAAATCAATTTTTCTCTATTGTATGTCGGTATAATTAATGACTGCTTAACAACACACTAAATTCCCCGCGCTGTTGTTTGGTATAAACATCAGCATAAATTCATGCTGTCTG